>NZ_JAQQPR010000022.1:0-117973 GCF_036688705.1 Duganella sp. S19_KUP01_CR8 | reverse complement strand
GCGCTGGCCGTCACGCCGCTGGCGCCGGCCGCCGCGCTGATGGCGCCGGCGGCGGTGGCCGCCCGGATCGCCGCGGTGGCGCCGGCGATGGCGCCGATGTTGACGCCGTTGATGGAAAAACTGCCGGCCGCCAGCACGCCGATGGCGCCGACGTCGCCGGACAGCGTGGTGCTGGCGCTGGCCGTCACATTGCGCACATTGGCGGCATTGATGGCGGCGGCCACCGCGAAGGCGCTGGCGGCGCCCTGCCCCGGCTGCGCGCCGGCCGCCGACGCCCCCACCACCACGCCGTTGATGACCACATCGCCATAGCCGATCGCCGCCACCACCGCCGTGCCGACCGCCGTGGCCTGCTGCGGCGCGATGTTGACCAGCGCCTTGCTGAAGCCGGTCGGCACCAGCGCGGGCGGGATGCTCAGCGCCAGCGTCTGGTCGGCATTGGCGCCGACCTGCAACTGCTGCGAGAACGAACCGTCCAGCAGGCCCAGGTTGTTAAACCGGGCACCGGCGACGATGTCCACGTTGGACGCGACCAGCGCGGCCACCTCGCCCTGGATGGCGGCGCGGTCGGTCTTGCTGTTGGTGTCGTTGGCGGCCTGCACCGCCAGCTCGCGCATGCGCTGGAAATTTTCCAGCAACTGGCCGGCCGCGCCATCGGCCACCTGGAGCAGGGAAATGCCGTCGTTGATGTTTTGCCGCGCCTGGTACAGGCCCTTGATGCCGGCGTTCATGCGCTCGCTGATGGCCAGGCCGGCGGCGTCGTCGCGCGCCGAATTGATGCGCTGGCCGCTGGAGAGTTTTTGCAGGCGCACGGCCATATCCTCGCCCGCCTGCGCATAGCTGCGCTGGGCGTTCAGTGCGGATAGGTTGGTGTTGATCTGCATGCCGTGTGCTCTCGATGCCGCCACGGAGTGACGGTTGTCGATTATCTATCGGCAATAATCAGCGCGACTTGAGCTGCCGCACGGCAAAGATTTAGCTGGGCAACAGTTCCAGCCGTTCGCGCGCCTGGGCCAGCTGGGCGCCGTCCATGCGCGCGGCGGTGTTTTTCAGATAACGTCCGGCGGCCGCGTAGCCGCCGCGCTCGGCCATCGCCAGCCACATCCAGGCTTGCGCCAGGTCGGCGCGCACGCCCTGGCCGACCATGAACATCAGCCCCAGGTTGAACTGCGCGCGCGCATGGCCCTGGCCGGCGGCCTTCAGATACCAGTGGTGCGCCTGGGCATAGTCCTGCGCCAGCCCCTGGCCGTTGTCGAAGCGCAGGCCCAGCGTGAACTGCGCCAGCGCGTGGCCCTGCTCGGCGGCCTTGGCGTACCAGCCGTTGGCCTGGGCGCAATCGGGTTGCGGACCGTCGTCCTTGTCGTACAGCAGGCCCAGGTTGTACTGGGCCGCCGCGTAATCCTGCTCGGCGGCGCGGCGGTACCAGGCCAGCGCCTTGCGGTCGTCGCGCGGCACGCCGCGTCCGGTTTCGTAGCGCAGGCCCAGATCGAACTGCGCCCGCAGATGCCCCTGGTCGGCCGCCTTGCGGTACCAGAAGATCGCCTCCTGGTGATCCTGCACCACGCCGTGGCCGGCGTCGTACAGCATGCCCAGGTGGTATTGCGCGCCGGGGAAGCCCTGCTCGGCCGCCTTGCGGTACCAGAACTGCGCCTGCTCGTAATCCTGCGCCACGCCCTGGCCGTGATCGTAGCGCAGGCCCAGATTGTTCTGCGCCGCCGCGTGGCCCTGCTCGGCCGCCTTGCGATACCAGTCCAGCGCCTTCTGCTCGTCGCGCGGCACGCCCTGGCCGTTGTCGTAGATCAGGCCCAGGTTGAACTGCGAGCTGGCATGGTCCTGCTCGGCCGCGCGGCGATACCACAGGATGGCCTTCTGGCTGTCCTGGGCGATGCCGTCGCCCTTGTCGAAGCGCAGCGCCAGGTTGAACTGCGCCGGCGCATAGCCCTGGTCGGCCGCCTTGCGGTACCAGGACATCGCCTGGCCGACGTCCTGCGGCACGCCCTGGCCGTTGTCGTAGCGCAGGCCGAGGTTGAACTGCGCGCGCGGATAGCCCTGCTCGGCCGCCTTGCGGTACCAGGCGATGGCCTGCTTGAAGTCCTGCGGCACGCCCTTGCCGGTGTCGTACATCATGCCGAGATTGTTTTGCGCGCCGGCGTCGCCCTGGTCGGCCGCCTTGCTGAACCAGTGCATGGCCTTGTGCGTGTCGGCGTCCACGCCCTGGCCCTTGGCGTACAGCCAGCCCAGGTTGTACTGCGCGGCGGCATAGCCCTGCTCCGCCGCCAGCTGGTACCACGCGGCCGCTTCCTGGTAGTTCTGCTCGACGCCCTGGCCCTTCTGGTACATCACGCCCAGGTTGTACTGCGCGTGTTCCAGGCCGGAGTGCGCGGCCTGGCGATACCAGACCACCGCCAGCTCGTAGCTCTGCGCCACGCCCTGGCCGTTGAAATACATGAAGCCCAGGCTGTGCTGGGCATTGGCCACGCCACGCTCGGCCAGTCCCTTGACGCGCAAGAACTCGGCGGTGTAAGTGCTGCCGCTATTTGCGTCGGCTTCGTTGGGACCGTATTTCGTCATGCTGTTTTTCTATGCTGCGTCAGGCCTGGATCGCGACCATTGCCGGTTGGGTGTCTAGGTTGGGAACCACGTGCAGCACATGCGCCGAGGGCATCGCCGTCAGGCGCCCCTGGTCCTGCAACACGTCCATGAAGCTGGCCAGTGAAATCGGCCGGTGGTACAGATAGCCCTGCATCGTGGTGCAGCCGTTCGCCTGCAGGTAGCGCGCCTGCACCTCGGTCTCCACGCCTTCGGCCACCAGGTGCAGGCCGAGGCCGCGCGCGATGGAGATGATCGCCAGGATCACCGGGTAGTGGCCGTTCTCGTCGTGGATCTCCTTGACGAAGGACTGGTCGATCTTGATCGTGTGGATCGGGAAGCGGTGCAGGTACGACAGCGACGAATAGCCGGTGCCGAAATCGTCGATCGCCACCGACACGCCCAGCTGGCACAACTTGTTCAGCTGCTCGATCGCGTACTGCGGATTGCGGATGCAGATGTTCTCGGTGATCTCGACTTCGATCTGCGCCGGCGAAATGCCGTAGCGCGTCAGCGCGCCGCGCATCTTCTCGAAGAAGTCGCCGCGGTCCAGGTATTGCGGCGACAGGTTCAGCGACAGGCGGATCGCCTCGCCGCCGGCCGCGTTCCACTGCAGCAGGTCGCGGCACAGCGCGCCCAGCATCCAGTCGGAGATCGGCAGCATCAGGCCATTCTCTTCGGCGAACGGCAGGAACTCGCCGGCCGACAGCAGCCCGCGCTGCGGATGGTTCCAGCGCATCAGGCCCTCGGCGCCGATGATGCGGCCGCTGGCGACGTCGACCTGCGGCTGGTAGTACATTTCCAGCTCGTTCAGCTCCAGCGCCTTGCGCAGGCTCTGCTCCAGCGCGATCTTCTGGTGCGACACGTCCAGCATCGAGTTGTGATAGAAGCTGTGGCCGTTCTTGCCCAGCGCCTTGACCTGGTACATGGCGATGTCGGCATGGCGCAGCAGCTCGTCGATGGTCTCGCCGTCGCCCGGATAGATCGCGATGCCGATCGAGGCCGAGATGTGCACCTCGTGGCCATCGAGGTCGAACGGCTTGTGCAGGCTTTCGAGGAATTTGTCGGCGATGGCCTTGGCGTCCTGGCGGTCGCGCAGCTCCGGCAGCACGATGGTGAACTCGTCGCCGCCCTGGCGCGCCAGCGTGTCGCCGCGGCGCAGGCAATCCTTCAGGCGCGTGGCGACCTGCTGCAGCAGCTCGTCGCCCTTGACGTGGCCCAGCGTGTCGTTGACCAGCTTGAAGCGGTCCAGGTCGACGAACATCACCGCCAGCTCGGTCAACTTGCGCTTGGCCTGGATCACGGCCAGGCCCAAGCGGTCCTTGAACAGCATGCGGTTCGGCAGGTCGGTCAGGATGTCGTGGTAGGCCTGGTAGGAGATCACTTCCTCGGCGCGCTTGCGGTCGGTGATGTCGCGCGCCACGCCGTAGGTGCCGAAGAACTCGTGCTTCTTCACCTCATGGTCGGGGATGTGCATGCCGATCGCGTTGAGCGAGATCGTCATCAGCGTGTTGTTGAAGGTGCGCTCGATGCCGCTGCCGGTGTTGCACTTCAGGCGCAGCTCGACGTTGCGCGAGGCCCGCTCGTCGACGCGGCGCTCGTTGAAGGCGTAGCGCGCGCGCTCCTGGTCTTCGTCATGCACCAGCACCGAGTAGTGGCGGCCGATCAGTTCTTCGCGGGTAAAGCCCAGCAGCTGCTGCACGCGGTCGTTGACGAAGGTGAACTTGCCTTCGTGGTTCAGGGTGTAGATGATGTCCGGCGAGCTGTCCACCAGGTAGCGGTACATCTTCTCCGAGTTTTCCAGCTTGGAGGCGATGCGCTCGTTGTCGATGGCCAGGCGGCGCTTTTGCAGCGCGTTCTCCACCGTCTTGAGCAGCTCCTCGCGGCTGTAAGGCTTGCGCAGGTAGTCGTAGGCGCCGCGCTTGAGCGCGCCGATGGCCGCCTCGATGCCGACATCGCCGCTCATGACGATGACGTCGCCGTCGATCTCCTTGGCGTTGATGAAGTCCATGATCTCGTGGCCGCTCATGTCCGGCAGGCGCAGGTCGAGCAGGATCAGGTCGAATTTGAGTTTGGTCAGCTGGGCCAGCGCCTCGCTGCCGCAGGTCGCCGTCACCAGATGGTAGTCGCGGTCGCGCAGCAGTTCGTACAGCGATGACAGCAAACGCGGCTCGTCGTCTACGAGCAGGATGCGCGGGCAGTTATCGGTGGAGAGGGCGACGGGGGCGTGGTCGTCCGCAGTGACAGCGGTTGGGCTGGCTGGGTTCAGGTTCATCATGGCCTTAAACTGAATCCATCGCCCGCGTTTGCACGCCGGCGACTTGACTGGTGCTGCCACGGGCGGGCAGCAGGATTTCGAAGGTGGTACCCGTTTTACCGGAGCGGCAGGTGATCAGGCCCTGCATTTTCTTCACCAGGCTGTGGACGATGGACAGGCCCAGGCCGTGGTGTGCGCCTTCCTTGGTGCTGCGCACTGCGGAGAACAGATTGGCCAGCACCTCGGCCGACAGCCCCGGACCGGTGTCGCTGACCACCAGTTCCAGGTAAAGCTTGCGTTCGCGGTTGACGTGGCCGCGGTTCGAGATTTCGATCTTGCCGCCGTCGGCCAGGGCTTCGACGGCGTTCTTGATCAGGTTGACCAGGATTTGCTTGAGCAGGTCGGCGTCGCCGTCGATTTCGGCCGGCTCCTCCTGCATGCGCACCACGATCTGCACCGAGGCCGGCACGAAGTCGGTGGCGCGGAACAGGCGCAGCACGTCATCCACCACGCGGCCGACATCGGTCACGCGCGAGCTCTCGGTCGGCTGCAGGTCGGCCAGGCCGTTGATCAGTTGTCCGACGCGGTCGATTTCCTCGTTCAGGATGGACATCTCGCCCACCACCGGCTCGCGCTTGGCCAGCTTGCCGTCCAGCACCGACAGGTAGTTCTTGATGATCGACAGCGGGTTGTTCACCTCGTGCACCACGCGGCGCGAGGCTTCACGGTATTCTTCGGCCACGTGGGCGATCTGGCGCCTGGTGTGGCCACGCTCGCTGATCGCCGTTTCCAGCGCGGCGGCGGCCTGGGTGCCGAACGATTGCAGGAAGCGCTCGCGCTTCTGGAAGCTGGCCATCTGCCACGCCGGCGCGCCGCCGATCAACACGCCCAGGCAGCGCTGGTTGGCCACCAGCGGCAGGCAGACCATGCCCTCGCTGCCGAGGATGCGGAACAGCTGTTCCTCGGCCACGCTCAGGGCTTGCGAGTCGCGGCTGACGAAGGTCAGCTTGCGTTCCGTCGCCGCCTCGGCCACCACGCCGCCTTTGTTCAGCGGGATGACGAATTCGGCCAGCCGCTGCTGCTGCTCGCCGGTGGCGGTGCCGTGCAGCGCGTGGCCGGTCGGATTCTCCAGCAGCACCACGGCGTTTTCAAAGTCGAACAGGATGCGCGCCGAGCGCGTCATCGCATCCAGCAGGCCGGCTTCGCCCTGCTGGCGCGCGAAGGTCTGGCCCATCTCGGACACCAGCACCATATTGCGCACTTCCTCGGACAGCCGCTGCTGCACCGGATCGACCATCGGCGCCGCATAGGCGGTCGGCGTCGGGATATCGTCGGCGCCGGCCAGGTCGATGCCCAGGTAGGCGGCAGACTTCTCCACCTGGCGGGCGGCGCTGCTGACGATCTGCTCCAGTTTTTCGGCATCCAGGCCGCACAGGTGGCCGGCCTCCTCGATGGCCTGCTTATGGTCTTCGTGGAAGCACAGCAGGTGCGCCAGGCGCACCACGCGGATCAGCGGATGGGCCGACTCCAGGCGCGAAATCGGCTCGTGGTGGTACAGCACGCTGTCGGCCAGGAAGGAATCGAGGTGCCAGCGTTCGATCAGCCAGGCGCCCGCTTCCGAGTGGGTGATTTGCAGCGTGCGCTGTTCGACGGCGCACAGGTCCTCGTCGTCGCGCGCCATGAAGTTGAACGCGTATTCCTTCGGCGCGGTGGCCAGCAGCGCCAGGCGGCCGACGTTGTGCAGCAGGCCGGCCAGGTAGGCTTCCTCGACGTGCGGGTACTCCATCTGCTTGGCGATGTCGCGGGCGATGACGGCGGTGGTCAGGGAACCTTTCCAGAAGCCGCGCAGGTCGGTGCTGCTCGAATGCGGGAAGCTGTTAAAGGTCTGGAACACGGATTCGCTGATGACCAGCGTCTTGATCATGTCGGTGCCCAGCGACACCAGCGACTGCTCCAGGCCGACCACGCGCGCATTGCGGTGGTACGCCGAGCTGTTGGCGACGGTGAGGATCTTGCTGGTCATCGCCGCATCCTTGGCGATCAGGGCGGCCAGCTCCGGCATGCCGGCGTCGTCGGCCTGCAAGTGCTCAATCAACTTAATGAGTATCTGCGGCATTGCCGGCAGACGGGCAATCAGCAGGCGATTGCGAATATCATGGTCAGGTTGATGCATCGTATCAAGCGGGTTCTGGGCCGGGTGCGTTGTGCAAAAATCGTGGGCAAAAAACTTCTACCAAAAAGTTATACTAACATAAAGTCTTGTAGTAACTTAACAGCAAGTAAGATTTCTTTCTAAACTAACTCAATTTCCTGCCGTAAATAATTATTGGCCCGGATGGCGTAGAAGCATGCTCCGGTAATAGCGCGACGTCAACCACAAAACGAGAGCAGAGGTACTAAATGCCATCTGTCCCGCGGCTAACCACAGCACGGAGTGTGATAGGAAGGGTGCAATCACCCCCGCCACCAGCGCGCCCAGCAGGGTGGTGGCGAAAGATTGGCAGGATGCCACCGTTCCGCGGATGTGCGGGAACAAGTCCAATGCCAGCAAGGTCGCGCCCGGCGCGACCACCGACATGCCGAAGGTATAAAAGAACATCGGCGCCACCGACCACGGCAACGCCGGCGGCAGCAACAGGTGGTAGCAAAGGTTAAATATCGACGCCGCCAGCAGGAAACAAAAGCCTATGCCTATCTGTCGCGAAAATGTCATCTTTCCGGCAATCCGGTTGGCCGCCAGCGCGCCGAGGAAAATCCCGCTCACCGACGGAATGAACAGCCAGCCGAACTGCGAGGCGCCCAGCCCCAGGTGCTGCGGCAGGAACACCGGCGCCGACGAGATGTACAGGAACAGGCCGGCGAAATTGAAGGCCACCACGCCGGACTTCATGTGGAACAGCGGCGAGCGCATGATCTCGCTGTAATTACGCAGCAGGAAGTGCGGATTGAAGGGCTGGCGCTTCTCTTTCGCCAGCGTCTCCGGCAGGCGGCGGTAGCAGTAGATGAACAGCAGCACGCTGTAGGCCAGCAGCGCCAGGAAGATCGCCCGCCAGTCGAACAGCGTGACCACCCAGCCGCCCAGGATCGGCGCGATGGCCGGCGCGATCGAGAAGATCATCGTCACCATCGACAGCAGCCGCGCGGCGGCGGCGTCGTGGTACAGGTCGCGGATGATGGCCCGCCCCACCACCACGCCGGCGCCGGACGACATGCCCTGCAGGATGCGGAACACCCACAGGTAGTGCACATTGTGCGCGGCGGCGCAGCCCAGCGTGCCGATGGCGAACAGCACCAGCGACACCAGGATCACGTTGCGGCGGCCGAAGGCGTCCGACAGCGCGCCGTGCCACAGCACCATGCCGGCGAAGGACAACATGTAGAAGGTCAGGCTTTGCTGGACCTCGATCGGCGTGGCGTTAAGCGTGGCCTGGATATTCGGGAAGGCCGGCAGGTAGGCGTCGATGGAGAAAGGCCCCAGCATCGACAGCGCCGCCAGCGTGGCGGCCAGCGCGCCGGCGCTCAGGACTTTCAGGTGCGACGGCGGCGGTTCCGGCACCTCCGCGACAGGATCTGGGGGAAGATTTGCGGGAGGTGTAGGGAACATACGGTGCTTTCCGGCGGTAGCGCGCCGGCTTGCACCCAACCCGCAAATCAGAGGCAGGGGTCTGACCCCGAGGGGTCAGACCCCGCGTGGCCCTGCGGGGTTAGGGCGCGCAACAGCGCGTGGTGCTTAGACTTCTTTAGGTTTGGCGGCTTCGCGGCGGTTGAAGCCCGCCACCATATCGAAGCGGAACAGACGGCATTCCAGCGCGCCGTTGAAGAAAGGCGTCTTGCGCGATTCCTTCAAGCGCAGCAGCTTCGGCAGGCCCAGGTCGGCCGTGAACAGGAACACCGTCCAGCCGGCGAAACGCTGCTTCAAGGTGGTCGACAACGCCGAGTAGAAGCTGCTCGCCAGTTCGTCTTCCGGCAGCGTGCTGTCGCCGCGCACGCCGATACGCTCGCCGTACGGAGGGTTGGTCAGCAGGATGCCCGGCTGCTCGGTCGGCGCCTTCACTTCCTGCGCCTCGATCTGCTTGAGCGGCACGTCGAACATGATGCCGGCGCACTTCAGGTTGTGGCGGGTCATCTCCACCATGTCGCCCGAGATGTCGGAGCCGAAGATGGTCGGCGATTCCGGCAGCGGATTGGCCTTGATCGAATTCTTCATCTCGTTCCACGGCGCCGGATCGAAGTCGTTGAAGGCTTCGAAGGCAAAGCGGCGGCGCGCGCCCGGCGGGATGCCCTGCACCATCTGCGCCGCTTCGCACAGGATGGTGCCGGAGCCGCACATCGGGTCGAACAGCGGCATGCCCGGCTTCCAGCCCGACACGCGCAGCAGGCCGGCGGCCAGGTTCTCGCGCAGCGGCGCGTCGCCGGTTTCCTCGCGCCAGCCACGCTTGAACAGCGCTTCGCCGGAGGTGTCGAGGTAGATGATGAACTGGCGCGCGTCGAGGAAGCCGACGATGCGCATGTCCGGTTCCTTGGTGTTGACCGAAGGACGCTTGTCGAACTGGTCGCGGAAGCGGTCGCAGATCGCGTCCTTGATTTTCAGCGTGGTGAACTCCAGGCTTTTCAGCGGGGACTTCACGGCGGTGACGTCGACACGGATGGTGTGGTCGTAGGTGAACCAGTCTTCCCACTGCTGCGCCAGCACCAGGTCGTAGATGTCGTTTTCGTTCTGGTAGCCGGTGACGGCCATGCGCATCAGCACGCGCGAAGCGATGCGCGAGTGCAGGTTGATGCGGTAGGAATCGAGCAGGTCGCCGGAGCAGTGCACGCCGCCCGGCACCTGGTTGTGCACCTTCATGGTGGTGCTCAGCAGGGCGATTTCGCCCAGTTCTTCGGCCAACGCCGCTTCCATGCCGCGCGGGCATGGGCAAAAATAGGATGCCATAGGTGTACCTTTTGTCCGTTAATAAACCGCACCGCCGTCGCTCCCGCGAAAGCGGGAGTCCATGCCGGGCACGCTCAGCATGGGTCCCCGCTTGCGCGAGGACGACAATTTACTTCTGCATTGCTCTTTCCAGGAAGTCCAGGCGGTCCTGGCCCCAGAAACTTTCACCATCCAACACATACCACGGCGAGCCGAATACGCTGGCCGCCGTTGCGTCTTCCGTATTGCGGTCGTACTCGGCCTGCACGCTGGCCGTCTCCGACGATTTGATCAACGCCTTGCCATCGAGGCCGCAACTGCCGGCGATCTGCGCCAGCGTTTCTTCGTCGCCGATATTCTTGTCTTCCGCCCACAGGCCGCGCATCACCGCCGACGACAGCGCCAGCGCCACATCCACGCCGTGCGTCAGGCGCGCGGCGATCACCATGCGGTTGGCCAGGTCCGGCGACACCGGGAAAAACTTCGGCTGCGTATTCAGCGGAATGCCGAGGAACTCCGACCAGCGCGTCAACTCGACCAGGCGATAGGCCTGGCGCTGCGGCGCGCGCTTGGCCAGCGGCAGGCCGCCGGACAGGCCGAACACCTTGCCCAGGTCGACCGGGCGCACTTCAACCTGCACGCCGTGCTGGCGCGCCATGGCGACAAAGCGCTCGTGGCCGAGATACGTCCACGGCGAATGGGCGGCGAAAAAATACTGGCAAACTTTACTCATGACGTTCCGATCAGAAGGGTTTGACGACAACCAGCAGCACTACTGCCAGCACCATAAACACCGGCATTTCATTGAAGACGCGATACCACTTGTGGCTGCGGGTGTTCACGCCCTTCTCGAACTTTTTCAGGATGCCGCCGCAGGCGTGGTGGTAGCCGATCACCAGCACCACGAACAACAGCTTGGCGTGCAGCCAGTGCGGCAAATCCGCGCCGTACTGCATCCACGCCAGGGTCACACCGAACACCACCGCGAACACCGACAGCCACATCGAAAAACGATACAGCTTGCGCGCCATCGTCAGCAGGCGCTGGGTCGAGACCTCATTGGTCTCCATCGCCAGGTTGACGAAGATGCGCGGCAGGTAGAACACGCCCGACATCCAGGCGATCACGAAGAAAATGTGCAGTGCTTTAATCCAGAGCATACGCTTCCTTAGTTACGGACTTCACCGTGGCCGAATACCACGTATTTCAACGACGTCAAACCTTCCAGGCCCACCGGGCCGCGCGCGTGCAGCTTGTCGTTGGAGATGCCGATCTCCGCGCCCAGGCCGTATTCGAAACCGTCGGCAAAGCGCGTCGAGGCGTTGATCATCACCGACGCCGAATCGACTTCGCGCAGGAAGCGCATCGCGTCCGTGTGGTCTTCGGTGACGATGGCTTCCGTGTGCTTGGACGAGTAATGGTTGATGTGCTCCATCGCCTCGTCGATGCCGGCGACGATCTTCACCGACAGGATCGCGGCCAGGTATTCGGTCGACCAGTCTTCCTCGACGGCGGCCACCAGGTGCGGATAGCCCGCCGCTGCCAGGATCGCCATCGCTTCCGGATCGGCGCGCAGCTCGACCTGCTTGGTCGCGTACAGCTTGGCCAGTTCCGGCAGCACCGCCGGCGCGATCGCGCGCGCCACCAGCAGCGTTTCCATGGTGTTGCAGGTGCCGTAGCGGTGGCACTTGGCGTTGAACGCAATGTCCAGCGCCTTCTTCATGTCGGCCTTGGCGTCGATGTAGACGTGGCAGATGCCGTCCAGGTGCTTAATCATCGGCACCGTCGCCTCTTCGATCAGGCGCGCGATCAGGCCCTTGCCGCCGCGCGGCACGATCACGTCCACGTACTGCGGCATGGTGATCAGCGCGCCGACGGCTGCGCGGTCGGTGGTGTCGACCACTTGCACGCCGTCGGCCGGCAGGCCCGCGCCCAGCAGGCCTTCCGTGACCAGCTTGGCCAACGCGCGGTTGCAGTGGATCGCTTCCGAGCCGCCGCGCAGGATGGTGGCGTTGCCGCTCTTGATGCACAGGCCGGCCGCGTCCACCGTCACGTTCGGGCGGGATTCGTAGATGATGCCGATCACGCCCAGCGGCACGCGCATCTGGCCCACCTGGATGCCGGTCGGGCGGAACTTCAGGCCCGAGATTTCGCCGATCGGATCGGGCAGCGCGACGATCTGGCGCAGGCCTTCCACCATCGTCGCGATGGCCTTGTCGGACAGCGCCAGGCGGTCCAGCATGGCCGGCGCCAGGCCGTTGGCGGCCGCCGCGTCCATGTCGAGCTGATTGGCGGCGCGCAGTTGCGGCGCGTCGCGTTCGATCGCGTCGGCGATCAGCGTCAGCGCGCGGTTGCGGGTCGCGCTGTCGGCGCGGGCCATGGCGCGCGATGCCTTGCGCGCCTGCTGGCCCAGTTGTTCCATGTAGTGCTTGATATCCATGTTCATCCCATTAGAACCCCGTCATTCCCGCGCAGGCGGGAATCCATAGAACGCTGGCGGGTATGCTCAGCATGGATTCCCGCTTTCGCGGGAATGACGTGCATTAGCCGCGTGCGACTTTCAAGGCCAGTTGCAGCATCGAGTCCCACGCGTCGCCGGCGTGCGCTTTGGCGCGCAAGCCCTTGATCATCTTGTCGACCTGCGCCGCGTCCCGCATCGCCGCTTCCAGTACAGGCAGCGAGATGCGGCGCAGCGCCGGCTCCATCATGCGTTCCTTCGGTCCCCAGATACGATACTCCTTGAGCAGCGCACCCAGCGGACGGCCCTGCGCCATGCCCGCCTTCAGCTTGAGCAACGTGCGGATTTCCTCCGACACGGCCCACAACACCAGCGGCAGCGCTTCGCCCTCGCCCTTCAAGCCCTCCAGCATGCGCACCAGACGCGCCGGATCACCCGACAGCATCGCTTCACTGAGCTTGAACACATCGTAACGCGCCACGTTCAGCACCGCATCGTGCACCTGCTCGTAGGTCAGCTTGCCCGGCTCGTGCAGCAAGGCCAACTTCTGTATCTCCTGATGGGCCGCAAGCAGATTGCCTTCAACGCGATCGGCGATGAAATCGATGCTCTGTCTATCCGCGCTTTGCCCTTGTGCGGCAAGGCGCTGGCCTATCCAATTGGGTAACTGCGCCCGTTCAATCTGGGCGATGTCGATATACACCGCCGCCTGCTGCAGACTGGCGACCCAGGCCGCCTTCTGCGTCTGCCAATCCAGCTTGGGCAGCGTGATCAGGGTCAGGTTGTCCGGACTCAGGTCTTTCACATAATTCTGCAGCGCCGCGCCGCCGTCCTTGCCGGGTTTGCCGGTCGGGATGCGCAGCTCGATCAGCTTCTTGTCACCGAACAGCGACAGCGCCTGGTTGGACGCCAGCAGCTCGCCCCACTTGAAGCTGCGCTCCACGGTCAGCACGTCGCGCTCGGAATAGCCTTGCGCGCGCGCCGCCTTGCGGATCTTGTCGGCGGCTTCCAGCGCCAGCAGATGCTCGTCGCTGGTGATCACGTACAGCTGGGACAGCGACTTCGTCAAATGGCCGTCCAGCGCTTCTAACCGCAGTTGCATCGCGCGTCCTTACTGGCCGGAGGCCGGCGTCGGCGGCGGCAGCGACACCTGCGGCGGCTTGATGGCCGCGATGCGGCGCATCATCTGCTGCACCAGGTCGGTCTGCATATCCTTGTACAGCAGCGCTTCTTCCTGCTCCTTCGCCAGCAACTGGGTTTCGTTGAAGTCGATCGGGCGGGTCAGCAGGATCTGCGTGCGGGCCAGCAGCTCCTTGCCCTGCTTGTCCAGCACGCGGAACACGATGTTGTACGACAGCAGATACTGGCTCACGCGGCCATTGCGGTTCAGCGTCAGGATGGTCTTGGAGCGGGTCTTCTCCGGATCGGACAGCACCTCGATCACGCCGTCCGCATCCTTGGCCGCGCTGACGACGGTGGTGCCGCCGTTGGCGCGGATGTTGCGCTTCAAATCGATCGCCAACGGCGACGCTTCCGGCAGTCCGATGTACATCGACGGGAACGGCAGCGTGTAGTGGCCGCCGTCGCCGCGCAGATGGAAGCCGCAGGCCGACACGGTCAGCGCCACGGCCAGCACGGCGGCGCCCAGGCGGCCGCGCCGGAACAACTCGGAAGTAGTAAGCATGTGCTATCCAGTTAAACCACGATGTTGATCAATTTGCCCGGCACCACGATGATCTTCTTCGGCGTGCCTTCGATGAACTTCTGCACCGCTTCGTTGGCCAATGCCGCCGCTTCGATGCTTGCCTTGTCGGCGGTCTTGGCCACGACCACGCTGCCGCGCAGCTTGCCGTTCACCTGGATCATCATTTCGATCTCGGACTGCTCCAGCGCGGCCGGGTCCACCTGCGGCCACTGCACGTTGAGGATGTCGCCGTGCGCCTTGGCGTAGCCCAGTTCTTCCCACAGCACGTGGGTGACGTGCGGGGCGACCGGGTTCAGCAGGCGCAGGAAGATCGCGTAGCCTTCGGCGACCGACGCGGCATCCGCATCCTTGGCCGATTCCAGCGTGTTGAGCATCTTCATGCAGGCCGACACCACGGTGTTGTACTGGATGCGCTTGATGTCGTAGTCGGCCTGCTGCAATACCTTGTGCAGTTCGCGGCGCAGCGCTTTGCCTGCATCGGTGGTGGCGACCGCGGTCAGCGGCGCGCCGGCGGCGGCGATGGCCTCGCGCTGCGCGTAGCCGAAGGCCCACACGCGGCGCAGGAAGCGGTTGGCGCCTTCGACGCCGCTGCCCGACCATTCCAGCGTCTGCTCAGGCGGCGATGCGAACATCGTGAACAGGCGCGCGGTGTCGGCGCCGTACTGGTCGATCTGCGCGGCCGGGTCGATGCCGTTGTTCTTCGACTTCGACATCTTCTCGGTGCCGCCGATGTTGACCGGATTGCCGTCGGCCTTGGAGGTCGCGCCTTGCGGGCGGCCCTTGTCGTCCAAGGTCAGGTCGACGTCGGCCGGGTTGAACCAGGTCTTCTTGCCGGCTGCGTCTTCGCGGTAGTAGGTCTCGTTGAGCACCATGCCTTGCGTGAGCAGGTTGACGAACGGCTCGTCGAACTTGACCAGGCCGAAGTCGCGCATGATCTTGGTCCAGAAGCGCGCGTACAGCAGGTGCATGACGGCGTGTTCGATGCCGCCGATGTACTGGTCCATCGGCATCCAGTAGTCATTGCGTTCGTCGACCATGGCCTTGTCGGCGCCCGGCGAGGTATAGCGCATGTAGTACCACGACGAATCGACGAAGGTGTCCATCGTATCGGTTTCGCGGCGCGCAGGCTTGCCGCACTGCGGGCAGTCGCACTTGAGGAAGGCTTCGTATTTGTTCAGCGGGTTGCCGGTACCATCGGGTACGCAGTCTTCCGGCAGCACCACCGGCAGGTCTTTTTCCGGCACCGGCACCACGCCGCAATCGCCGCAGTGGATCATCGGGATCGGCGTGCCCCAGTAGCGCTGGCGCGAGATGCCCCAGTCGCGCAGGCGGAAGGTGATCTTCTTCTCGCCCAGGCCCTTGGCGGCCATGTCGGCGGCCACCGCTTCGACGGCTTCGGCGTAGCGCAGGCCGTCGTACTTGCCGGAGTTGGTGACGATGGAGATGTCCTTGTCGCCGTACCATTCCTGCCAGGCTTCGGTCGAGAACTCTTTACCCTCGGCGGCGATGACCTGCTTGATCGGCAGGTTGTATTTTTTGGCGAAGGCGAAATCGCGTTCGTCGTGCGCAGGCACGCCCATGACGGCGCCGTCGCCGTAGGTGATCAGCACGTAGTTGCCGACCCAGACTTCGACCTGCTCGCCGGTCAGCGGATGGGTGACGAACAGGCCGGTCGGCATGCCCTTCTTCTCCATCGTCGCCATGTCGGCTTCGATCACGGAGCCCAGCTTGCACTCGGCGTTGAAGGCGGCCAGTTCCGGGTTGGTCTGCGCGGCGTGGATGGCCAGCGGGTGCTCGGCGGCCACGGCGCAGAAGGTCACGCCCATCACGGTGTCCGGACGGGTGGTGAAGACGTACATCTTGCCGTCCTGGATCAACTCGCCGTCGGCGCCCTTGATCTGGTGCGGGAAGGCGAAGCGCACGCCGGTCGACTTGCCGATCCAGTTGGTCTGCATGGTGCGCACGCGCTCAGGCCAGCCTGGCAGCTTGTCGTCGACGTAGGCCAGCAGCTCATCGGCGTAGTCGGTGATGCGGGCGTAGTACATCGGGATTTCGCGCTTTTCGATCAGCGCGCCCGAACGCCAGCCGCGGCCGTCGACCACCTGTTCGTTGGCCAGCACGGTCTGGTCGATCGGATCCCAGTTCACGGTGCCGGTCTTCTTGTAGATGATGCCTTTTTCCAGCATCTTGAGGAACATCCACTGGTTCCACTTGTAGTATTCCGGCTTGCACGCGGTCATTTCGCGCGACCAGTCGATCGCCAGGCCCATCGACTCCATCTGCTCGCGCATGTGGGCGATGTTGGAGTAGGTCCACTGCGCCGGCGGCACGTTGTTGGCCATCGCCGCGTTTTCCGCAGGCATGCCGAACGCATCCCAGCCCATCGGCATGAGGACGTTGTAGCCGTTCATGCGCAGATAGCGGTACATCACATCATTGATCGTATAGTTGCGGACGTGGCCCATGTGCAGCTTGCCCGATGGGTAAGGCAGCATCGAACAGGCGTAATACTTCCCTTTCGGGAAACGCGGGTCGTGCTCGACGGCTTTGTAGGCGTCGATGGCTTTCCAGTGGGATTGAGCGGCTTTTTCTACGTCAGCGGGACTATATTTATCTTGCATGATGGTGTGCGGCCAATAAGTGAATATGAACCGGACATTATAACCCAGGGGGTCAAGTCTGACATTCGGACACGGCCTCTGCTGCACTGCGGAAGAGGCCGTGACCGAATGTCAGACTTGACCCCCGGGGTATACTGGGCGGATGTATTACCGCGAATACCCTCCCCACCCGGCGCTGGCCGCGCATGTCGAGTGCATGTGGGCCGCCTGCGCGCCGGGCGGCGCCCATACGCACCGGGTGCTGCCGGATAATTGCGTCGATATTCTCTGGCAGGACGGCGGACGGCCCGGCTTCGCGGTCGGCATGATGAGTAGCGCCATCCTGGTGGCCAGCGGCGGGCCGCTGCGGACGGTGGCGGTGCGCTTCAAGCCCGGCGCGGCGGGCGCCTTCCTGGCCGCGCCGCTGCACGCGCTGACCGACCAACGGGCCGATATCGACCAGCTGTGGGGCCGCAGCGATGCCTACCGGCTGGCCGATGCGCTGTGGACCTGCGAGCTGTCCGACCGCGAGCGCATCGCCCTGATCGAACACCAGCTGTTGCTGCGGCTGCGCGCGGCCGGCCCACCGGGCGATCCGGGCGACCGGCTGATCCGCCGCGCGCTGGCCGCGCTGGACGCCAGTAGTGGTGCGCTGCGCATAGAGGATCTGGCGGCGCAGCTGGGCGTGTCGCGCCAGCACATGGCGGCGCTGTTCCGCGCGCGGGTCGGTCTGTCACCCAAGCTGTATGCGCGCATCTGCCGCTTCCGCCGGGCTACGGCCGCGCTCAAGACCGGCCCGGCGCAAGGGTCAGGCTCGCTTAACTGGGCGCAACTGGCGCTGGAATGCGGCTATTTCGACCAGTCGCACCTGATCCACGATTTCCAGGAATTCGCCGGCAGCGCGCCGGAGCGTTTCCTGCTGGCTGCCTAGCTTCCATTTTTACAATCGCCGGCGGCGGCATTGTGCCAAGATGATGTTTTCAACATCTCAGTGGAGACAAGCATGATCAAGGGATTACGCACCGTGGCCTACCCGGTCACCGACCTGGCGGCCGCCAAGGCCTGGTACAGCAAGGTATTCGATACCGCGCCCTATTTCGACCAGCCGTTCTACGTCGGCTTCAACATCGGCGGCTTCGAGCTGGGCCTGATCCCGGACGGCAAGCCGGGCCAGACCGGCAGCATGGTCTACTGGGGCGTGGACGATATCGCCGCCGAAGTCGAGCGCATCGTCGCCCTGGGCGCCACCGTGCAGGGCGCCATCCAGGACGTCGGCGAGAACATCAAGACGGTCGAACTGGCCGATCCGTTCGGTAATTTGCTTTGCCTGATCGACAACCCGCACTTCGACCCGAAAGCGGTGCGCTAAAGGCAGCTGCCCGTATTTGTGGCATCATACGGCCCTCCAAAAATGAAAGAGGTAGTGCCATGTCCCGTCGCAACGCCAATATGATCAAGTCGCCCGAGCAAATCGTCCTGGCGCGCGTCGCCGCCCAGCTGGCGGCCGACGTGCTGACCATGATCGCGCCGCACGTCAAGGCGGGCGTCAGCACGGCCTACCTCGATAAGCTGTGCAACGACTACATCGTCAACGTGCAGCAGGTGACGCCGGCCAACGTCGGCTATGGCGGTTTCCCGGCCACCGTGTGCAGCTCGGTCAACCATGTGGTGTGCCACGGCATACCGGCGGAAGACCACATCCTCAAGGATGGCGACATCATCAACATCGACGTCGCCGTCATCAAGGATGGCTGGCATGGCGACACCAGCCGCATGTACTACGTCGGCGAGCCGTCGAAGTCGGCGCGCAAGCTGGTGGAGACCACCTATGCGGCGATGTGGGCCGGCATCCGCGCCGTCAAGCCGCGCGCCACGCTGGGCGACGTCGGCTTCGCGATCCAGACCATTGCCGAGAAGGCCGGCTACAGCGTGGTGCTGGATTACTGCGGCCACGGCATCGGCATGGTCTACCACGAGGAGCCGCAGGTGGCGCACTACGGCCGTCCGGGCCAGGGCGTGGTGCTCAAGCCGGGCATGCTGTTCACGATCGAACCGATGATCAATGCCGGCAAGGCGGCAACCAAGGAATTGAACGACGGCTGGACCGTCGAGACGCGCGACAAATCGCTGTCGGCGCAATGGGAGCACATGGTGCTGGTGACCGAGACCGGCTTCGAGGTGCTGACGCTGGCCCCGGGCGAGACCGGCGCCAAGGCGCTGATCCCGAACGCCGTGCCAGCCGGTGCCGCCGCTAGCGCAGCGTAAGTTTCAGGGCCGGCTTTTCGCCGTAGTCTTCGTAGCGCTCGTTGATGCCGGCCACGCAGTACGTCACTTCTTCCAGGATATCCGGCACGGCGGCCTTCATGGCCTCCGCGCCCGTGATGACGATTTCCAGCACTTCGTTCGGCTTCAGGCGGAACTTGCTCATGCCGTCTTCGTCGCGCAGATAGCTCAGGCAATCGACCCAGGCGTCCATGGTGTTGCCGTAGCCGTCGGGGAAGCCCAGCACGGTCTTGCAGGCGGCGTGGAAGCTATCAAAATCGGTGATCGCCGCGCCGTTCAGTTCTGCGGTTGCCATTATTTTTTCTCTTTCTTGGGGTCCGTCACGAATCCCAATTTCGTTAATCCATTCGACTGCGCGGCCGCCATCACCTGGGCCACCACTTCGTAGCGGGTGTCCTTGTCGGCGCGCAGTTGCAGTTCCGGTTGCGGCTCCAGCTTGGCCGCTTCGACCAGGCGCGCTTCCAGCACGCTCGGCTCGACCGGGTCGTTATTCCAGAATATTTTGCCGGCGCCGTCGATAGCCAGCGTGACCGTGGCGGCCTGCTGCGGGCTGGCTTGCGCCTGCGCCTTCGGCAGGTCCAGCTTGACGGCGTGGGTGAACATCGGCGCGCTGAGGATGAAGATCACCAGCAGCACCAGCATCACATCGACCATCGGCGTGACGTTGATGTCGGCCATCGGCCCCGGATTGCGGTGGTGGTTGAATGCGCCAAAGCTCATGCTTACTCCCAGCAGTGGATTACTTCGTCAAATACGCGTGCAGGTCGTGCGCGAAGGCGTCCAGCTCGGCCAGGGTCAGCCGGTTGACGCGGTTGAATCCGTTATACGCCAATACGGCGGGGATCGCCACCGTCAGGCCGATGGCGGTCATGATCAGCGCCTCGCCCACCGGGCCGGCCACTTTGTCGATCTGCACCGTGCCGCTGGCCGACACATTGGCCAGCGCATGGTAGATGCCCCACACGGTGCCCAGCAGGCCGACGAACGGCGCGGTGGCGCCGATCGACGCCAGCAGGGTCAGGCCGCCTTCGAGGCGGTTGGTGGAATTCTGGATCGCCACCCGCAGCACGCGCGTGACCTGGGCCGCATGGCCCATTTCGCCGCCCAGCGAGGCGCGGCCGGCGGTTTTCAATTGCGCGGCGCCTTGCTGCGCCAGCGGCAGGAATACCTGTTCTGGATCGGCCAGGCTCAACGCGGCGACGCCGTCCTGCATCGACGGCGCCTCCCAGAACGCCTGCACGGCCGGCGCGCTACGGCGGATGCGCCACGCGGCGTAACTCTTGGCCAGGATGAAGAACCAGCTCACCAGCGACATCGCCAGCAACACCAGCGCCACGATGTGGCTGATGGTGTCGCCCTGCTCCCAGTAACTCGCGAGGGTGAAGTGGTTGGGCGTCATCAGTTCAGCGCCAGCACGTCGTTCATGTCGTACAGGCCGGTCGCCTTGTCGGCCAGGAAGCGGCAGGCGCGCAGCGAGCCGTGGGCGTAGGTCACGCGGCTGCTGGATTTGTGGCTGATCTCGATGCGCTCGCCGGTGCCGGCGAACAGCACCGTGTGGTCGCCGACGATGTCGCCGCCGCGGATGGTGGCGAAGCCGATCGACGATGGATCGCGTTCGCCGGTCACGCCTTCGCGCGCGTAGACGGCGCAATCCTTCAAATCGCGGCCCAGCGCGTCAGCCAGCACTTCGCCCATCTTCAGCGCGGTGCCGGACGGGGCGTCGACCTTGTGCCGGTGGTGGGCTTCGATCACTTCGATGTCGTAGCCGACCGCCAGCGCCTTGGCCGCCTGTTGCAGCAGCTTGAGCGTGACGTTGACGCCGACGCTGAAGTTGGGCGAGAACACGATGGCGGTTTTCTTGGCCGCTTCGGCGATGGCCGCCTTGCCCGCTTCGTCGAAGCCGGTGGTGCCGATGATCATCTTGATGCCGTGCTCGGCGCAATACGCCAGGTGCTCCAGCGTGCCTTCGGGACGGGTGAAGTCGATCAGGAACTGGGCGCCGGCCAGGCCCTTGGCCAGTTCGGACTCGACCGGCACGCCGGCCGGCTTGCCGAGGAAGGCGGCGGCGTCGCTGCCGACGTTGGCCGAGCCCGCGCGGTCGAGCGCGCCGGACAGGGTGGCGTCGGGGGCGTCGAGCACCGCTTCGATCAGGATGCGGCCCATGCGGCCGCCGGCGCCGGCGATGGCGATGTTCAGGTCTGTCATGCTTCTGTCCTCGTGCTTATTTCTTGTCGTTGTTCACCGTGACGCCGACCGGCGAGGCGGCGGAGTTGTCGCTGCCGGCCGGAATCGGCGAGGTATTGCCGACCGGACGCGCGTCCGGAACGCTCAGGTCCTTCTTGACCTTGGGCGCCGGGCCGGCGATGCGGGCGATGTATTCTTTTTCGGTCGGCAGGTTGCCGCCTTCCCAGCGCGCCACCTTGCCGTCCTTGTCGAAGAACACGATCACGCGGCTGGTGGTGATTTCGCCGTTGCCCTTGGCCATGCGGAAGGCGTAGTCCCAGCGGTCGGCGTGGAACGGGTCGGCCAGCAGCGCGGTGCCGAAGATGAAGCGGACCTGCTCGCGCGTCATGCCGGCCTTCAGTTGCGACAGCATCTCTTCGGAGACGAAGTTACCCTGCTGGATGTCCGGACGATACGGCGAGAAGAACCACATGAACTTCTGCAGCTTGGTGATGGTGGTGGTTTGCGCGCCTTTGTTGGCGTCCAGCGTCGTGCCGGTTTCTTTCACGTCGGTCGATTTCTCGCCCAGCGTGGTGTTGGACGCGCAGCCGCCCGCGGCCAGCGCGACGCAAACAGCGCCGGCGAGCAGAGGCGCGCGGCGGGTGAAACGGTGCAACAAAGACTGCGATAAAGCCTGGGTGACGCGCATGGTTGTCCTCAATCTGATCGAGCGGAAGTGCCGAAAAACGCTATATCATAAAGCACAAGGTGCGAGATGGGGCTGCGCGGGCACTCGGAGAGATCGCATTATCCAGCAAATTCGGAACTATGTCCTTGTTTTATAAAGATTAATTGTAAAACATTGCAAATGTAAATTTCACGCGGGAGGGTGCATATGGGCGCCGATGGTGCGGCTGCCGCCGGAGTGTTAAACTGTGGCCTAGCTATCGCCAACCACACTAAGAGTCGCCACCATGAGCAACAATCCTACCGACCTGAAGGCCAGCGGCCTGAAAGCCACGCTGCCCCGCCTCAAAATCCTGGACATCTTCCAGAACAGCGAAGTGCGCCACCTGACCGCCGAGGATGTCTACAAGATCCTGCTGTCCGACAATATGGACGTGGGCCTGGCGACCGTGTACCGCGTGCTGACCCAGTTCGAGCAGGCCGGCCTGCTGAACCGCAACCACTTCGAGACGGGCAAGGCGATCTTTGAATTAAACGAAGGTTCGCACCACGATCACCTGGTGTGCCTCGATTGCGGCCGGGTGGAAGAATTCTTCGACGAGGAAATCGAATCGCGCCAGCAGATCGTGGCCAAGGAGCGCGGCTTCAAGATCGCCGAGCATGCGCTGGCGATCTATGGCAACTGCACCAAGACCGCCTGCCCGCACCGCGCTTGATTTTCACCCCGCACGGCGACTGAGCCTGGGGTCTGACCCCGTACGGGGGCATCTCGCACTGCGAGATGCGGGCGTAGCCCTCCCCAGACCCCGCCTTGCCGGGTTTAGTTGTGGCTGAGCGCGTTCGATAACAGCTTGGCCGTGATGTCGACGATCGGTATCACCCGCTCATATGCCATGCGGGTCGGGCCGATCACTCCCAGAGTGCCGACGATTTTGCCGTTGGCCATGTAGGGCGCGGTGACCACGCTCATCTCGTCCATCGGCACCAGGCTCGATTCGCCGCCGATGTAGATCTGCACGCCGCTGGCCTTGCTCGAAACGTCGAGCAGCTGCATCAATCCCGTCTTCTGCTCGAACATGTCGAACATCTGCCGCAGCGACGTCATGTTCGACGACAGGTCGCTCACCGACAGCAGGTTGCGCTCGCCGGAGATGACCATGTCGTCCGAATGGTCGGCCATCGCCTCGCTGCCCGCCTCCACCGCCGCCTGCATCAGCCGGCCCATGTCGTCGCGCAATTGGCGCACTTCGTTTTGCAGGCGCATGTGCACTTCGTCGAAGGCCAGGCCGCCGTAGTTCTGGTTGATGTAGTTGGCCGACTGGACCAGCTGCGCCGGACTGTAGTCGACGTCGGTCAGCAGCAGCCGGTTCTGCACGTCGCCGGTCGGGCCGACGATCACCAGCAGGATGCGCTTTTCCCCCAGCCGCAGGAATTCAATCTGCTGGAACACCGATTCGCGCCGCGGGCTCAGCACCACGCCGGCGAACTGCGACAGCGACGACAGCATCTGCGCCGCGTTGGCGATCATCTTCTGCGGCTGCGGCGCCTGCAGCCGCATGCGGCCCTCGACCGATTGCTCGTCCAGGTGCTGCACCGTCAGCAGGGTGTCGACAAAGATGCGGTAGCCGCGCGGCGTCGGCACCCGGCCGGCCGAGGTGTGGGGACTGGCGACGTAGCCCAGCTCCTCCAGGTCGGCCATGATGTTGCGGATGGTCGCCGGCGACAGGTCCAGCCCGGAGATCTTGGACAGGGCGCGCGAGCCCACCGGCTGCCCGTCCGCGATGTAGCGTTCGACGAGGGCCTTGAGCAGGGTTTGTGCGCGTGGTTCGAGTTGCATGTTCATTCACTGATGGTATTTCTGCTTATTATGCACGCTCTGCGCCGGACGGGGGCCGTTGCGTGGCGTCAATGCTGCATTTGCTCGCGCACCCAGGCCAGAAGTGCATCGAAACTTGCACAAATGGCGTCCGGCGCCACACCGGCCTCCAGGTGCGCGGTGCTGCCGGCCCGGTTCATCCACACCGCGCGCAGGCCCGCGCCCTGCGCGCCCTGCACGTCCAGCCGCAAATCGTCGCCGACGTAGACCGCGTCCTGCGGCGCCACGCCCATCGCCTCGCAGGCGGCCAGGAAGATGGCCGGATCGGGCTTGGCGCGGCCGAAGCGCGCCGAGGCCAGCACGGTTTCAAAATGGTGGTGCAGGCCGATGACTTCAAGATCGGCGTTGCCGTTGGTGATCACGCCCAGCCGCAGCGTCGCCTGCAGCTCGGCCAGCGCCGGCAGCACGTCGGCGTATGGCGTGACGGCGTTGCGCCGCAGGTGGAAGTGCTGCATGGCGCCGTCGATGTGGGCAGCGTCGGCGCCGGCTTCGGCGAAGGCCTGCTCCAGCGCCACACGGCGCAGCTGGTACAGGTCGACCACCAGCTCCGGCCGCTGTTCCAGCAGGGCCATGCGGCGCGCGCGCAGCTCGGCGATCGAATAGCGCTGGGCCACCTCGGGCGCGTGCTCGGCCAGCCAGGCGTGCCAACTGGTTTCGGCCGCCGCGATCACCGGGCCGATCGGCCACAGGGTGTCGTCAAGGTCGAACAGCAGGGCGTGCGGGCGGCGGTTGGTCATGGCGGGCAGACAGAAATGTGGAGTCTGCGTATTGTCGCACCGATCGCCGCTTGACGACGGCATGGTAAATTACCGGATTCCCCTGCTGGAGCCGCCGTGCCTTTGACTACGCTTGTGACTACGTTCGTGACGACCTGCCGCCGCTGGGCGCCGCCCCTGCTGACCGCCATGCTGGCGGGCTGCGCCACCGTGGGCCAGGCGCCGGCCTTTTCCTCCTTCGTGGTGCTGGGCGAACACGGCGCCGCCGTGGCGCGCGTGCTGATCGATGCCCCCGCCTGCCCCGACCTCGTCATCGACCAGCGCCCGCAGGCGATGGCCGTGCGCGCGCCGGCCGCCACGCCGGCGCTGCGCAGCACGCCGTCGGCGCCGGCCGATTCCAAGCCGGCCGCCTTCCCGCTGCTGACCTGCGAGGCGCCGCTGCCGGCCGCCGGCAGCTACGCCCAGGCGAGCGTGCTGGGCCGGGTGCTGCCGCTGCCGCAGGCGGCGCCGCAACGCATCGTCGTCATCGGCGACACCGGCTGCCGTCTGCAAAAGAACAGCAACAGCTACCAGGCCTGCAACGACAGCGCCGCCTACCCGTTCGCCGCCATCGCGGCCGCCGCCGCCGCGTGGCGCCCCGACCTGGTGATCCACGTGGGCGACTACCACTACCGCGAAAACGCTTGCCCGGACGGCAACGCCGGCTGCGCCGGCAGCCCCTGGGGCTACGGCTGGGACGCCTGGAACGCCGATTTCTTCGCGCCCGGCGCGGCGCTGCTGCAGGCGGCGCCGTGGGTCATGGCGCGCGGCAACCACGAAAACTGCCTGCGCGGCGGCCAGGGCTACTGGCGCCTGCTCGACCCGCGTCCGCTGCTGGCCGGGCGCGACTGCAACCGCGCCGCCGACGACGCCGTCGGCAACTACAGCGATCCCTACGCCGTGCCTATCGGCCAGGACACCCAGCTGCTGGTGCTGGACACCGCCAACACCACCTGGAAGGGCCTGAAGCCGGGCGAGCTGGGCTACGACAAATACCGCGACCTGTACCGCAAGCTGGACGCGCTGGCCCGGCAGGCGCCGCGCAACCTCGGCATCGACCACCATCCGCTGCTGGGCATGGGCGCCGACCGCAAGGCCGACGGCGCCCTGGTGCTGCTGCCGGGCGACGCCGGCCTGCAGCAAGCCTTCGGCTCGCTCAACGCGCAGCTGCTGCCGGCAAACATACAGGCGATGCTCTCCGGTCATGTGCACCTGTGGGAACAGGTCAGCTTCGCCAGCGAGCATCCGAGCCAGTTCATATCCGGCTTTTCCGGCACCGCCGAGGACACCGTGCCCTTGCCGGAACGCCTGCCGGACGGCGTGACGCCGGCGCCGGGCGCGCGGGTCGAGCAGTTCAGTTCCTGGGTCGACGGCTTCGGTTTCATGACGATGGAGCGGCTGGGCGCCGACCAGTGGCTGGTGCAGGTGCACGACCAGCAGGGCCGGGTGCGCAACAGCTGCCGCCTCGACGGCAGGCGTTCGCGCTGCGAGCTGGCGCAGGTCAAATAAGCGGCGCGGCGGCCGCAAGTGTCACAAGCTGTTACATCGCTTAGCGGTCCGGAGTTACCAAATGCACTAAAATACGGGCCATTCCGTGTAAGATGCTGCACCCGAGTATTGCCGGGCCCTATTCGTTTTGGAGAGAGATTTTTATGAAAAGTTTGTATCTGCGTTCGGGCCTGGCCCTGGTGTGCGCCGCCCTGCTGAACGCCTGCGGCGGCGGCAATGGCAACCTGGCCCTGTCCGGCACCATCACCGGCCTGACCAAGCCCGACCTGGTCCTGATCAACAACAAGACCGGCGAAAAACTGCCTATCCCCGCCAATACCAGCACCTTTGTGTTCACCAAGCTGGCGGCGGTCGACGAGGAATTCAACGTCACCGTCTCCACCCCGCCCACCGGCGGCAGCTGCAAGCCGGTCGGCACCAGCAACGTCGGCAAGGCCAACGCCTACACCTCGTACTCGATCCAGTTCGCCTGCCAGGCCAACCCGTGGACCTTGGGCGGCACCGTGACCGGCCTCACCAGCTCGGGCCTGATCCTGGCCAACGGCGCCGACACCGTCAGCGTGCTGCCGCCGGCCAGCGCCGGCGCGCCGGTCAGCTTCACCTTCGGCACCAAGGTCGGCGACGGCTCGCCCTACGGCGTGACCGTGCTGGCGCAGCCGAAAGATCCGGCCCAGGTCTGCACGCTGAGCAACAACGTCGGCACCATGCCGGGTTCGGACTTCTCCGGCGTGACCGTCACCTGCAAGTAATTCCGGCGCCGGCCCGCATCGCGATGGCCGGCCGATCCGCCTCTTTTTGGAGTAATTGATGAAATTTTCGACTTTGAGCGCCGTCACGGCGCTGATGCTGGCCGCCGCGCTGTCCGCCTGCGGCGGCAAGGCCCAATTCGCCGTGCAAGGCACGATCAACGGCCTGAACAACCCTGGCCTGGTGCTGGCCAACGGCGACGACCGCCTGCCGGTGGCGGCCGCCACCACCAGCTTCGTGATGCCCAAGCAAATCCCGTACGGCACCGACTACAACGTCACCGTGCTGACCAATCCGGCGCACCAGACCTGCGCACCGGTGTCGGGCGGCTCCGGCTCGGCCGGCCATACGGTGGCGATCGCCGTGATCATCAACTGCGTCCAGAACAGCTACACGGTGGGCGGCCAGTTCGTCGGCCTGTTCAACAAATCCGAGGCGGTCGCCGCCACCGCCACCACCGCTGCGGTGGCCGCCGTCCCGCGCGTGGTCACGCTGCTGAACGGCTCCACCGGCGGCCAGGTCGCGGTCTCGAGCGCCGCGGCCGTCGACACCGTGCTGGGCAAGGGCGAGTTCGTGTTTGGCCTGCCTGTGGCCGACGGCAGCGCCTACGGCGTGACCATCGTGCCGGACGCCACCTCCGACATCAATTGCACGCTGACCAACAACACCGGCGTGGTCAACGGCGCCGCCGTCAGCAACATGGTACTGAGCTGCAAACCGAAGTAATCAAGAGGGGGAGCGCCGCGCGGAATGCGCGGCGCGGCGGCCGCAGAGTTATACGGTATCGTGATGTTCGATATTCGAAAAATAAACTTGCGTTATATGTCGCGCCGCAGCATACTTCATTTGTCTCCTCCACTTCTTGCAAAGGAATTGGATTTAGCCCGCTTTCACCAGCGGGCTTTTTTTTTGCCCGCCGCTTTTAATGCGGCTTGAGCAGGTTGGCCAGCGCCACGTACTGCGCCAGGCCCACGGTTTCCGGACGCATGGTCGGGTCGATGCCGGCTTCGACGATCTGCGCTTCGGTGAACATGCCGGCCAGGCAGTTGCGGATCACCTTGCGGCGCTGCGAGAACGCCTTCAACACCACCGCCTCCAGCGTCGGGCCGTCGCACGCCAGCGGGTTGGCGACCGGGATCATGCGCACGATGGCCGACTCCACCTTCGGCGGCGGATCGAACGCTTCCGGCGGCACCACGAACAGCAGCGACATGTCGTAGCGCCACTGCAGCATCACCGACAGGCGGCCGTAGGTCTTGCTGCCCGGCTCGGCCACCATGCGCTCCACCACTTCCTTCTGCAGCATGAAATGCTGGTCCTGCACCTGCGGCGCGAACGTCGCCAGGTGGAACAGCAGCGGGCTGGAGATGTTGTACGGCAGGTTGCCGACGATGCGCAGCTTCTGCCCGGCCGGCACCGGGATGCTGGCGTAGTCGAACTTGAGCGCGTCGCCGGCGTGGATGGTCAGCTTGGCCGGGTTGTAGGTCTTTTCCAGCCGCGCCACCAGGTCGCGGTCGAGCTCGACCACGTGCATCATCTTCAGCGTGCGCATCAGCTGCTCGGTCATCGCGCCCAGGCCGGGCCCGATCTCGACCATCGCGTCGTCCGGTTCCGGGGCGATCGCCTCGGTGATGCTGGACAGGACGTATTTATCGTGTAAAAAGTTTTGGCCGAAGCGTTTGCGGGCGACGTGTTTCATGGTTGTTCTTATTTGAGAGGTGAGGAGGAGGCGGCCATGGCCAGCGCGGTGTCGATCGCGGCGGCCATGCTGCCGCAGTCGGCCAGGCCCAGGCCCTGGGCCGCCAGGTCGAGCGCGGTGCCGTGGTCGACCGAGGTGCGGATCAGCGGCAGGCCCAGCGTGATGTTGACGCCCTGGCCGAAGGTCGCGTATTTGAGCACCGGCAAGCCCTGGTCGTGGTACATGGCCAGCACGCAGTCGGCGTCCTGCAGGTATTTGGGCTGGAACAGCGTGTCGGCCGGATACGGGCCACGCGCGTCGATGCCGCGCGCCTGCGCCGCCGCGATGGCCGGCGCGATGACGTCGATCTCTTCGCGCCCCAGGTAGCCGCCCTCGCCCGCGTGCGGGTTCAGGCCGCACAGCAGGATGCGCGGCGCGGCGAGGCCGAACTTGCTGCGCAAGTCATGGTCGATGATGTCGAGCACGCGCGCCAGGCCGTCCCGGCTCAGCGCGGCGGCGACGTCCTTCAGCGGCAGGTGGGTGGTGGCCAGCGCGACCCGCAGCGGCGGCGGCAGCGGCCGGCCGGCCGGCGCCGGCGGCTGGCCGGCCAGCATCATCACCACTTGCGCGGTGCCGGTCTGGTCGGCGAAGTATTCGGTGTGGCCGGAGAACGGCACGCCGGCGTCGTTGATGGTGCTCTTTTGCAGCGGCGCGGTGACCACCGCCTCGAACCAGCCGGCGCGCACGCCTTCGATGGCGGCGTCCAGCGTGGCCAGCACGCTGCGGCCGTTTTCCTTGTCCAGCTTGCCGGGCACGACGTGCGCCGCCAGCGGCACGTCGATCACGCTGATGCGGCCGGGGCCGAACTGCGGCAGGCCGCCGTTGCGCACCGCCTGCAAGGACAGCGCCGACAATTGAATCGCGGGATCGATATAGCTGGCGGTCATGGCCAGGAAGGCGGCGTCGCCCAGCAGCACGCAATTGACGTCGTGGCGGCGCGCCCAGGCGGCGCGGATGGAGATCTCCGGGCCGATGCCGGCCGGCTCGCCGACGGTGACGGCGATCGCGGGGCGCAGCGCGCTGCGCCCGGTGTGCAAAGTGGCGCTCACGCGTGCTCCCCTTGATGGCTTATTTGTTGGCGGCGGCGCCGTCGTCGGTGCGGTACTCGACGTAGGCACGGTCGCGCACTTCGCGCTGCCAGCTTTCCGCCGCTTCCTCGACCTTGCGCTCGCGGATGGCCTGGCGCGCGGTGTTGCGCTCGCGCTCTTTCGAGACGTCGTCGCTCTTGCGCTCCAGCACTTCGATCAGGTGGATGCCGAAGCTGGTTTCCACCGGCTGGCTCACTTCGCCGATCTTCAGGTTGTTCATCGCCGCCTCGAACTCCGGCACGATGTCGCCCGGATACAGCCAGCCCAGGTCGCCGCCCTTGGCGGCCGAGCCGTCGTTCGACACCAGCCGCGCCAGGTCCTCGAACTTGGCGGCGTTGTTGTCCAGGCGTTCCTTCAGCTCGGCCAGCTTGCGCTTGGCGTCGGCCGCGCTCATGGTCGGCGTCACCTTGATCAGGATGTGGCGGGCGTGGGTCTGCTGCACCGCGGCCACGGCTTGCGCCTCGGCCAGGCTGCGGCGGTCGACCGCCTTCAGGATGTGGAACGCGCCCACGCTCTTGATGATCGGCGTGACCTGGCCCGGCTTGAGCTTGGTCAGCGCTTCGGCGAACACCGGCGGCAGGCGCTCGGGCTGGCGCCAGCCGACCACGCCGCCCTGCAGGGCGTCGCTGGCGTCGGAATAGGTGGCGGCCATCTTGGCGAAGTCGGCGCCGGTGCGCAGCTGGCGCATCACTTCCTCGGCGCGCGCGCGGCGCTGGGCGATCACTTCGGCGGTGGCGTTGTCGGGGATGCGCACCATGATCTGCGAGATGTTGATCTCGAACTGCTCGGCGGCGGCGGCCTTCTCGGCGGCCATGAAGCTGTCCACCTCGGCGTCCGAGATCTGGATCTTGGCGTCGACCTCATGCTCGCGCAGGCGCTGCATGATGATTTCTTCGCGGATTTCCTCGCGGAAGGCGGCGTACGGCGTGCCGTCCTTTTCCATCTGGTTGCGCAAGTCCTGCACGCTGAGCTTTTGCGCCTCGGCGATGCGGCCGATGGCGCGGTCGAGCTGCTGGTCGTCGACCCGCACGCCCATCTCCTTGGCCATCTGCAGCTGGGCGCGCTCGACGATCATGCGCTCGAGCAGCTGGCGGCGCAGGTCGGCCGGGTCCGGCATCTGCACGTTCTGCGCCTTCATGCGGGCGGTGACGGACTTGATGCGGTTGCCCAGCTCGCGCTGGGTGATGACGTCGTCGTTGACCACCACCACGATCGAGTCGATCGCCACGTTGCCCGATTCACCCGGCGGCAGGAAGCCCTTGCCGTCGGACTTGACGCTGGCGGCGGCGGCCGGCGTGGTGTTCAGGGCCGGCGCGGCGGCCGGGGCGGCGCTGGCCACCGGGGCGGCGGCGGCGGGCGCCGGCTTCTTCGAGAACAGGCTGCAACCGCCCAGGGCGGCCGTGCACAACAGGACTGCGAGGATTTTCATTTCGAACTTCATCTTAAGAACGCTCATGAGTCAGGTGTAAAAGAATCAAAAAGCGTCCGCTGCCTGGGTAGTGCGGCGGCGGACGCCGGGGTGGCTTGCTTTAGCGGCCGTAGCCTTCGTTCAAACGCTGATAACCGGGGATGCTGTTCTTCATCGCTTCCAGCGGGTTGCCCACGCCCAGGTGCGACAGGCCGTTCAGTTCCAGCTGGAAGAAGATCGGCGTCGACGCCTTGGTCGAGGTGGTCACGAAGCGCTGCGCGCCCATGCGGAACACCCAGCAGTCGCCGTTGTATTCCAGCCCGACCAGGCTCTCCAGGATCTTCTTGTCCTGCATCGAGTAGCTGACCCGGCCGACGCCGTACCAGCGCTGGAAGATCGGCCACTGGCTCGACAGCTCGATGTTCTTGAAGTTGTCGCGCAGGTAGCGGAAGCCGGCGTTGAGCACCTTCTTCTGGCCCGGCGTCCACTGCACGGTATAGCTGCCCGACACCACCCGGCTCTGGCTGGGGCTGTACTGCACGGCGCTGTCGAAGCCCCAACTTTCCGAGATGCGGCCGGTGGCGGCCAGCAGCATGTCCGAGCGCGAATCGACCACCGGGGTGGTCGAGGCCAGCTGCACGCGCTGGTCGCGGAAGTAGAAGCGCTGGCCGAACGCCAGCCGCAGCGTCTCGGCGCCGGCGGCGTCGAGGAAGCGCGACACCAGCGCCGCCGTCAGCTGGTTGGCGTCGCCGATGCGGTCCGAGCCGACGAAGCGGTTTTCGCTGAAGATCTGGCTGAAGTTGAAGGTCGCGGCGTCGGTGTCGAAGGTCGGGAACTTGCTCTGGTCGCGGTACGGCGTGTTGACGTAGAACAGGCGCGGCTCCAGGGTCTGCGTCATGTCGCGCTGGCCGAACTTGATGTCGCGCTCGAACACCAGGCCGGAGTCCAGCGAGAACGTCGGCACCACGCGCGACAGGTTTTCCGACGCCTGGGTGCCGTAGGCGTCCATCTGGTAGCTGGCCAGGTTGAGCATGACCTTGGGCGTGACGAAGTAGCTGGGGCCGACGATCGGGTAGCTGACCTGCGGGATCGCCACCAGCCGGGTGCCGTTGATCAGGGTCGGGTGGTAGAAGCGGGTCAGCTCGCTGTCGACGGCCCAGTCGAAGCCGCCGGCGACGTCGTACTGGGCGGCGTGGAAGTTGATCGCCGGCAGCCGGTCGTAGGGGCGCGACACGAACAGTGTCTTGTCGATCACCGATTCCGGGTCTTGCAGCACCTGGTATTTCTGCACCCGCGCGGTCAGGGTCCAGAAGTCGCCGTGGTAGTCGGTGCGCAGCTCGCGCAGCAGCTGCCGCTCGGTCGAGCTCGACACGGTCTTGGAGAAATCATTCGGATAGTTGTTGTCCGAGGCGGCGCGGATGCTCCAGCCGTACGACCAGTCCTTCGACAGGTCCTGGGCGTGGCTCGAGCGGATGCTCCAGCGGTCGGTCGAGCCGCCCGGCGTGGCCGGCACGTACTGCTTGTCGTGCGGCAGGTATTCCAGGTAGGTTTCGCCCTGGTACAGGCCGCCGTCGGTCTCGCCCAGGTAGCGCGCGTTGGCGCCCAGCTGGAAGCCGCGCCGCGGGATGATCTTCGGGTACACCGTCAAATCGCGGTTGGGCGCGATGTTGAAATAGTAGGGCACGGTCAGCTCGGCCGCGCCCTTGGAGCCGAAGCCCGGCATCGGCGACAGCCAGCCCGAGCGGCGCGCGCCCGACAGCGAGAACGACATCGCCGGCGTGCCCAGGATAGGCACGTCCTTGAAATACACAATGGTCTTGCCGGCCGTGCCGACGTCGCGGCCCGAATCGAGGTTCAGGGTGTTCGAGCGCAGATACCAGTCCGGGGTCGGCCCCTGGCAGGTGCTGTAGGTGCCGTTGACCACCACCGCCTCGTCTTCATTGATGAAGTTGATGCGCTCGGCCTTGCCCTGGGCGTGGTTGGCTTCCAGCTGGTAGGTCGGGTTGAGCATATAGCCCTTGCCGCTGTCCATGTTCAGCTTGAGCTCGTCGCCGGTGAAATAGTCGCCGAAGCGCCAGATCTTGACATGGCCCTGGGCCTCGACCTCGTCCTCGACCTGGCGGTAGCAGGCGGTATCGGCCTTGACGCGGGTCTTGTCCTTGACCAGTTCGGCGTCCCGCTCGAGCGTGATTTCGCGCTCGGGACGGCCGCTGATGTCCTCGGCCTGGATGGTGGTGACCGCGTTCTTGTCCTCCACGCGGGGCGCGCGCGCCTTCGGCGGCACGCTCTGGGCGTAGCTGGGCACCGCCGTGGCGGTGACGAGGGCAGTCAGGGCGTAAGCCCAGCGTTGCGAGGAGGTAGGGGGGGCCGGTAGCCAGCGCATGCGACTCATGAAAAGAAGGGAGGAAACACCATGACAGGCGATTTTTTGATTTGAATCCCTTATTATATGGGAATCTTCACCCAACACCGGTTTCCAGGGCTCGCTTAATGTCTTTATTACAGAATTTAACTTCCGATACATCTTCCGGCCAGGCGCCAGACCTCCGTCTGGAACAGCTGACCGCCTGGCTGGCCACGCTGAACGTGGTCGACGTCGCCAGCGCGCGCCCGGCCTCGGCCGACGCCAGCTTCCGCCGCTATTTCCGCGTCGATGTATTGCCTGATCAACAAGCCGCGCTGGGCGCCACGCTGGTCGTCATGGACGCGCCGCCCGAGCGCGAAAACGTGCTGGCCTTCGTCAAGCTTGACGAAATGCTCACGCACGCCGGCGTCAGCGTGCCGCGCATCGTCGCCACCGACTACGAGCGCGGCTTCCTGCTGATGTCCGACCTGGGCGTGACCACCTACCTGCAGGTGCTGGACCACGACAACGCCTCGACCATGTACGCCGAGGCGCTGGAGGCGCTGGTCAAGTTCCAGCTGACCAGCCAGCCCGGCGTGCTGCCCGAGTACGACCGCGCCTTCATGCTGCGCGAAATGATGCTGTTCCCCGAGTGGTACATCGGCCAGCACCTGAAGGCCACCTTGACCGACAAGCAGAGCGCCGAGCTGCAAGCCGTGTTCGACGCCATCCTGGCCAACGTCACCGCCCAGCAGCAGGTGTATGTGCACCGCGACTTCCATTCGCGCAACCTGATGTGGATGGACGCCGGCAATCCGGGCGTGCTGGACTTCCAGGACGCGCTGTACGGCCCGATGACCTACGACCTGGCCTCGCTGCTGCGCGACGCCTACGTGCAGTGGGACGAGGAACTGGTGCTGGACTGGACGATCCGCTACTGGCAGCACGCCAAGTCGCTCGGCCTGCCGGTCAGCCAGGACATCGACGCCTTCTACCAGGACTTCGAATACGCCGGCCTGCAGCGCCACCTGAAGATCCTCGGCCTGTTCTGCCGCCTGAACTACCGCGACGGCAAGGCCCAGTACCTGCACGACCTGCCGACCGTGATGGACTACGTGCGCAAGACCGCCAACCGCTACAAGGAGCTGCGGCCGCTGGTGCGTCTGCTCGACCAGCTGGAAGACAAGCAGCCGCAAGTCGGCTACACCTTCTGAGGCGGCGCGCATGAAAGCCATGATCTTCGCCGCCGGACGCGGCGAACGGATGCGTCCACTGACCGACACCACGCCCAAGCCGCTGCTGAAAGTGCGCGGCCGGCCGCTGATCGTCTGGCATATTCTGAACCTGGTACGGGCCGGCATCACCGAAATCGTCATCAACCACGCCCACCTGGGCGAGCAGATCGAAGCGGCGCTGGGCGACGGCAGCCGGTTCGGCGCCAGGCTGATGTACTCGCACGAAAGCACCGCGCTGGAGACCGCCGGCGGCATCGCCACCGCGCGCCACCTGCTGGGCGAGGAGCCGTTCGTGGCGGTGTCGGGCGACATCTACATGCCCTACTTCGACTTCGCCCAGGTCAAGGACGTGTTGCACGACAAGGACATGTGGGGCAATCCCTACCCGGCCGACAAGCGCGACATCTGCTGGCTGTACCTGGTGCCCAACCCGGACTTCCATCCGGAGGGCGACTTCGGCCTGACGATGTACACGCTGACCAACGAAGGCTCGCCGAAATGGACCTTCGGCAACGTCGGCGTCTACCGCCCTGAAATGTTCGACGGCATCGCGCCCGGCGAGTACGCCAAGCTGGGACCGCTGATCCGCGCCTACGCCGACAAGCAGCAGGTCGGCGCCGAAGTCTACGAGGGCGAATGGCACAACCTCGGCACCGTGCAGCAGCTCGACCTGCTGAACGCGCCGCCGGCCGTGCGCCTGGCCGCCGCCAAGGGCGTGCAGTGATGCATAGCTACGCCGCCCGCCGCGCGCACCTGCTGGCGCACATGCCGCCCGGCGCGGTGGCGGTGCTGCCGACCGCGCCCGAAGTCACGCGCAACAGCGACAGCGAATACCTGTACCGCCACGACAGCTACTTCTACTACCTGACCGGCTTCGCCGAGCCGGAGAGCGTACTGGTGCTGGTGGCCGCGCGCGGCGACCAGCCGGCGCGCTCCATCCTGTTCTGCCGCCAGAAGAACCTCGAACGCGAAATCTGGGATGGCTTCCGCCACGGCCCGGACGGCGCGCGCGCGGCCTTCGGCTTCGACGCCGCCCATCCCATCGAAGACCTCGACGGCGAAATCAGCAAGCTGCTGGCCGACGCGCCGGCCCTGTACTACGCGCTGGGCAGCGCCCTGGACACACAGGTCAAGCTGTGGCTGGCCAATGTGCGGCGCATGGCGCGCACCGGCGTCACCCCGCCGGCCAGCGCGGTCGACCTGCTGCCGCTGCTGGACGAGATGCGCCTGTTCAAAGACGTCGCCGAACAGGCCACCATGCTGCGCGCCGCCACCATCTCCTCGCAGGCGCACGCGCGGGCGATGCGCGCGTCGCGGCCCGGCATGTACGAATACGAAATCGAAGCGGAGCTGCTGTACGAGTTCCGCCGCAACGGCGCGCAAGCGCCGGCCTACAACTCCATCGTCGCGGCGGGCGCCAATGCCTGCGTGCTGCACTACAGCGCCAACAACACCCAGAGCCGCGACGGCGACCTGATACTGATCGACGCCGGCTGCGAGCTCGATGGCTACGCCTCCGACATCACCCGCACCTATCCGGTCAACGGCCGTTTCAGCGCGCCGCAAAAACGCCTGTATGAACTGGTGCTGGCGGCGCAGTCGGCGGCATTGCAAGCGATCGCGCCCGGCCTGCCGTATTCCGGCGTGCACGAGGCGGCGGTGCAGGTGCTGGCGCAGGGCATGCTGGATCTCGGGCTGTTGAACCCCGGCGCGCATGGCAGCCTTGCCGACGTCATCGCCAACAAGAGCTATCTGCAGTTCTACATGCACGGCACCGGCCACTGGCTGGGCATGGACGTGCACGACGTCGGCCAGTACCGCGACACGGCGGCCGAAGGCAAGCCATCGCGCCCGCTGCAAGCGGACATGGTGCTGACGGTGGAGCCGGGCATCTATGTGCGCCCGGCCGAAGGCGTGCCGGAGGAATACTGGAACATCGGCATCCGCATCGAGGACGATGTGCTGGTCACGCAAGGCGGCTACACGATACTGAGCGCCGCCGCACCGAAGACGGTCGCCGACATCGAACAACTGATGCAACAGCAATGACAGATACAACTTTTGAAGTCGCCATCTGCGGCGCGGGACCGGCCGGCATGGCGCTTGCCGCGCTGCTGGCCAAACGCGGCATGCCGGCGCAGCGCATCGCGCTGATCGACGCCAAGACGCTGGAGCAAGCCAGCAAGGACCCGCGCTCGATCGCGCTGTCGTGGGGCAGCCGGCAGATACTGGAGGAAATCGGCGCATGGCCGGTGGCCGCCACCGCGATCCACCAGATCCACGTATCGCGCCGCGGCCAGTTCGGCCGCAGCCTGATCGACCGGGACGAGCACAAACTGCCGGCGCTCGGCTACGTCCTGCGCTACGGCGATCTGGTGACGGCGCTGGGCGCGGTCTGCGAACGCGCCGGCATCGCCACGCTGCGTCCCGCCCGCGTTGAAGCGGTCGACGAAAGCGCCGACGCCGTCGCGCTGACCATCGCCGGCGCGGCCTCCTCTTCCGCCACTGCCGCCATCGTCGTGCAGGCCGAAGGCGGCTTGTTCAGCGACCAGGAAAGCAAGGCCCAGCACCGCGACTACCAGCAGACCGCGATCATCGCGCAAGTGCGCAGCAGCCGCCCGATCGCGCACCGCGCCTACGAACGCTTTACCGAACAAGGCCCGCTGGCACTGCTGCCGCAAGGCGAAGACTACTCGCTGGTCTGGTGCGTGCGGCCCGATACGGCGGCGCGCTTGCAATCCCTGGACGACGCGGCCTTCCTCGCCGAACTGGGCGCCGCGTTTGGAGAGCGCGTGGGCAGCTTCACGCACGCCTCGCCGCGGCTGGCCTTCCCTTTGGGTTTGAATGCCGATCCGCGCAGCAGCGCGCGCACGGTCGCCATCGGCAACGCGGCGCAAACGCTGCACCCGGTGGCCGGACAAGGCCTGAACCTCGGCCTGCGCGACGTCGCCGTGCTGGCGCGCCTGCTGGCGCAAGGCGCGAATCCGACGATGCTGGCGCAATTCACCGAACTGCGCCGCCAGGACCGCGACACCACCGTGCGCCTGACCGACACCATGGCCCGCATCTTCGCCAACGACTCGCCGGCGCAAGCGCTGCTGGGCCTGTCGCTGGCCGCGATCGACATGGTCGCCCCCGCGCGCGGCGTGCTGGCCGAGTTGATGATGTACGGCCGCCGTTGAACCTTAGGGACTTCTGCCCCGCGCCCCGTCATTCCCGCGAAAGCGGGAATCCATGCTGAAGTGGCTTGGCCTGCGCTCCATGGATTCCCGCGTGCGCGGGAATGACGAATGCCGCCGTTGCCTCTCAGGTGCGCGTGATCGAAGCGCCGCCGTCGACCAGCGAAGCGGTGCCGGTAACGAAGGATGAATCGTCCGAAGCCAGGTACAGCACCGAGCGCGCCAGCTCCTCCGGCTGCGCCACGCGTTTCAGCGCATGCAGGTTGGTGACGAAGGCAGCCGATTCAGGCGTGTTGTTCATATCGCGATACATCGCCGTATCGACCGCGCCCGGCAGCACCGAGTTTACCCGCACGCCTTGCGGACCGTATTCCGAAGCCAACGCCTGGGTCAAGCCGATCAGGCCCGCCTTGCTGGCCGCATACGCCGCCACGCCCGGGAAGGCAAAGCTGTAGCCGACGAAGGTCGAAGTGAAGATCACCGAACCGCCGCCATGCTTGATCATTTCAGGAATTTGATGCTTGGCGCCGAGGAAGGCGCTGGTCAGGTTGGCGGCGATGGTCTCGCTCCAGCCCTGCTCCGAGACGCCGGTGGTGGCGCCCATTTCGCCCAGCGTGCCGGCGTTGTTGTAGGCGATATCCAGACGGCCAAACGCTTCGACAGCGGTGGCCACCAGTTGCGCATTGAACGATTCGGAAGTGACATCGCCAGCCAGCGCGATGGCCTGGCCGCCGTCGGCGACGATTTCCGCCACCAGCGACTCCAGTTCGGCCAGACGACGCGCGGCGACGACAACCTTGGCGCCTTCAGCGGCGAACAGTTTGGCGGTGGCGCGGCCGATGCCCGACGATGCGCCAGTAACGATAGCGACTTTGTTTTGTAAGCGGTTCATGGTGAGACTCCTTGAGGTGGGTTGATGTAGCCATCGTATGCTTCATCAACCCCACCATCAATCGGCCAAACACCAATGGACCGCTCACAAATTATGAATCAACCCTACTCCACGGCCTTGACCATGTCCTCGATGACCTTCTTCGCATCGCCGAACACCATCATCGTATTGGCCTGGTAGAACAGCTCATTGTCCAGGCCCGCATAGCCGGAAGCCATCGAACGCTTGTTGACGATGATGCTCTTGGCCTTGTACGCCTCCAGGATAGGCATGCCGGCGATCGGCGATTTCGGATCCTTGGCGGCCGGGTTGACCACGTCGTTGGCGCCCAGGATCAGCACCACGTCGGTCTGGCCGAATTCGCCGTTGATGTCCTCCATCTCGAACACCTGGTCGTACGGCACCTCGGCCTCCGCCAGCAGCACGTTCATGTGGCCCGGCATGCGGCCCGCCACCGGGTGGATCGCATACTTCACGGTCACGCCCTTGTGGGTCAGCTTCTCGACCAGTTCCTTCAGCGAGTGCTGCGCGCGCGCCACGGCCAGGCCGTAGCCCGGCACGATGATCACGCTCTCGGCGTTGGCCATGATGAAGGCCGCGTCGTCGGCCGAACCGGATTTGACCGGACGCTGTTCCTTCGAACCCGCCGCACCCGCCTCCACCGGCGCGCCGCCGAAGCCGCCCAGGATCACGTTGAAGAACGAACGGTTCATCGCCTTGCACATGATGTAGGACAGGATCGCGCCGGACGAACCGACCAGCGAACCGGCGATGATCAGCATCGAGTTATTCAGCGAGAAGCCGATCCCCGCCGCCGCCCAACCCGAATACGAGTTCAGCATCGACACCACCACCGGCATGTCGGCGCCGCCGATCGGGATGATGATCAACACGCCCAGCACGAAGGCGATCGCGGTCATGATCAGGAACGGCACCCAGGCCGGCTCGGTACCGCCGGCGAAGCAGAACGCCAGGCCCAGGCCCACCATGACGATGGCCAGGATCAGGTTCAGCATGTGCTGGCCGGCGAAGCTGACCGGCGCGCCCTGGAACAGGCGGAACTTGTATTTGCCCGACAGCTTGCCGAACGCGATCACCGAACCGGAGAAGGTAATCGCGCCGACGAAGGTACCGATGAACAGCTCGATGCGGTTACCGAACGGCAGCGCCTCGCCGACGGCGGCGATGCCGAAAGCGTGCGGCTCCGACACCGCGGCCACCGCGATGCACACGGCGGCCAGGCCGATCAGCGAGTGCATCGCCGCGACCAGTTCCGGCATCTTGGTCATCTCGACCTTCTTGGCCAGCACCGCGCCGATGCCGCCGCCGACGATCACGCCCAGCGCCACCAGGCCGAGGCCCATGCCGCCCGAGGCGCCCGCCACTGCCGCCGCCGTGGCTTCCGCCTTCAGCTTCAGGATCAGCGCGATCGTGGTCACGGCGGCAATCGCCATGCCCGACATGCCGAACGCATTACCGGTACGCGCCGTGGACGGCGACGACAAGCCTTTCAACGCCTGGATAAAGCATACCGATGCGATGAGATACATCATCGTCACCAGGTTCATGGAGATGAAATTCATGCGTGCTCCTCCTTGATGGCCGCCGCGACAGGCTTCGCCTTCGGCTCTTTTTTCTTGAACATTTCCAGCATGCGCTGCGTGACCAGGAATCCGCCGAACACATTGACGGCGGCCAGCGCCACCGCGACGGTGCCGGCGACCTGGCCGATCAGGCCCTCGGTCAGCGAGGCGGCCAGCATGGCGCCGACGATGATGATCGCCGAGACGGCGTTGGTGACCGCCATCAGCGGCGTATGCAGCGCCGGCGTGACGGTCCAGACCACGTGGTAGCCGACGTAGATGGCAAGCACGAAGATGATCAGATTGATGATGGTGTGGCTGACTTCCATTGTTTTCCCCTTATTTTTCGTTACTTATTTTCGTAACAGCTCGCCGCCCGAGCACAGCAGCGTGGCCTTGATGATTTCGTCTTCGCGGTCGATCACCAGCTTGTCTTCCTTGTCGATGATCAGCTTGAGGAAGTCCAGCACGTTGCGCGCGTACAGCGCCGACGCGTCGGCCGCCACCAAGGTCGCCAGATCCGGCTCGCCGACGATGTGCACGCCATGCTTGATCACGGTTTTATTCAGCTCCGACAGCGGGCAGTTGCCGCCCTGCGACACGGCCAGGTCGACGATCACCGAACCCGGTTTCATCGCCTTCACGGTTTCCTCGGAGATCAGCACCGGCGCCGCACGGCCCGGGATCAGCGCGGTGGTGATGATGATGTCGGCCAGCTTGGCGCGTTCATGCACCAGCTCCGCCTGACGGCGCATCCAGTCGGCCGGCATCGAGCGCGCATAGCCGCCCACGCCCTTGGCGATTTCCTTCTCCTCGTCGGTCAGGAAAGGCACGTCGATGAACTTGGCGCCCAGCGACTCCACCTGCTCCTTGACCGGCGGCCGCACGTCGGACGCCTCGATCACCGCGCCCAGGCGCTTGGCGGTGGCGATCGCCTGCAAGCCGGCCACGCCCACGCCCATGATCAGCACCCGCGCCGCCTTGACGGTGCCGGCCGCGGTCATCAGCATCGGCATGAAGCGCTGGTACGTGTTGGCCGCCACCATCACCGCCTTGTAGCCGGCGATGTTGGCCTGCGACGACAGTACGTCCATCGACTGCGCGCGCGTGATGCGCGGCACCGCCTCCAGCGCGAAGGCCTGCAAGCCGGCCGTCGCCATCGCCGCGTTGTTGTCGGCGTCGAAGGGATTCAACATGCCGATCACCACGGTGCCGGCGGCGATCAGCCCCCGCTCCTCCGCATTCGGGGCACGCACTTTCAAAACCACGTCCGCAGCAAAGGCTTCCGCCGCGCTGCCGATCTGCGCACCGGCGGCCGCGTAGGCCTCGTCGGTGACCGATGCCGATACCCCGGCGCCGGCCTGCACGATCACTTGATGCTTGGCTGCGAGTTTCTTGACTGTTTCAGGCGTTGCCGCAACCCGGGTTTCTCCCGGCCGCGTCTCGGCCGGTATGCCTACTCTCATGGTGCCTCCAAAGGATTAATAAACTGACTAGAATCTAACACGGATTGCCGGGACAGCATCGCCCCTCGATGGCCCCAGCATACTTAATAACTAATGATCAATAAATAGCGGTTTTATCACATCATTTATTACTATTTATCATGAATTGCCGCCAAAACACTGAATCTTGCGCAAAGCAGCCAGTCAAACACGGATTAACACAACAAACCTTGCGATTTTTCAATACGAAGCCATCTTTACGTGCAGGCGGGTTCAAACCAAATGCCAGGAACAGGCTAAAATGTCGGCTCTTTCAAGGATGACTCATGCCGCGTATCTGGAAACCCTCTGTTACTGTTGCCGCCATCGTCGAAAAAGATGGCAAATTCTTGCTGATCGAAGAAGAGACCAGCGATGGCATCCGCATTAACCAGCCGGCCGGTCACCTCGACCCGCACGAATCGCTGGAGCAGGCCGTGATCCGCGAAACGCTGGAGGAAACCGCCTACGACTTCACGCCGACCGCGCTGGTGGGCATGTATATGTCGCGCTACACCTCCAACCGCACCGGCGAGGAAGTGACGTATCTGCGCTTCACCTTCTGCGGCGTGCCGGGCGCCAGGCATGACCGTCCGCTGGACGAAGGCATCCTGCGCACCATGTGGCTCACGCGCGACGAACTGGCCGCCTGCGCCGACCGTCACCGCAGCCCGACGGTGCTGCAATGCGTGGACGAATACCTGGCCGGGCGCCGTGCCCCGCTGGAACTGATACAAACCCACACTTCGGTGTACAAGGAAGCGGTGAGCACCGCGAATGGATAAGGCAGGAAAGTAAGATGAGCAAGAAAAAAGTCGTGATCGGTATGTCGGGCGGGGTCGATTCCTCGGTCGCGGCGTGGATGCTCAAGGAACAAGGCTACGACGTGGTCGGCCTGTTCATGAAGAACTGGGAAGACGACGACGATTCCGAATACTGCTCGACGCGCCAGGACTGGATCGACGCCGCCAGCGTGGCCGACGTCATCGGCGTCGACATCGAGGCGGTCAACTTCGCTTCCGAGTACAAGGACCGCGTGTTCGCCGACTTCCTGCGCGAATACCAGGCCGGCCGCACGCCCAACCCGGACGTGCTGTGCAACGCCGAAATCAAGTTCAAGGCCTTCCTCGACCACGCCATGCACCTGGGCGCCGACCTGATCGCCACCGGCCACTACGCGCGCGTGCGCCAGAACGGCGACCGCCACGAGCTGCTGAAAGCCGTCGACCACACCAAGGACCAGAGCTACTTCCTGCACCGCCTGAACCAGGCGCAGTTGTCGAAAACCCTGTTCCCGCTGGGCGAGATCCCGAAAACCGAAGTGCGCCAGATCGCCGAAAAACTGGCGCTGCCCAACGCCGCCAAGAAGGATTCGACCGGCATCTGCTTCATCGGCGAGCGGCCGTTCCGCGAATTCCTCAACCGCTACCTGTCGTACAAGCCGGGCCCGATGAAGACGCCGGACGGCAAGGTGGTGGGCGAGCACGTGGGCCTGAGCTTCTACACGCTGGGCCAGCGCAAGGGCATCGGCGTCGGCGGCATGAAGGCGTACAAGAACCCGGACGGCAGCAGCGACGCCTGGTACGTGGCGCGCAAGGACGTGGCCGAGAACACGCTGTACATCGTCCAGGGCCACGATCATCCGTGGCTGCTGTCGTCGGCCCTGCGCGCCGACCAGGCCAGCTGGATCGCCGGCGAGGCGCCGACCGCGCGCGCGATGTCGGCCAAGACCCGCTACCGCCAGGCCGACGTGGCGTGCGAGATCGCCCCGCAAGGCGATTCCGATTTCGCGCTGAAATTCATGGATGCCCAGTGGGCGGTGACGCCGGGCCAGTCGGCCGTGCTGTACGACGGCGACGTCTGCCTCGGCGGCGGCATCATCGACAGCTCGACCTTCGCCGTCTGATTAGCCGCCACCCCACACCGCAGCCGCGGGGGTCTGACCCCGCACGGGGGCAATTCCGCAGGAATTGCGGGCGCAGCCCTCTCCAGACCCCTTCGGGCCGCACCGCGGGTTAAGCGTCGCCGGACTCGCCGGCTTCAGGCTCGGCTTCGGCACTATCCTTGGCCAGCGCCGCGCGCTGGCGCTTGACCATGGCGATCACGGTATTGCGGATGGTATTGAGCACGGTGTCGGCCTTGAACGGCTTGACGATGAAGCCGTTCACGCCCATCGCGTGCGCGGCCTGGATGGTGGCGGCGTCGAATTCGCTGGACACCATGAAGATCAGCGCCTTCGGCCAGCCGGTCTTGATCTCGCGCACCACCTCTTCGCCGTTCTCGATCTGCTCGCGGGCGATGCAAACGATGTGGGGATTGTGCTTGAGCAGCAGCGCCAGGCCGCTGGCGCAGGTGTGGGTCTGGCCCACCACGTCATAGCCGCCATCGAGCAGGACCGTGTTGAGCAGGCCGCGCGCGACGGCGCTGGAGTCGATAATGACCGCTTTTAACATCTTGCAAACCTTGTCTTAGTGGGCGTGCGCTCAGGTCTTATCCCAGGCCAGCATATTCCAGGTCACGCCGACCCGCACGTCCGTTTTTAATTGCACCAATTGTCTCGAAAGATACAGCATTTCGCGTTCTTTTCGTAGAGTTTCGCCCAGCGTATCCTTCAGAATGCCGGCCCCGGCCATGATCCCGTCCAGAGTGCCGTAAGTACGCAACAGTTTGGCCGCCTTCTTGACGCCGACCTTGGACACGCCGGGGATGGAGTCGGTGGCGTCGCCCATCAGCGCCAGCAGGTCCGGCAGCTGTTCGGGCGGCACGCCCCATTTCTGCTCGACCCAGGCGTGGTCGTGCCATTCGCCCTTGAAGTGGTCCCACACGCGGGCGCCCTGGGCGATCAGGCCGTGCAAGTCCTTGTCGGTGCTGGCCACGGTGGCCTCGCCGCGGCCGTCGGCCAGCCAGCGCAGCACCACGGTGCCGATCACGTCGTCGGCCTCCACCTCCGGCAGCGACACCACGTGCAGGCCGACGCCGCGCAGCTTGTCGTAAAAGCCCGGCAGCGCCTCGCGCAGCGCCGACGGCATCGGCGCGCGGGCCTCGCGGTAGCCGTCGTACAGCTCGTGGCGCCAGGTGCGGCCGCCGAAGTCGAAGGCCGGCAGCACGTGGGTCGGTTCGTGTTCGTGCAGCATTTTGCGGAACGAGGACAGCGCGTGGCGCAGCGCGATCTCGGCCTTTTCAGGACTATCGGGTTCGGGGCTGGCTTCGTAGACGCGGCGCACAATATTGAGGCCGTCGATGGCAAGGAGTCTACCCATGTTCAACATCTTCCGGGCTTGTTCAATCCATCATTTTACCCGACCGCGCCGCCGCATCGCGCCTTACTTCAGCAGCTCGTACGGGCCGCCGCGCTCCAGCGCGCGCTGGAAGGCCGGGCGGCTGTGGATGCGTTTGAGGAAGGCCATCAGATTGGGACGGCGCTCGTCCAGCCCGCCGCGCGCGGCCGCCGCCTCCAGCGGAAAACTCATCTGGATATCGGCCGCGCTGAACTCGGCGCCTGCGAACCACGGCGTCTTGCTCAGCTCCGCCTCCAGGTAGTCCAGGTGCGCCTCGATCTGCGGCTGGATGTAGCCCGCCTTGACCTTTTGCGCGATGCCGCGCGCGATCGGCTTGACGAAGAACGGCGCCGGGCTGGTCTCGACCCGGTCGAAGATCAGCTTCATCAGCAGCGGCGCCATCGCCGAGCCTTCGGCGTAGTGCAGGAAGTAGGTCCAGCGGCGGCGCTCGGCCGTGCCGGCCGGCGGCACCAGCCGGCCATTGCCGTAGGTCTCGACCAGATACTCGACGATCGCGCCCGACTCCGCCACCACGATGTCGCCGTCGCTGATCACCGGCGACTTGCCCAGCGGGTGGATGGCACGCAGCTCCGGCGGCGCCAGCATGGTCTTCTTGTCGCGCTGGTAGCGCACGATCTCGTACTCCAGCCCCAGCTCCTCAAGCAGCCAGAGCACGCGCTGCGAGCGCGAATTGTTCAGATGGTGGACGACGATCATGGTGGAATTCCCAAAAAAAGAACGGCCGTGCGCCGCAATCCCGCTAGCTTAGCATTGTTGGCAAGCTTGCGCCGCCGCCCCGCCACAGACTGATGGATTCCCATAAGAAACAGCAGTACACTGCCCCCATCAGCCGCCCACCGGAGCACCCATGAAACTGTTTTCCCCGCGCTACCTCGTGTTCAACGCCGCCATCGTCACCTTGGCCGTATCGCTGGCCTTGGGCGCGCCGTGGTGGATCCCGCTGGCGGCCGCCGCGCTGGTCGTGGTCGGCGTCACCGACCTGCTGCAAACCAAGCGCGCGCTGCGCCGCAACTACCCGATCCTGGCGCACTTCCGCTTCTTCTTCGAATCGATACGCCCCGAGATCCGCCAGTACTTCCTGGAAGACGACACCGTGGCCGAGCCGTTCTCGCGCAACCAGCGCAGCATCGTCTACCAGCGCGCCAAGATGGACACCGACAAGCGCCCCTTCGGCACCCAGCTCGACGTCTACGCCCCCGGCTACGAATGGATCAACCACTCGATCAGCCCCGCGCCCGAGCAGCACCACGACTTCCGCATCGAGATCGGCAACCACCCGGACTGCCGGCGCGCCCAGCCCTACTCGGCCAGCGTGTTCAACATCTCGGCGATGAGCTTTGGCGCGCTGTCGGCCAACGCCATCCTGGCGCTGAACGGCGGCGCCAAGGCCGGCGGCTTCATGCACGACACCGGCGAAGGCAGCATCAGCCCCTACCACCGCCGCAACGGCGGCGACCTGGTGTGGGAGATCGGCTCCGGCTACTTCGGCTGCCGCAACGCCGACGGCACCTTCTCGGAAGAGAACTTCGTCGCCAACGCCACCACGCCGCAGGTCAAGATGATCGAGCTGAAGATGTCGCAGGGCGCCAAGCCGGGCCACGGCGGCGTGCTGCCCGGCGCCAAGGTGACGATAGAAATCGCCACCACGCGCGGCGTACCGCAGGGCCAGGACTGCATCTCGCCGTCGACGCACTCGGCCTTCGGCACGCCGCTGGAAATGCTGGCCTTCATCGACCGCCTGCGCACCCTGTCCGGCGGCAAGCCGACCGGCTTCAAGCTGGCCATCGGCCACCCGTGGGAATTCTTCGGCATCGTCAAGGCCATGCTGGCCACCGGCATCACGCCGGACTTCATCGTGGTCGACGGCGGCGAGGGCGGCACCGGCGCCGCGCCGGTCGAGTTCACCGACCACGTCGGCACGCCGCTGCAGGAAGCGCTGCTGCTGGTGCACAACACGCTGGTGGGCGCCAACCTGCGCGACAAGATCAAGATCGGCGCCTCGGGCAAGATCATCACCGCCTTCGACATCGCCCGCATCCTGGCGCTGGGCGCGGACTGGTGCAATTCGGCGCGCGGCTTCATGTTCGCGCTGGGCTGCATCCAGTCGCAGAGCTGCCACACCGACCGCTGCCCGACCGGCGTCGCCACCCAGGACCCCAACCGCCAGCGCGCGCTGGTGGTGCCGGACAAGACCCGGCGCGTCGCCAACTTCCACGAGAACACCTTGAAGGCGCTGGCCCAGCTGATCGCCGCCGCCGGCCTGACGCACCCGTCGCAGCTGAAGGCGCACCACCTGGTGCGGCGCATCTCGACCAACCAGGTCAAGCTGGCGTCGGCACTGCTGCCCTATCTGGAGCCGGGCGAGCTGCTCGACCCCAGCCAGCTGTCGCGCCTGCCACCGGTGTTCGGCCTGTACTGGCCGATGGCCCAAGCCGAATCGTTCAACCCACTGTGATGAGCAATATGTCCCGCTACACCGTCATCCACGCCACGCCGTCCGTCGCCACCTACCAGGCCTTGCGCATCGGCGCCGGCCTGAGTCCCAAGTCCACCGAAGCGGCCACGCGCGGCCTGCCGGCCACTTTATTCGCCGTACAGGTGCTGTGCGACGGCGAGCCGGTCGGCATGGGCCGTGTGATCGGCGATGGCGGCTGTTTTTATCAGGTGGTGGATATCGGCGTGCTGAAAGCGCACCAGGGACAGGGACTGGGCAAGGCCATCATGAAGGAGATCAAGACCTACCTCGACCGCGAGGTGCCGCCGGGCGGCTACGTCAGCCTGATCGCCGACGGCAAGGCCAACGAGCTGTATGCGCAATACGGTTTCGCCCCGACCGCGCCGGCCTCGATAGGGATGGCCTACGTGGCCTGATCAGCGCTGCACGCGCAGCATGATGACGCGCTTGAGCGGCGCGGAGGTGGGTGCGTCGGGTGACGCCGACGGCGTGGTCTCGCAGGAACCGCAGCTGGAGCAGCCGTCGCCGCAGCTCGATTTCGTGTTAAACAGTTTAGCCAGTTTATTCTGGTCGTAGCCGCGCCGCGACAGCAGGTAGACGATCTGCCTGCGCAAGGCCGCCGGCAGATACTTGGTGCAGAAATGCGCCAACGCCGCCACCACGATCAACGCCACGATCACTTGCTGCCACATGCTCAGCCTCCGATGAAGAACAGGGAAATGCGGTAAGTCAGGAACGACGCCGTGTAGGCCAGCGCGAACATATAACCGGCCATCATCAGCGGATAGCGGATGCTGTTGGTCTCGCGCCGCACCACGCTCAGGGTCGACATGCACTGCGGCGCAAACACGTACCAGGCCAGCAGCGACAAGGCGGTCGGCAAGGTCCACGAGCTGGCGATGATAGGCGTCAGCGACTGCGCCAGTTCCTCGCCGCTCTGCGACAACGCGTACACCGTGCCCAGCGCACCCACCGCCACCTCGCGCGCGGCCAGGCCGGGCACCAGCGCGATGCAGATCTGCCAGTTGAAGCCGATCGGCGCGAACACATATTCCAGCCCGCGTCCCAGGATGCCGGCCATGCTGTAATAGATGGCCGGATGCGTCGCCCCTTCAGGCGCGCCGGGGAAGGAGCTCAGGAACCACAGCAGCACCATCAAGGTCAGGATGATGGTACCCACGCGCGACAGGAAGATCTTGCAGCGTTCCCACAGGCCCAGCGCCAGGTTCTGCAAATGCGGCCAGTGGTAGGCCGGCAGTTCCAGCATCAGCGGATGCTTGTGGTTCGAACCCATCGAGCGCTTCATGACGTAAGCCACCGCCATCGCCGAAGCGATGCCCGCGAAGTACAGCACAAACAGCACCAGCCCCTGAAGGCTCATGAAGCCATACACCTCGCGCTCCGGAATGAAGGCCGCGATGATCAGCGCATACACCGGCAGCCGCGCCGAACACGTCATCAGCGGCGCGATCATGATCGTCACCAGCCGGTCGCGCGGGTTCTGGATGGTGCGCGCCGCCATCACGCCCGGAATCGCGCAGGCAAAACTGGACAGCAGCGGAATGAAGGCGCGCCCCGACAAGCCGACGCCGCCCATCAGGCGGTCCAGCAGGAAGGCCGCGCGCGGCAGGTAGCCGCAGTCCTCCAGGATCAGGATGAAGAAGAACAAAATCAGAATCTGCGGCAGGAACACCAGCACGCTGCCGGCCCCGCCCAGGATGCCTTCGACCAGCAGGCTGCGCAACAGGCCATCGGCCATCGCGCCCTTCAGCATGGCGCCGACGCTGTCGACACCGCCCTTGATCATATCCATCGGCACATTGGCCCAGCTGAACACCGCCTGAAACACCAGGAACATCAACACCGCCAGGATCACCGGGCCGAGCACCGGATGCAGCACCACGTTGTCGATCTTCTCGGTCAGGTTGCCGGTATCGTGCGCGTCGCTGCTGACCAGCGCCAGGATGCGGCGCACCTCGCGCTGCGTCTCTTCCACACCGACCGCGTCGATCGCCGACAGCGGCTGCGGCTTGACCGCGTGCAGCGGCAGCATCGCGTCCAGCGCGCGCAGCAGCGACTTCTCGCCGCCGGCCTGCACCGCCACGGTTTCCACCACCGGCATGCCCAGCTCCTGCGCCAGGCGCTCGGCGTCGATCTCGATGCCGCGCTTCTTGGCCACGTCGACCATGTTCAGCGCCAATATCATCGGCAGGCCGAGTCGTTTAATCTCCAGCACCAGGCGCAGGTTCAGGCGCAGATTGGTGGCGTTGACCACGCACACCACCACGTCCGGCGACTGCTCGCCCGCGCGCAGTCCGGCCACCACGTCGCGCGTGATCGCCTCGTCCGGCGTATGAGCCGACAAACTATATGCACCCGGCAGGTCCAGCACGCGGAAGCCGTTGCCGCCCGGGGACTGGAACGAGCCCTCCTTGCGCTCAATGGTCACGCCGGCGTAGTTCGCCACTTTCTGGCGCGCGCCGGTCAGGCGGTTGAACAGCGCGGTCTTGCCGCAATTCGGATTGCCCAGCAACGCCACCATCGGTGTCGACGTCAGGACCGGCGCTACCGGCGCCGCGATATCTGCTGCACCCATGATTTATTCCGGTTGTATCGAGATCAGCGCCGCTTCGAAGCGGCGCAACGCGAACGTCGAGTTGCCGACCTTGATCGCCAGCGGCTCGCCACCCGGCATGCCGCGCTTGAGCATGCGGATTTTTTCGCCCGGCACAAAGCCCAGCTCCATCAGCCGGCGCGCCAGCGTGGCGCCATCGTGGGCGGCGTCGTCGCCGGGGGCGATGTGCACCACGGTGGCGCTGGCGCCGACCGTCAGGGCATCGAGGGTGATCAGGGGAGCTGCGTGCGTCATAGCGAAGTCCGTTCAAATCGCCGCCCGGCCAGTGCCGCTGCGGCTTGCCGGCGAACTGCAAGATCGCGTTCTTGCCGGAAATAAGATACTAACATTATAAACGGTAATGCGAATTACTTCTATTTGCGCTTGCATCTCGCTCAAAGTTGAGGCAGTATACGATTAATGATAATGATTCGCATTAAGTAACCAACAGGCAATCATGTCAGTTCATTCTTTTTGTAATGCCTAGCCAGAAGGTGTATCGATGATTGTATGTGTCTGCAACAACATATCTGATCGTGAAATCCGTCAAGCCGTGGAATTGGGATTGACGTCGATGGAAGAATTGCGCCGCGACCTGGGCGTGGCGACGTGCTGCGGCCAATGCTTTTCCTGCGCCGAAGAAATCCTGAGCGAGCACTTGGCCGCCACCGCCGAGATCCAGGAAACCGTCCTGAAGCGCCCTGTCTTCAGCAACTAAGCTCAGCTATTAAGATCGCTCCGATGAACACCATGACCTATGGCCGCACGGCGAACACGCCGGCGGCAGACGACAGCGGCCTGGCCGCTCTGCTGAAAACGCAATGGCAAACCCGCGGCCGCAAGTTCGCGCCGCTGGCCGCCATCGTCATGGTGCATGTGTTCGGGTTTTATATGTTGCAGTCGGGAATGTTGAACCACGTCACGCACGCGATCCTGCCGCAGGTGGTCAACGTCACCTTCATCGCCGCGCCGGAGCCGCTCAAGCCGGCCGCGCCGCCGCCCAAGACCGTGCCGGTCGTGCGCCAGGCGCCGTCCTTTATTCCGCCGGTTCCGCTGGTGAACGTGGTCCAGACCGAGCCGACCATCACCGTCGCGCCGCCGCAGCCGCGCACCAGCGAACCGGTCGCCGTCGCAGCACCGCCCGCGCCACCGGCGCCAGCCCACGCGGCCACGCCGGCCGCGCCGAAAACCGTGTCCGGCGTCGAATATATCCGCGCGCCGCAGGCGGTCTATCCGAACATCTCGCGCCGCATGGGCGAGAGCGGCATCGTCATCCTGCGCGTGCTGATCAGCGAAAAAGGCCAGGCCGAGCAAGTGGTCGTCCACAAATCGTCCGGCTCCAGCAATCTCGACGAAGCCGGCCGCCAGGCCGTGCTGCGCGCGCTGTACAAGCCCAACATGGAAGACGGCAAGCCGGTTCCCGTGTACGCGCTGGTGCCGATCAACTTCCAGCTGGGCTGATCGCTCAGACGTCCAGCCTGCCCTCGATGGAGTCATCGAGGGTTTTGCCGATCACGGCGCCGATCAGCATCTTGACGCTGGCCACCGCCTTGCCGTGCTTGGTATCCCAATAGTAGCCGTAGGTCGGCGCGAACTTGATCAGCGTGATGCGCGGATCGTCCTCGCCGCCGGTGAACCAGGTCTTCATCGTAAAGCTCCACAACTCCTTCAGCTTGACCGGATCGCGCAGCACCGTGGCGATGCCCTCCAGATGCATGAACTCCGAGTGCGCCGAGCCCTGGAAATACAGCGTGGCCGACGGTTCGGCCGCCAGCTCCAGGTTCTTCAAGCTGTCGCTGGCGCTGACGAACCACAGATTGCCCAGCGCATCGACCTGCAAGGCGGTCATCGGCCGCGCGTCGCCGGGGCCGCCGGCCACGTCGCTGGTGCAAAAGAAGCAGCCCGGCGTGCTGTCGACAAAGTCGCGGATTTTCTTGACGGCGTCCTCGCCGATCAAATCCTGGTGATGATTCTCATTGGTCGAGTCCATGGTGGCGCACTCCGGTAGGGGAAAGAATCGATACTACCCCTGGCGGTTTCAGCCCTCTGTGGCTTGCCTCACACATCGGCCCACATGCGCAGCAGGTTGTGATAATGACCGGTCAGGTCGACCGTGATCTCGTTGTCGCCATGTGCGGCGCGCAGCTTCTGGATGTTCTGGTCGAGCTCGAACAACATGCCGCGTTTGGCGTCGTCGCGCACCATGCTCTGCACCCACAGGAAGGAGCTGACCCGCTCGCCGCGCGTGACCGGCGCCACCTGGTGCACGCTGCTCGACGGATAAACGATCAAATCCCCCGCCGCCAGCTTGACCTCGTGCGTGCCGTAGGCGTCGCTGACGATCAACTCGCCGCCGTCATACTCCTCCGGCTCGCTGAGGAACAGGGTCGACGACACGTCGGCCCGCATCGCGTTGGCCGTGCCGGGCCGCGTGCGGATGGCGCCATCGACATGCATGCCGTAATGCTCGCCGCTGGCGTAGCTGTTGAAATAAGGCGGCAGTATGCGCAACGGCAGCACCGCCGCGAAGAACAGCGGATGGCTGGCCAGCGCCTGCGTGATGAAGGCGCCCAGCTCCTGCGCCAGCGGCGACAGCTCCGGCAGCTGGCGGTTGCGCTTGACCTGCGCGCTCTGCGGCCCGGCGGTGCCGCGGCCGTCGATCCAGTCGACCTGCGCCAGGCGGTGGCGGAACTCCTGCACCTGCGGCTTGGTCAGCACGGCGGGGATATGCAGCATCATGGGGGGGCTTCCTTTCGTAACGGCGACATGGGAATGTTAATTGTTTTCATTTGCGCCAACAATCTCACTCCGCCGATATTGGTACACTTTGCACGCATCGGGCCACGCAAGCCCGGCGTTCGTGGCAAAATGTCAGTATTCCACCACCATTTTAGAAAGCATCCCATGAAGGGTGACCCAGAAGTTATTCGCCTGCTGAACGCTCAGCTGACCAACGAACTCACCGCAATCAACCAGTACTTCCTGCACTCGCGCATGTACCGTCACTGGGGTTTCGAGAAGATCGCGAAGAAGGAATACGAAGAATCGATCGGCGAAATGAAGCACGCCGACAAACTGATCGACCGCATCCTGATGCTGGACGGCCTGCCTAACCTGCAAGCCATGCACAAGATCATGATCGGCGAGAACACCGAAGAGATGATCGGCTGCGACCTGAAGCTGGAAAAAGGCGCCCAGGTCACCGTCAAGGAAGGCATCGCCGCCGCAGAGAAGGCCGCCGACTACGTGTCGCGCGACCTGCTGCTGATGATTTTGGAAGACACCGAAGAACACATCGACTGGCTGGAAACGCAGCTGGACCTGATCGGCAAGGTCGGCATCCAGAACTACCTGCAAAGCCAGATGAACGAAGACTAAGCCGGACTAGCTTCCTCTGCAAGCCGCGGGTTCGCCTGCGGCTTTTTTATTTTCACCGCCAGCACGGCCAGCGCGCCGCACAGCATCAGGCCACCGGCCAGGCGGATCACATTCTCCGGATTCCCGCCCAGCAGGCTGCGGTAATACAGCGGCAGGGTAAAGATCTGGATGATCATCGGGATCACGATGAACATATTGAAGATGCCCATGTAGACGCCGGTGCGCTCCGGCGGAATGCAACCCGCCAGCATCACATACGGATTGCCCATGATGCTGGCCCACGCCAGCCCGATGCCCACCATCGGCACGAACAGCAGCGCCGGCGTATGGATCATCGGTATCGCCAGCATGCCGATGCCGGCCAGCGCCAGGCAGACGCTGTGCGTGATCTTCGGCCCATGGCGGCGCGTGAACGGCACCAGCGCCAGCGCCCCCACGAACGCGATGAAGTTATAGAACGCACCCACCTGCCCGGACAACAGGCCGGCGTCGCGGAAGCCTTGCGAGGCCTGGTCGGTGGTGCCGTAGATGGTGGTCGACAGCGACAGCATGATGTACTGCCAATAGCAGAACATCGCATACCACTGGAACAGCTTGACCCAGGCCAGCTGCTTCATCGTCGGCGGCATCTCGCGGATCGCGCTGGCGACGTCGCCCAGCGTGTGGCGCCAACCGGCCGGCCGCGCGCGGATCTGCGCCAGCTCCTCGCTGGTCAACGGGTATTCGGGCGTGGTCTTCAAGGTCCACAGCACCGAGGAAATCGAGAACACCGCGCCGATCAAAAAGGCGACGATGACGATGTGCGGAATATGGCTGCCGTTGACGGCGTCCTTGTTCATGCCCAGCCAGACCAGCAGCGACGGCGTCAGATAGGCCAGCGTTTGTCCCAATCCGGTAAAGGCGCTCTGCGTCAGGAAGCCGACCGAATGCTGCTGCGGGTCGAGCTTGTCGCTGACGAAGGCGCGGTACGGCTCCATCGTCACGTTGTTGGCGGCATCCAGTATCCACAGCAGGCTGGCCGCCATCCACAGCGTGGGGCTGAATGGCATCGCCAGCAGGCCAAGGCTGCACAGGATGGCGCCGATCAGGAAGTACGGCGTGCGCCGTCCCCAGCGCGTGACCGTGCGGTCGCTCATGGCGCCGATCAGCGGCTGCACCAGCAGGCCGGTCATCGGCCCGGCCAGCCACAGGTAAGGCAGGCTGGCCTCGTCCGCGCCCAGGTATTTGTAGATCGGGCTCATGCTGCTCTGCTGCAGGCCGAAACTGAACTGGATGCCGAAGAAGCCGATGTTCATGTTCACGATCTGCCAGAACGACAGCCGCGGCTTCATGCGACGGCTCCGGGCATGACCGCGTCGCCGCGCCAGGCCGCGATCCACGGCTGGTAGAACGCGATATCGGCCGGCACCGCGCCGGAGATGCCGCAAATGGCGCCGGCAAAGGCGTTGGCGCGCGCCAGCGTGAGGCTGATCGGCCAGCCCCGCGCTTGCCCGAACAGGAACACGGCGGAGAAGGCGTCGCCCGCGCCCACCGTGTCGACGATGCGCACCGGCGCATGGCATTCCTGGTTGGCGATGACGGCGCCGTCGGCGCCGAAGTACAGCGCGCCGCGCTCGCCCAGCGTGACGATCAGGCCTTGCAGCGAGAAAATACGCATCAGCGCCTGACAGGCGTCCACCATCTCGGCGCTGTCGATGGCCTTGGTGCCCGGCTTGGTGTGGGTGTACCAGCTGAACAGATCCTTCAGCTCATCCTCGTTGACCTTGACGATGTCCGCCAAATGCAGCGATTCGTAAGCGCAGCGCTCCGTCACCTGACCGTCGCGCACATTCAAGTCCAGGTAGCGCTGCACGTTGAACGCGCGGGACGCATCGAGCATCGCCCGCAGCGCCGTGCGCGAACGCTCGTGCCGCTGCGCCATGGTGCCAAAATAAATCGTGTCCGGCGCGGCCTGCGCCAACGCCGCCAGCGCCGGCCCGGTCTCCACGTAATCATAGGCCTGGTCCGGCAGGATGATGAAGCGGTGGCCGTCCGCATTGCGCTCGACCACCACGCGGCCGGTGGCCTCCTGCGGATCGATTTGCAGGCCTGCCTCGCTCATGTCGAAGCGTTCGAACTCGTTGCGCACCAGCGCACCGTTCTTGTCGGCGCCGATACGCGTGACCATCAGCGTCGCCACGCCGAACGCCGCCAGATTGCGCGCGACGTTGAACGGCGCACCACCGACAACCTGCTCGGTGATGAAATCGTCGACCAGCGCTTCGCCGAATACGGCAATGGTTTGTTGGGTCATGCTTGTCTCCACGCCCTGCTTGGGCGATTCTATATTATTCGCGTTCCAGCCAGTGCATCGCATACGGTTCCAGCACCAGCGTGCCGCTCATCGCCTGCTCCGCCACGCAATCTCGCCATGCGCCTTGCAGCGTATAACTTTGCGGCTGGCCGGAAAAGTTCATCAGCGTCAGGAAACGCTCGCCGCGCGCCAGCGTCAGCATGCCGTCCGGCGCATCGGCCAGCAGCGCGCGGGGCGCGTTGGCCGCCAGCGCATCATGCCGGCTACGTATGCGCACCAGCTTGGCCAGCGCTTGGTGCATCGTCCCCGGCACGGTGGAAACATCGTAGCGATGCTTCCAACGCTGCTGATCGAACACCGGCCGTTGCAACCAGCGGCTGTCCATCGCATGCTGCGGGCGATCTTGGTAGCTGTAGTCGTTCTCCATTGCCAGCTCGTCGCCCATGTACAGCACCGGCAACGCGCCGAAGCTCAGGGCCAAGCCGTGCAGCAGCAGCATGCGGCGCAGCGCCAGCGCGCGTTCCTCGTCGGTGCCGGCCGCCTGCAGGCCGGCCAGCGACGCCGCCATGCCGTTGCTGCCGTGCGCCGCGTTCGGATCGGTGCTCTGGAAGGCGGCGCCGATGGCGTAACTGCCCTCCGCGCCGCTGAAGAAGCGCGCCGCGCGCGCCAGCCGCACCGCGCTATCGCTGCCGTCGGCCGAAGCCTCGGCGCGCAGCACGTTCCAGCCGATGTCGTCATGGCAGCGCACGTAGCTGAGCCACGTCGCGGCGGTCGGCAGCGCTGGCGTGTTGCGTATCACTTCCCGCAGCACGCCGGTGCCCTGCTCCGCCAATGCCACCCAGCCGGCCGCCATCAGGCTGCTGTGATAGGCGATGTGGCACTCGGGCGCTTCCGCGCTGCCCAGGTAGGCCGGCAGCTCGCGCGTCGGCACGATGGCTTCGGCCTTCAGCAGCACGCCCGGCGCGACGATATCGACGATCGCCCGCAAGGCTTGCAGCAGTTGGTGCGCTTCCGGCTGGTTCATGCTGTTGGTGCCCTCGCGCTTCCACAGGAAGGCGGTCGAATCGAGGCGGAACACTTCGATTCCCCGATTGGCCAGGCGCAGCAAGGCGGCGGCCATCGCGGCAAACACCGCCGGGTTGGCGTAGTTCAGGTCCCACTGATACGGGTAGAACGTGGTCCACGCCCAGCCATCCAGCTCCTCGATAAAACTGAAATTTCCCGGCGCGACCTGCGGGAACACCTGGCCCAGCGTGCGTTCGTAGCGGTCCGGCATGTCGCGGTCGGGGAACACATGGAACATCGCCCGCGCGCCGGCGTCGCCGGCCTTGGCGGCGCGCGCCCAGGCATGATCGTCGGCCACGTGGTTCAGGATGAAGTCCGAGCACAGACTGATGCCGGCCGCGCGCAGCTGCATGGTCAACGCATCCAGGTCGGCATTGCTGCCCAGCGCAGGATCGACCTCGTCGAAACTGGAGACAGCGAAACCGCCGTCATTCTCGCCCGCGCGCGGACGCAGGAACGGCAGCAGGTGCAGATAGCTGACGCCCAGTTCCCGCAGATACGGGATGCGCGCCGCCACGCCGTTCAAATCGCCGCCGAAGTTCTGCACATAGGCGCAGTAACCCAGCATGCGCTGGCTGAGGAACCACTCCGGCTGCGCCGAGCGTTGCGCATCCAGCGTCCGCAACTCCACCGGCCGCGCCTGGTACAACACGCCCAGCGATTCCATCAGTTCACCCAGCCACGCATCGAAATCGGCACGCTCGCCATACAGGCCGGCCAGCAGCCGGCGCAGCACCGGCTCCGCCGCCGCCAGCCGCTGCGCAGCCAGCGGACGCAGGTCATCGGAAAGGACCGCCAGCAGGCGGTCCGACATTACTTTAGAAGGCATAGGACAGACTGACTTTCGCGGCACGGCCGGAGATGGAGCGGGCGGCATGGCCGTCGCCTTCGACTTCGGTGTAGCCGATCTTGTTAAGCAGGTTGTTCACGCTCAGCGACAAGGTAGCCTTCTCCGTCACGTGATAATTGACGAAGGCGTTCACCACCTGGTACGCCGGCAGCACGATGGTGTGCGCATCGTCGCCCCAAGACTTGCCGGTGCCGATCAAGCTGGCGCCGACTGTAGCCTGGCCGAAGGTGTAGGTCGGTGCGATCTGATACACCACCTTGGCCTGGCGGCGCGGCGTGTTGCCGATTACCGCCACATCGCCGGGCGCGGTGCCGGTGATCTTGGCATCGGTGTAGGTCATGCCGCCGGTGACGCGGAAGTCGTTCAGCGCGTAGGCGCCTTCCAGCTCCACGCCCTTGGCGTCGTACTTGTTGGAGGTGCTGCGCTGCGTGGTCGCCTCGTAATTGCTCTCGTCGGTCTTGGCCTGGAACAGCGTCACGAACGTACTCACGCCGCCGCTGCGCCACTTCACGCCGCCCTCGATCTGCTTGACGGTGTTGATGTTGATCGGCGCGCTGCCATCCAGCGGTGTGCCGAACAGGATGCGGTCCGCATTGAAGGCCACGCCATCGCTGACGCGGGCGAACGCCGCCAGGTTGCCGGTAATGCGGTAGTTGCCGCCAACCGAGTACGAGTTGTGGTTGATCTTGTAGTCCACCAGCTGCTGCGTGGCCGGATCGTAGCGCAAGGCGCCGCCGCTCATGGTGGCGATGTTGGCCGTGCCGCTGGCGCGCTGGCGGTCCTGGCGCACGCTGGCGTCGATGTTCAGCGGGCCGGTTTCATAGCCCACGTTCAGGTAAGGCGACGTCAGTTTGTATTCCATGTCCACCGCGCGCGAGCAGCAGCCGCCGAAGGCCGGGCCGACCAGGCCTGGCGTGGCGCTTGCCGTTTGCAGCAAGGCCGGTTTGTCGCCGCTGGCCTGCATCAGGTACTCGTTGAAGTTCCAGGTCAGCGCCAGCTTCTGCGTCGACAGATACAGGCCGGCGGTGGTGGTCAGCTTGGAGCCGTCGGCCAGCTTGAAGGTCTTGGCCAGCTTGGTGTCGTTCAGCGTATTGCCGGCGTCGTCGATCGAGGTGTTGAACACCACGGCGGAGAAGGCGCGGCCGTTGTAGGCCTTGCCCTTGTTCGGTCCCGTCGCGAACACGTAATTGCCGACCGTGCCGTTGTTGCCGGCGAAGACGCCGGTGAAGCGCCCGCTGTTGCTGGAGGTGCGGAACTTGTCGCTCAGGTTCCAGCCGTCGCCCAGGTCGAACGAGCCTTCCAGGCCGACCGTATCGCTCTTCACGTGCAGGCCGTCGTTGACGTTGGTCGACACCGGCGTGTTGTTCTTGCCCAGCGTGACATCGCGCACCCAGTACGGCGAGTAGAACGTCACCTTACGCGGATCGATGCCGGGGATTTCCTGGATCTGCTGGTTCACCACCTGCACCGGCACCGGCAGCACGGTCGGCGATTTGTCGTCCACATGCTTGAACGACAGGCGGATGAAGCCGTTGTCCAGGTCATGCGTGATATTGCCGCGAATCTGGCCGCCGTCCTCGGTGCTCATGCCGGTGTTGCGCACGCCTTCGCCGCTGCGGTAGTTACCGCCGATGAAGAAGCGCGTCTTGTCCGACAGCGGCGCGCCGTAGTCGAAGTCCAGCCGGGTTTCGTCGTAGCCCAGGCCGTGGCTGATGCCGATATGGCCGCCCTTTTCCTCGCCGGTCTTGGTGATGAAGTTGATGATGCCGCCCGGCGCATTGGTCGCCAGCGTGGAGGCCGAACCGCCGCGCACCACTTCCAGGTGGTCCAGCGTGCCGTCGATCTTGACGAAGCTGTCCGGCGTGATGAAGTTGAAGTCGCCCGATTGCAGCACCGGCAGGCCGTCCTCCTGGATCTGCACGTAGCGCGCGCCGCCGGCCGAAATCGGCACGCCGCGCACGGTGATGTTGGCGTTGCCCTCGCCGCCCGACGATTCCGAGCGCACGCCCGGCACCGAGCGCAGCACTTCGGCGGCGCTCAGCGGCGCGCCGTTCTTGATGGTCTCGCCTTCCAGGGTACTGATCGACACGCTGGATTTCATTTTGGTGGAACCGCCGGAGGTGCCGGTGACGACCACGCGCTCCATGTTCAGGCCATCGGTCGGCGCGGCCGGTGCGGCTTCCTGCGCCGAGGCGCCGCCCATGTGCAGGACAGCCGTTGCAACAGCGGCAGCGATGCCGCCCAGTTTGAATGTGCGTTGTTCCATTGTCGTCTCCAGATATTGTCGTTTTGATCTGCCGCTTAATTGAGCAGGTACGCCATTATTCATCGGATTTCGATTTAATGCAATCGATTGCATAACACTGCAAAAATATATTTAAAGTCCCTGCTATGAAGCTTATGCAATCGGTTGCATAAATCAGACAGAACTGTTGCGAACGATCAGTTGGGTAGGAATTTGCAGCGAAGGCGCAGGGCGGCCGTCGACCAGCTCCAGCAGCTGGGACACCAGCGCCCGGCCGGCCTCGCGGATAGGTTGTTGCACGGTGGTCAGCGGCGGATGGAAGTAGCCGGCCAGCTCGATATCGTCATAGCCGACCACGGCGACCTGTCCCGGCACATCGTAGCCATGCTGGCGCAGCGTGTTAATCGAGGTCATGGCCATCAGGTCGCTGCCGGCGAACACGGCGTCGAAGCGCACGCCGCGGCGCAGCAGTTCCTGCACCGCCTCGCTGCCGCCCTCCGGCAGGAAGGACACCGACACCTGCAAGGCCGGATCGACCGCCATGCCGGCCCGCTCCAGCGCGCGGCACAGGCCGGCGTAGCGCTGGCCCACTTCGGGCAGGTTGATATCGCCGAAGAAGGCGATGTGCTTGCGGCCGTGCGCGACCAGGTGCGCGCCGGCCAGCTCGCCGCCGGTCACATTGTCGCCGCCGACGGTGCAATACAGCTGCTGCGGCAACTGCGCACCCCACACCACGATCGGCACATGGCGCGCGGCCAGCTGGTTCAGTTGTTCATGGTGGCGCCACTGGCCGATCAGGATGATGCCGATCACGCGGCCCGTGTCGAACGGCGCGGCGGCCGCGTCCAGCTCCTCGGCGTCCACCCGCGAGACCAGCATGTCGAACCCCAGCTCGGTCAGCGCGTCGGCCAGGCTGCCCAGCATCGACAGGAAGAAGGGATCGGACAAATGCTGGCGCGTGGCCGAGTCGTAGGGAATCACCACGCCGACGGTGCGGTTCTGCTTCATGCGCAGGTTCTGCGCGCCGATGTTGATGGTGTACTTGAGCGAGCGGGCCAGCTCCATGATGCGCACCCGCGTCTCCTCGCTGACCAGCTTGCTACCGGCCAGCGCCCGCGACACCGTCGAGGTCGACACCCCGGCCAGCCGCGCGATGTCGGCCATTTGCAGGCGCCGCTGCTGGGCGGAACTGTCCGCGTCGGGCGGCGTGGTCTTGGGCATGGTGCTTATTGCGGCACGGTGTCTTTGAACGACTGGCGTTCGGACAGCTTGTCGTACAGGCGCGCCAGGTTGGGGTAGTCGTCGCGCCAGGTGATGTCCGGGAAGCGGAACGACAGCCAGCCCAGCGTGCAGCCCACCGCCACGTCGGCCAGCGAGTAATGGACGCCGGCGCAATAGGCCGACTCGCCCAGCTTTTCCGACAGCGAGGCCAGGCCCAGCTGCACCTTGCGCATCTGGCGCGCCATCCAGTCCTCGCTTTGCAGCTCGACCGGACGTTGGGTGCGCTCCAGGCGCACGATGATGGCGGCGTCCAGCATGCCGTCGGCCAGCGCTTCCCAGCACTTGACGTCGGCGCGGTCGCGCCCGTTCGGCGGCAGCAGCTTGCAAACCGGTGTCAGCGTATCGAGGTATTCGACCATGACGCGCGAATCGATCATGACGTTGCCGTCTTCCATGACCAGGCTCGGCACTTTGCCCAGCGGGTTCAGCTTGTCGATGGTGGTATCCGGCGCCCACACATTTTCCAGTTCAAACTGGTAATCAAGCTTCTTTTCCGCCAGGACAACACGAACTTTGCGTACATAAGGACTGGCGAGCGAACCGATGAGTTTCATAGAGGCTTAGAGTGAAAGAGCAGGTGCCAGTATAACATCGGAGGGTTCAGGCCCGGCCAATGGTAAAATCTACCTTTGCGCAATTTTAACCCTGCCTCCTTCCCATCATGACCACTACTCCTTACTCCACGCTGTCGGCGCTGTCGCCGCTGGACGGCCGCTACGCCGGTAAAACCGACCTGCTGCGTCCCATCCTGTCCGAATCGGGCTTCATGCACCACCGCGTCAAAGTAGAAATCTCCTGGCTGCAAGCGTTGTCGCTGGCCGGTTTCGCTGAAATCAAGCCGTTCTCGGCAGCGGGCAGCGCCCTGCTGGACAAGATCGCCAGCGACTTCAGCGAGAAAGACGCCGCCCGCATCAAGGAAATCGAAGCCGTCACCAACCACGACGTCAAGGCCGTGGAGTACTGGCTCAAGGAGCAGGTCAAGGATGTGCCGGAACTGGTGGCCGCGTCGGAGTTCATCCACTTCGCCTGCACCTCGGAAGACATCAACAACACCTCGCACGGCATGATGCTGAAAGCGGCCCGCGACAGCGTCATGCTGCCGTCGCTGACCAAGGTCATCGCCCGCCTGAAGGAAATCGCCATCGCCAACGCCGACGTGCCGATGCTGTCGCGCACCCACGGCCAGACCGCCAGCCCGACCACCCTGGGCAAGGAAATGGCCAACGTCGTGGCCCGCCTGCAGCGCGCCATCAAGCGCATCGAGCAGGTCGAGATCCTCGGCAAGATGAACGGCGCGGTCGGCAACTACAACGCCCACCTGTCGGCCTACCCGTCGTTTGACTGGGCCAATTTCTCCAAGGACGTGATCGAGCAGCGCCTGGGCCTGGTGTTCAACCCGTACACCATCCAGATCGAGCCGCACGACTACATGGCCGAACTGTTCGACGCCTTCGCCCGCGTCAACACCATCCTGCTGGACCTGAACCGCGACATCTGGAGCTACGTCTCGCTGGGCTACTTCAAGCAGAAGACCAAGGCCGGCGAAATCGGTTCGTCGACCATGCCGCACAAGGTCAACCCGATCGACTTCGAAAACTCGGAAGGCAACCTGGGCCTGGCCAACGCCGTGCTGAAGCACCTCTCGGAGAAGTTGCCAGTGTCGCGCATGCAGCGCGACCTGACCGATTCGACCGTGCTGCGCAACATCGGCGTCGGCCTGGGCTACACCCTGCTGGCCTACGACAGCTGCCTGCGCGGCCTGAACAAGCTGGAAGTGAACCACGCCCGCCTGGCTGCCGACCTGGACGCCAACTGGGAAGTGCTGGCCGAGCCGGTGCAAACCGTGATGCGCCGCTACGGCATCGAGAACCCGTACGAGCAGCTGAAAGAGCTGACCCGCGGCAAAGGCATCTCGAAAGACGCGCTGCGCGACTTCATCACCGGCCTGGCGATCCCGCAGGAAGCCAAGGACCTGCTGCTGGCCATGACTCCGGCCAACTACATCGGTATCGCGACGGATCTGGCTAAAGCCATCTAAGCAAACCCGTTAAACTGTTTTACACTAGCCCCCGCCGACATCAGTCCCGGGGGCTTTTTTTTACCCCGCACAGCCAGGCGGGGTCGGACCCCGTACGGGGTCCGACCCCTAAGCGGTACGGCAAGCGCATCGCTGACAGCATGCGGGGTTTTACGCCGGCTCAGCACGCATTGCATTTCTTTGGTATATTAGTCCTAACACGTACTATTTTCTGGAGCTCAAGCTTATGCAACGCTACACCAAAACGGCCATGCTGCTGCACTGGCTGACCGCCCTGCTGATCATCGCCGCCTTCTTCCTCGGCCTGACCATGGTGGACATCCACGGCATCACGCCCACCAAGCTCAAATACTATTCCTGGCACAAATGGCTGGGCGTGACGGTGCTGGGCGTGGCCGCCATCCGCCTGCTGTGGCGCAAGGCCAATAAACCGCCGCCGCCGCTGGCCAGCATTCCGGCCTGGCAGCACAAGGTGGCCGACGGCATGCACTACCTGCTGTACTTCTTCATCTTCGCGGTGCCGATTTCCGGCTACCTGTACACCTATGCGGCCGGCGTGCCGGTGGTGTACCTGGGCCTGTTCCAGCTGCCGGCCCTGATCGAGCCGAATGCCGAACTTAAGCCGATCTTAAAAACCGTTCATTATGTTCTGACCATGACGATGGCCGCCGCCGTAGTGGCCCACGCCCTCGCCGCACTCAAGCATCACTTTGTCGACCGCGACGCCACGCTGAAACGCATGCTGCCGTAATCACCCCATCCACCGGAGCCAATATGAAAACCATGAAAAAACTCGCCCTCGTTACGCTGATGGGTGTTGCCCTGGCCGCCAGCGCCGCCGCCCTGAAGACCGATCCCGCCAAGTCCACCGTGTCGGCCGTGTTCAAGCAGATGAACGTGCCGGTCGAATCCAAGTTCAAGAAATACACGGTCGCCATCGACTACGATGCGGCCAAGCCGGACGCCTCCAAGGCCACCGTCGAAGTCGAGACCGCCAGCCTGGACGTCGGCGACGCCGACATGAACAAGGAAGTGGCGAAGAAGGAATGGTTCAACTCGGCCCAGTTCCCGAAAGCGACCTTCGTCTCGTCGTCGATCAAGAGCGCCGGCGCCGGCAAGCTCAGCGTCGCCGGCAAGCTGACCATCAAGGGCAAGACCGCCGACATCACCTTCCCGCTGACGGTCAAGGCCGACGGCGGCAAGCAAGTGTTTGAAGGCGCGCTGCCGATCAAGCGCCTGGCCTACAACATCGGCGAAGGCGAGTGGAAAGACACCGGCATGGTCGCCGATGAAGTGACCATCAAGTTCCACGTCGTAGCCCAATAATTTTTACCCCGGAGACCGTTAGATGAAATTGCAAATCCTGATCGCCACCCTGCTGGCCGCCTCGGCCACGTCCGCCATCGCCGCCACCTACAACATCGACCCGACGCACACCTACCCGAGCTTCGAGGCCGACCACATGGGCCTGTCGGTCTGGCGCGGCAAGTTCGACAAGACCAGCGGCACCGTGACCTTGGACCGCGCCGCCAAGACCGGCGCGCTGGACGTCGCCATCGTGGCCGACTCGATCGACTTCGGCATGGACAAGATGAACAGCCACGCCAAGACGGCCGACATGTTCAACGTCGAGAAATTCCCGACCATCACCTACAAGAGCAAATCGTTCAAGTTCGAGGGTGACAAGCTGGTCGGCGTCGAAGGCGAGCTGACCCTGCTGGGCGTGACCAAGCCGGTGGCGCTGAAGGTGGACAAGTTCAACTGCATCATGCACCCGCGCTACAAGCGTGAAGTCTGCGGCGCCAACGCGGTGGCCGAGTTCAAGCGCACCGATTTCGGCCTGAACTACGGCACCCCGGCCTTCGCGCCGGAAGTCAAACTGGCGATCCAGATCGAAGCCATCAAGGCCGACTGATCCCGTAGTCATTCCCGCGCAGGCGGGAATCCATGCTGAGCCTCCACTCAGGCGTTGTATGGATTCCCGCTTTCGCGGGAACGACGTTGTTCGACTGTCCCCGGTTTTTCGTTATACTCCCGTCGTTGTTCCATTTACCACCACTTCAACAACGACAAACATGCATAAATCACTGATCGCGCTCGCCATCCTGAGCACCGCAGCCCACGCCGATGAAGGCATGTGGATGCCGCAACAGCTGCCACAAGTAGCCAAGCAACTGAAAGCCGCCGGCCTGAAACTGGACCCCGCCAACCTGACCAAACTGACCGAGTTCCCGATGGGCGCCATCGTCAGCCTGGGCGGTTGCTCGGCCTCCTTCGTCTCGCCGCAAGGCCTGGTCGCCACCAACCACCACTGCGTCTACGGCAGCGTGGCCCACAACTCCACGCCGGAACGCGACCTGCTGGCCAATGGCTTTCTGGCCCATAACTTCGGCGAAGAACTGCCGGCCGCCCCAGGCAGCCGCATCTTCGTGACCAAGGCCGTCACCGACGTCAGCAAGCAAGTCGTCACCGCCGATGTCGCCAAACTGAGCGGCAAGAAGCGCAGCGACGCCATCGAGAAGAACCAGAAATCCATCCAGGCCGAGTGCGAAAAAGACCAAGGCCACCGCTGCACCGTGTCGTCCTACTACGGCGGCCTGGAGTACTACCTGATCAAGCAACTGGAAATCCGCGACGTGCGCCTGGTGCACGCGCCACCGGCCGGCGTCGGCAAGTTCGGCGGCGACACCGACAACTGGATGTGGCCGCGCCACACCGGCGACTACGGCTTCTACCGCGCCTACGTCAGCAAGGACGGCAAGGCCGCCGACTTCAGCAAGGACAACGTCCCCTACATTCCGCAGCACTACCTGAAGCTGGCCAAGGAAGGTAGCAAGGAAGGCGACTTCATCATGGTGCTGGGCTACCCGGGCCGCACCAACCGCCACCGCCTGCCGTCGGAAGTGGCCTACACCTTCGACTGGAGCTACCCGACCTTCGTCAAGACCTCGGCGGAAAACCTGGCGATCATCGCCGACACCACCAAGGACAACAAGGACACCGCGCTGAAGTACGCGTCGCAAGTGGCCAGCATCAACAACTACTACAAGAACCGCCAGGGCATGCTGGACTCCTACGCCGGCAGCGACATGCTCCAGCGTAAAACCGCGGAGCACGAAGCGCTGAAGAGCTGGATCAACGCCAACCCGGCCCGCAAGGCCGAATACGCCGGCGACATCGAACTGGTGGAAAAGCTGATCGCCCAGCGCGACGCCGAAACCAAGCGCGACTACTTCCTGTCCTCGTCCAAGCCACGCCTGCTGAACACCGCGCGCACCTTGTACCGCCTGGCCAACGAAAACACCAAGCCTGACGCCGAACGCAAGTCCGGCTTCCAGGTGCGCGACGTGCCGCGCATCAAATCGTCGGTGGCCGCCCTGGTGCGCAACTACGATGAAAAAGTCGACCAGGCGCTGGTGATCAACAGCCTGTCGAAATACGCGGCCCTGCCGGCAGCCCAGCGCAACGCCGACTTCGACGCCATCATCGGCATCAAGGACGGCATGAGCAAGGCCGACCTGCAAGCCGTACTGGACACGATGTACGCCGGCAGCAAGCTGGGCGACGCCGCCGAGCGCACCAGCTGGATCGGCAAGACCCCGGCCGATTTCAAGGCCAGCAACGACGCCTTCATCAAGGCGGCCGTGGCCATGTACGAGTCGGACATGAAGGAAGAAGCGCAAGAGGAAGAACTGGGCGGCAAGCTGCAGCAAGCCTACGCCAACTACATGAAGGCCAAGATCGCCTTCATGCAGAGCAAAGGCCAGGCGGTCTACCCTGACGCCAACGGCACCCTGCGCGTGACCTTCGGCCAGATCGCCGGCCGCGACCACGGCGCCGACGGCACCACCTGGAAGGCCTTCACCACCGTCGAAGGCGTGGCCGCCAAAGCCACCGGCGTGGGCGAGTTCAACGCACCGCAAGCCCAGCTGGCCGCGATCAAGGCCAAGGACTTCGGCAAGTACCTCGATCCGAAACTGAAATCGGTGCCGGTCGCCTACCTGGCCACGCTGGACATCACCGGCGGCAACTCCGGTTCGGCCGCGCTGAACGCCAAGGGCGAGTGGATCGGCCTGGCCTTCGATGGCATTCTCGACTCCATCATCTCGGACTGGGACTTCAACAAGGCCAACACCCGCGACATCCAGGTCGACCTGCGCTACATCCTGTGGAACATGAAACACGTCGACCACGCCGACAACCTGCTGAAGGAGATGAAGGCCGAATAAGCCTTCCGCGCTTCATCAAGGAAACCACGCCCCGGCAACGCGGCGTGGTTTTTTTCATGGATCGGTTACATTAAGACTCTTTATAACCGTGTTCAGGAGATGTCATGGCCGCGAAAAAAGTCGCCGTAGTGATCGGTAGTCTGCGCAAGGATTCACTCAACCGCAAGTTCGCCCACGAGCTGATCGCGATGGCGCCGCCGTCGTTGCAGCTGGAGATCGTCGAGATCGGCGAACTGCCGCTGTACAACCAGGACCTGGAGGAAAACGGCGCCACCGCGCCGCAAGCCTGGGCCCAGTTCCGCCAGCGCATGCAGGCGGCGCAAGCCGTGCTGTTCGTCACGCCGGAATACAACCGCTCGGTGCCGGCGCCGCTGAAGAACGCCATCGACGTCGGCTCGCGTCCCTACGGCAGCAGCATCTGGAGCGGCAAGCCGGCCGCCATCGTCAGCGTGTCGCCGGGCGCGACGGGCGGCTTCGGCTCCAACCACCACCTGCGCCAATCGATGGTATTCCTCGACATGCCGCTGTTGCAGCAGCCGGAAGCCTACATCGGCGGCGCCGCCAAGCTGCTGGACGACAACGGCAAGTTGAACAACGACAGCACCCGGGAATTCCTGCAAAAGTTCATGACCACCTTCGCCGCCTGGGTCGACACCAACGTCAAGCAGTAACTAGCGTTTGATCGCCTTGAACGCCTGGCCGGCCTCGGTCAGCACGGCCGGCTTGGCTGCGACAGCGGCCGGCCCTGCAGCGCGTTGCAGCGCCAGCAGCAGCGGCGCGTGATGGTCGGGCAGCAGCGCCAGGTCGGCGCCCGGCAGGCGTTGCGCCAGCACGTCCGCCTCGTCCGCCGCCAGGTGTTCGCAACTGACGTACAGCCGGTAAGAAACCCAGCTATTGCCCACCTCCAGCATGAACCCCGCCACGTTCGCCGTGCCGGGCTGGCCGGGCAGCGCAGTCACCCGCAACCGCGTCTTGCCCTTGCGCAGATGCAGCGTATCCCAGGTCTGCATCGGATAAAACTGCGGCGCGTCGGCCTGCATCGTCGGCAACTGCGTCGCCGCGGACACCGGCACGGCGGACTCCGGCGCCGCCACAATCACCGGCAACTTGCCCAGCGACGCCAACGGCGCCACCCCGCCATAGCGGCCGCTGCCGGCGGGCGTGACCAACAGCAGGTCGGCCGCCGGCCACTGCCGCACCGCTTCGGCGCTGTAGGCATCCGCATCGGCGCCCGCCGTCAATATGCTCAGCCCCTGGAAATGAATCAGCGCCAGCCCCTTGCCGGCCAGCTGCACCCGACCCGCCGCCGTGGGCGGCAACGGCGCCGCCGCGCTTTCCAGCTCGATCACATAGCGCGGCCCGATCTGCGCCAATCCAACCCTGCAGCCCAGCGCCAGCAGCGCCATCACGATCACCGCGCGCAATCCGTACCTGTTGCCCATCGCTCTCTCCCGGCCATGTCCGTGTTCTCCAGTAGAGCACCACCGCCGCAAAGTTCTCTTGAAGCAACGCAAAACCTGCGCCCGACTAGCCCGGAGCCGCTCAAAATTCGGGCACGAATGATACAATTCCGCCCTCGGCAGCGTGTCGCAGTGCTTATCCAGCGCGACGCGCCCTCCCCTCAACTCCCTCTGAGATCCAGACTGCCATGCACCCAGAAATGCCTACGCCTTACGAAAAAGGCAATCAAAACCAGACCACCTTGTGGAGCGAATGCGTCGCCTTCTACCAGGAGCTGGCGCAACGCTTCCCGCAAGTACTGCGTTTTGAACAGATCGGCACGTCCGACGGCGGCATCCCGGTGCATGCGGGCGTAGTCAGCGCGGACGGCGTGTTCGACAGCACGCAAATCAAGGCAGAAGGCCGTACCGTCTTCTTCAACAACAACGGCATCCACCCCGGCGAACCCGAAGGCGTGGACGCCTGCATGGCCATCGTGCGCGACCTGTGCTTCGATCCGGCCCGCCTCGCCGCGCTGGGCAAGACCGTGCTGCTGTTCGTCCCGCTGTACAACGTCGACGGTGCGCTGAACCGCGCCAACACCTCGCGCGTCAACCAGGATGGCCCGGAGCAGTTCGGCTTCCGCGGCAACAGCCGCCATCTGGACCTGAACCGCGACTTCATCAAGTGCGACACGCTCAACGCGCAGCTGTTCAACCAGCTCGTCACCAGCTGGGATCCGGACGTGATGGTGGACACCCACACCTCCAACGGCGCCGACTATCCATACACGATGACCTTGATCCACACCCAGGCGGACAAGCTGGGCTACGGCCTCGGCCCCTTCCTGCGCGAGACCATGCTGCCGCACATCTACGCGCAGATGGAAGCGAAAGGCTGGCCGACCTGCCCTTACGTCAACCCGGTGCAGGACACGCCGGACGACGGCATCGCCGAATTCCTGGAAGTGCCGCGCTTCTCTACCGGCTTCGCAGCGCTGCACCACGTGATCGGCTTCATGCCGGAGACGCACATGCTCAAGCCCTTCAAGGACCGCTACGATTCGATGCGCGCGCTGCTGGACGTGACGATGGCCTTCACCGTCACCCACGGCGAGCAGATCCGCAAGCTGCGCGCCGACGCGCGCGAGCAGGCCGCCAGCGCCAAGGAATGGACCGTCAGCTGGAAAATGGATGAAGCGAATCCATCGACCTTCCGCTTCAAGGGCTACGCGGCCAAGCGCAGTCCCAGCCTGCTGGGCAATTACACCCGCCTGTCCTACGACCGCAGCCAGCCGTGGGAAAAGGACATCGCCTACTACAACAACTTCGTGCCGTCGGCCACCGTGCGCGCGCCGAAAGGCTATGTGATCCCGCAAGCGTGGCGTGAAGTCATCGAGCGCCTGCAATGGAACGGCGTGGAAATGGCGCGCTTCGACGAAGCCTCCACCATCGAGGCGCAGTACTATCACATCGCCGCCGTCACCTCGCGTCCGAACGCCTACGAAGGCCATATGTACCACGACGTGGTGGACCTGGAGGCGCGCACCGGCAGCTTCACCGTGCAGCCGGGCGACTACTTCATTCCGCTCAAGCAGGCCAACGCCCGCTACGCCGTCGAAACGCTGGAACCGCAAGGCCACGACTCCTTCTTCCGCTGGGGTTTCTTCAACAGCGTGCTGGAGAAAAAAGAAGCGTTCTCCGACTACGTGTTCGAAGACCTGGCGATGGAGATGCTGGAAACCGAACCTGAACTGAAAGCGAAATTCGAGCAGTGGAAGGCCGCCAATCCGGCGCTGCTGACCAGCCAGGACAAGGTACTGGGCTTCATCTTCGAACACGGCAAACGCCACGCAGAGCCGGAATGGCGCCGTTACCCGGTGCTGTCCGTCCTCTAACCACCGCACAATCTAGCGTTACCCCATGCGCGCGGCGGCGATCCCGCCGCGCGCATGCAAGCTGCCCACAAGGCCATAGCCATGCATTACGCACTCAACCTGCGCACCTTTTTCTACAGCCATTACTTTTACCTGGGCCTGCGCTTTGCCGCGGGCCTGGTCGGCGTCACCCTGATTACGCTGCAATTCGCCGGCATGGCCACCGCCATGACGGTCTGCGTCGGTGCGCTCTGCACCGCGCTGATGGACATGCCCAGCCCCCTGCGCCACAAGTTCAACGAGATGAGCGCCTCGGTGCTGCTGTGCAGCGCCGTCACGCTGTTGATCAGCCTGTGCGCGCCGGTGCACTGGCTGCTGATGGCGATGCTGGTGGCGATCAGCTTCCTGGCCTGCATGATGGTCGTCTACGGCAAGAAGTCGATGCCGCTGCAACTGGCCACGCTGTTCATCATGACCATGTCGATGGAACACGACATGACGGCGCGCGAGTCCTTCATCCACACCGGCCTGTTTACCTTGGGCGCGGTGGCCTACCTGGCCTACGCGATGGGCATCTCGTGGATACTGCGCCACCGCATCAAGCAGCAGGTGCTGGCCGAGGCGCTGTTCGAGCTGGCCGCCTACATCGACATCAAGGCCGACTTCTACGACACCCGCTACAACCTCACCGAGCAATTCAACAAGCTGGTACGCCATCAAAGCTTGCTGGCCGACCGCCAGCAAGCCTCGCGCGACCTGATACTGCGCAGCCACCAGAACAGCAAGGACGCCATCGTCGTGCAGACCCACGTCTGCATGCTGGACCTGTATGAACTGATCCTGTCGACCCACACCGACTATGCGCAGCTGCGCGTGCACCTGGCCGATTCGCCGGTGCTGAAATCGCTGCACGACCTGGCCTACAAGGCGGCGCGCGATATCGAATCGGTGGCCTACGACGTCACCCGCAAGAAGGCCTCCTACCCGGAGATCAGCTACGAGCCGGAACTGGCCGCCATCGAGGCGGAGCTGGCGGCCTTGCAACAGCGCGTGGACGAAGGCAAGCCGGCGCAGGAAGCGCTGGCCGTGCTGCGCGCGCAGCGCAACAAGGTGCGCGCCATCATCAAGATGATCGGTGAGCTGCACCAGGCCAGCCAGAAGGCCTACGACACCACGCCGTTCTGGGTCGACGCCGACATGGGCCCCTTCCTGTCGCAGCAGAAGTACGAGCTGCGCATGATCCTGTCGCACCTGCGCTTCGATTCGCCGATCTTCCGCTTCTCGCTGCGGGTGGCGATGGCGATCTCGGTCGGCCTGGCGGTGGCCTCGTGGCTGCCATATGCGGCGCACAGCTACTGGATCGTGCTGACCATCGTCATCATCCTCAAACCCAGCTTCAGCATGACCAAGCAGCGCCGCAGCGACCGCATCGTCGGCACCATCATCGGCTGCGTGATCACGGCGCTGATCATCAAGTACCTGAACTATCCGGCGGCGATACTGGGCTTCCTGATTTTATCGACGGTGGCCACGCCGACCTTCATCTACGTGCGCTACCGCTATGCCGCGATCGCGGTCAGCATCATGATCCTGCTGCAGATGCACCTGATCGCACCGGGCAACCACGACCTGATCGTCGAGCGCCTGACCGATACTTTCATCGGCGCGGCGGTGGCGACCGCGTTCAGCTTCGTGCTGGCCAGCTGGGAATATCAATCCCTGCCGCGCCTGATCCGCGAAGTGCTGGACGTGAACCTGCGCTACATGCAGGCCAGCTTCGATCTGCTGCAAGGCAAGGGCAAGGACGATTTCGCCTACCGCATCGAGCGCAAGCGCCTGATGGACAGCCTGGCCGCGCTCAGCTCCGCGCTGGTGCGCATGCTCGACGAGCCGGCCCGCAAGCAGCGCGCGGTGGAGGACATCAACCTGTTCATCGTGCAGAACTACCTGCTGGTGGCGCACGTGGCGGCGCTGCGCGCCATCCTGCGCCGCCACGTGAAGGAGCTGCCGACCGCACCGGTCAACGCCATGCTGCGCGAAAGCCACGAGCAGGTCGTGCGCACGCTGGCGCAGGCGCTGTCGCCGCAATCCGCAGCTGCTGCGTCGCCTGCAACCGTGCCGGCAACCACCTCCATCGAGGTGGACGGCGCCAGCGTGCCGTGGTCCGGCTGGCCGCTGGTACAACGTCGCATCCGCCTGCTGCAAGCGGACGCCGTCAAGATCATCGTCCACAGCGAGGCCATCGTCCGCGACGTCGCCTGATCTGCGCCCCGGCCTGCGCCGCCGGCGCAGGCCTGCTAAGATGGCAACATGACCGCCGCCACCTCCACAGCTTCATTCAGCACCCGTGACCTGATCTCCGCCCTGTTCGTCGTCCTGATCTGGGGCACCAACTTCGTCGCGATGAAGGTCGGCCTGCGCGACCTGACGCCATTCCAGATGGGCGCCGCCCGCTACATCTTCGCCGTGCTGCCGCTGATCCTGTTCATCCGCCCGCCCAAGCTGCCGGTGAAATGGATCGTGGCCTACGGCTTATGCCAAGGCGTAGGCCAATTCGGCCTGCTGTTCCTGTCGCTGAAGGTCGGCATGTCGGCCGCTCTGGCTTCGGTGATCCTGCAAACGCAAGTCTTCTTCACCGCCTTCTTCGGTTTCGCGCTGCTGCACGAACGCGCCAGCCGCGCGCTGCAAGCGGGCCTGCTGCTGGCCGCCGTGGGCCTGGTCTGCTTCGGCATGAACTATGTGCAGCCCGGCCACGCGGGCGGCACCACCGCCGGCGGCTTTGTGCTCTGCCTGGCCGCCGCCGCGATGTGGGCGGCGTCCAACATCGTCGTGCGCCGCGCGCAGCAGGCCACGCCGCAATTCGATGTGGTGGGTTTCATGGTCTGGTGCAGCCTGGTGCCGATCTTGCCGTTCATCGGCCTGTCGCTGGCCTTCGACGATCCGGTCACGCGCTGGAGCTGGACCAGCGCGCCGCTGGCCACCTGGATCTCGGCCGCCTACCTGGGCTGGATGGCGACCATCCTCGGCTACGCCATGTGGACACGCCTGCTGAAGCGCCACCCGGTCAACCGCGTGGCGCCGTTCAGCCTCGGCGTGCCGGTGGTCGGCATCAGCGCCGGCATGATCGTGCTGGGCGACGTCATCACCGGCTGGCAATGGGCCGGCATCTCGCTGATCGTCGCCTCGCTGATCTGCACCATGTTCGGCGGGCGCTGGTTAGGCCAGCGCGGCTAATTAAGCGAAGCAGACGCGGTTGCGGCCCGTCTGCTTGGCGCGGTACAACAGCGCATCGGCCTTTTGCAGCATCGCCTCGGCGGTGCCGGCGGCCAGGTCGGCGTACACGCCCATGCTCATGGTGACCTTCAGATCCGGGTGCACCTCGTGCCACGGGAAGCTTTCGATCATGTTGCGCAGCTTGTCGCACAAGGCCGCCGCCTGCGGCAGCTCGGTCTCGGGGTAGGCGATCACGAATTCCTCGCCGCCGTAGCGCGCCACCAGGTCGCTCAATCGCATGTGGCTGCGCAAGATCTCGCCCACCTGGCGCAGCACCGCGTCGCCGGTGGCGTGCGAGAACTGGTCGTTGATCCGCTTGAAGAAATCGATATCCCCTATCACCACGCTCAATGGCCGCTGGTAGCGCACCGCGTGGCTGAACAGCGTGGTCGCCTGTTCGTCGAAATGGCGGCGGTTGTGCAGCTTGGTCAGGGCGTCGCGCACGCTCAATTCGCGCATCTGCTCGGCCTGCGCCAGGATGGTCTGGTGCGACTCCTTCAGCTCCTCGTGCGAACGCGCCAATTGTTCGCTCATGTCGTTGAAGGCACTGGCCAGCGTGGCCACTTCGTCCTTGCCTTCCACCGGCACCCGTTGCAGCAGCGAGCCGCCGTGCATGGCGCGCACCGCGCCGGTCAGGTGACTGAGCTTGCGGCTCAGGCCCCGGCTCAGCAGAACGCCCAGCACCAGCGCCAATGCCGCCGCGCCGGTCACGCCGGCCACTAGCGCTTCGCTCATCGCATCCATGTATTGCTGTTCCTGTTTGCTGGGAGTGAATATGCCTTCCGGAGAGATATAGGCCAGCACCCGCTCGCCCGACTTGACGGCGCGCGCGTCCTTGCGGGCCGACTCAGGCAGCAATTCACCAGGCCGATACACACCGGCCCCCAACACCACATGGTAATCCTGGTCCGCCACGATGAAGTGGAACGGCGGCTCGCCACCGCCACGGCGCGGCGGCCGGCGATCGCCGGGGCGTGGAGGCCCTTCGCCCTGCGGCGGTCCCGCATCCTCTTCGCCATCCGGCGGCGGTGGTGGCCGCATGCCCTGCGCGTCATGGTAGCTATGCATGAAATCGTCGAAGGGTTCGGCCTTGACGGCGGCTTGCCAACTGCCGTACTTCTGCAGGTAGCCGCTCATGCCCTCGTAAAAACTGTCGGCGGCGTGCTGGCGGCGGATGATGTCAACCTTCTTGGTCATGCCCACATAGGCAAGGCCACCCACCATCGCCACTGCCGCCAGCCCGGTCAGTAGCAAAGCGAGCATGAATTTGGTACGCAGGGACATCGGAGCTCCGTCAAATTATTGCCAGTTGGACAGTAATCATACCTGATGGCGGTCGGCTCGTAAAAAATCCCAAGCTAAAAAAGTTACTGTTCAGAACGCTTCCGTCATAGGGGAAATCGTGAGTTATATGGTTTGCTTATGGCGAGTATCATAAATCAAAATTTTATTTATTACTGAAAGACGCGCATACTGCACTGCAACAAACGAACATTTAAGGAGCTTCTGATGAGCGCAGCGAACAACCTGATTTACATCGACCTGACCACGACCCGCTATGCAAGCAATGTTGTAGCCGCAGCCCGCCAGCTGATCGCCGCACTGTTTGCCGTCAAGCCACGTCCAGCCGTCGTGGCGGACGAGGATGTTTCGCAACGCCAGATGGAAGCCTCCGCATCCTGGCTGAACCGCCTGGCCAATGACTGCGAGCGTCATTCCCCTAACCTGTCCGCCGAACTGCGCTACATGGCGTCGCGCGGCTAATCGAATCGAATTTAACTTTCTGGAGATCACCATGCTGACCATCATCGAAAACCTGCCTGCCGCCATCGCCCTGTCCGGTCTCGTACTGCGCCTCTACCTGGGCGCCAAGCCAGGCAAAGAAGAAGCGTAAGCAACAGACGTTAAAAAGCCCCGGTCACGCGCAAGCGGCCGGGGCTTTTTTACGTGCTAGCGTTTTACTTGGCGTGATTCAATCGCGAATTGCGCATGCCGTACAGGAAGTACGTCAGGACCGCCGCGCTCATCCAGATGATGAAGATGGTGTAGGTCGTCATCGACAGGCCGAACATCAAGTACAAGCAAGCCACGATGCTCAAGCCCGGCACCACGTATGGGCCGAACGGTACGCGGAAGCCTTTGGTGCCTTTGCCGTTTTCCTTCTTGCGCATCACCGGCACCGCCAGCGATACCACGATGAAGGCCGTCAGCGTGCCCATGCTGACCATATCCCACAGGAAGGTCGCATCGACGAAACCGGCCACCAGGCCAACCACCACGCAGACGATCAGCGTGTTATGCACCGGCGAGGCGGTGCGCGGGTTGACCTTGCGGAACGATGGCGAGATCAGGCCATCCTTCGAGATCGCGTACAGGATGCGGGTCTGGCCGTAGATCGTCACCAGCGTCACGCTGAACACCGAAATCACGGCCCCCGCCGCCAGCACCAGCGCCGGCCAGGTCTTGCCCGTCACGTTTTGCAGGATCACGGCCAGGCCGGCTTCCTGCCCGGCGAACTTGTAGGCAGGCTGCGCGCCCATCGCGGCCACGGCCACCAGCAGGTAGAACAGGGTCACGATGCCCAGCGCCGCCAGGATACCGATCGGCACATTGCGCTTGGGGTCGCGTACTTCCTCGCCGGCGGTGGCCACGGTATCCAGTCCGATGAAGGAGAAGAACACGGTCGCCGCCGCGGCCGTCACGCCGGTCATGCCGGTGATGTGGACGCCGTTGTCCGGGCTGAAGAAAGGATGGAAATTGTTTATATCAAAGCCGGAGAAGGCGATCACCACGAAGAAGATCAGGATCGCCAGCTTGATCATCACCATGACGGCGTTGGTGGTGGCCGACTCCTTGGTGCCGCGTATCAGCAGCAGGCAGCACAGGCAGACCAGCATCACTGGCGGCAGGTTGATATGCCCGGCGTGGAACTCGATGCCCTTGGGCGTGGAGACGATCATCGGTGAGCGCAGCACTTCGGGGATATGCCAGCCGAAGGCGTTGTTCAGGAAGTTGTTCAGGTAATCGGACCAGCCGATCGCCGTCGCGCTGGCCGCCAACCCGTATTCGAGCAGCAGGCAGGCCGCCATGATGAAGGCCAGGAACTCGCCGACCGTGGCGTACGCAAACGAATACGACGAGCCGGACGCTGGAATGCGGAACGACAGTTCGGCGTAGCACAGCGCGGTCAGGCCGGCGGTGATGGCGGCGAACAGGAAGGACAGGATCACGGAAGGCCCGGCTTTCGGCACGGCTTCCACCATCGTGAAGAAGATACCGGTGCCGATCGTGGCGCCGACACCAATCATTGTCAGGGGAAACAAGCCTATGGAGCGGTGCAGGCCATTGCTATTGGTAGGAGCAGTTTCTACTGTGTTATCGACCGGCTTGGTACGGGTCAGTTTCTGGACCAGCGTTTGGTTCACAGGCAATCCTTGTGGGAGATATGTACGGGCAAAAAAACTAAGCGATTATAGGGCCTTCCGGCCTGTCGCATTACAGTAATTTTGTGTTAGAAAAACAACTCAGACCCCAGGCGGGGTAAGGGCTCCGTTACAGTTGCTTACTTTTGATACAGCGGGATGTATAGATTGGAAATTGTTGTCAAGCTACTCTAGGCTCAAGTGTTACATCAAGCCAAGAGAGAGCCCATCATGCCAATTCAAAAGATCCCTACCGTATCCCGGCGTTTCCATCCTGCCGTCGCGGGCGCCGCCGTTGTTTTGTTGGGTCTGGCGGGCACGCTGGCGGCCTGGCTGATGCGCGCTTAAGCACCTACGCGAACGGCCCGAGATAATCGCGCTTGCCGACCGGGACGCCCTGGTTGCGCAGGATGTCGTGGGCGGTGACGATGTGGAAGAAGAAGTTCGGCAATGCGAACGTCAGCAAATAGTCGTCCCCCTGGAACTCCGGCTGGAACGAACCAAAATTAAGTTTGATCGCGCGCGCCTCGCTGCCGGCGAAGTCGCTTTCGGCGACGCTGTCCAGGTAAGTGATGGTATCGGCGATCCGCTGTTGTAATTGCGCGAACGAGGTTTCGTTGTCTTCAAACTTGGGCGCGGGCACGCCGCTCAAGCGCTCCACCGACAATTTCGACGTATCGCTGGCGCGCTGCACCTGCGCCGACAGCGGCAGCATATCGTCCGCCAGCCGCGCGGAAATCATCGCATCCGGCACCGAGCCATGCTGTTCAACATGCGCCTCGGCCTTCGCCAGCAAATCCGACAACACCTTCAAGCCACGCACAAACACGGGCACCGAAACCTGATGCATCGATAACGACATCGCGAACTCCAGAGATGAAATAGAGAACTGCGAGTGTAGCGCAATCTAGGCCAATTAGATGCTCAGGCCAGCTGATCAACGTTGTTGCCGATCTTGCTGGCGTCGGTGGTTTTGTCGGGATGGGCGATGCTGTAGACCAGTTGCTCCTGTGCGGAGACCGTGCCGTCCTTGTTGGTGTCAGCCGCTTCGTAGGTTGTGGTCGAGCTGCTTGTGCTGCTGCCGCCACCACCCGCGCCGCGCGCACCGCCGGCACCTTGGCCGCCTCGCGCGCCTTGGGCACCGCCAGCGCCACCCGCATCACCGCTGGGACGCGGTGGCGCGAAGGTGCCGCTCTTGATCGCGGTTTCCAGATCGGATTGGGTGATTGAACCAGTCTTCTGCGTATCGATCGCGTCGAACTGCTTGGTGGCGTCATCGACCGACACGCCCTTCGATTCCAGGCCGGATACGAATTCGTCTTTATTGACCTTGCCGTCCTTGTCGCTATCCAGGTCGGTGAATACCTTGGCCACAAAGCGTGCCGCGCCCTTCGCAGGATCGAAGGAGGCGGCTTGGGTGCTGGCGCTTGAAACGCCGCTGATTGCTGTCGTCATGATGATTACTCCGTTGTTAGGACACTGTTGTTCCTATTAACGAACTAATCCATGTAACCATGACCCCGCAGAGTGTAAAGCGACGTAAAGATCAGGCGACCCGCACCACCATCAGGCCGGCGCGCAGGCCGATACGGACGTCGGGGTTGGGGAACACCACCAGCTCCTCGGGATACTGGACGGTGTAGATGGTATCGCCGTCGCGGGCGATTTCCTCGCCCTGCTTGAGCGCCGTGAAGTTGTGCGTCTCTTTACCGAACGCCATCTGGAACTTGTCGCTCAACTTGATGATCTGGCGCGCGGTGTTGAACACGTGCGGCTGCTGCCTGGCCTCACGCTTGGCCGCGCCGCGCAGCAGGTCATCCAGCGCCAGCGAAGCATCGGCAAACTGCGACAGATCGTTCTGCCCCAAGGTACCGATGCGCCCCAGCTCCACCGTGGTGCCGGCCGCCGCGTGATGCTCGGCCGAGTAGTAACTGTACGTCCCGACCGAAGCCGGGTTCATGATGACCGCGCCGATACCGGCCAATCCTAACCACTCGATCAACTCGCGGCGCGGCTGGTCGGCGATCAGCTCCGGCACGATGGCAAAGGTCGGATACACCGACGGCCGTATCGCCGTATGCAAATCCAGATGCCAGCGCACCGGCCCAGCGCCTTCGAAGAAAGCCGTGGTCGCGGCGATCATCACATCGGCGCGCCCCGCTTCGGACGTGCCTTCCAGCGTACCGCGCTCCTTGCGGAACATGCGGTTCAAGTCCGCATCGATGAAGCGCTTGCCGGCCCTGATCGCGCCGATATTGCCAACGCAAAGCATCAGGTTGACCGCCAGCGCGGACGCCTGCTGCGACAAGGCGTCCAGCAGATACGCCACCACCTCGATCGGTCCCGTCTCGTCACCGTGCACGCCAACCGAAATCAGCACGCTCGGACGTTCGCCCCCGGCCTTGATGGTCAGGATACCGTCGGCCGGCTGCGTCACCGCAAACCCGGCCGCCGAAAAGCGCTGCGCAACAACGCTGAAATCCGCTTCAGCCAGCGCACGCACAGATTCCGGCAAAACCTTGGGCAAATCGCTCATCTACTTACACCGCCAGCATCGCGTTGCCTGCGTTGGTCGCTTCGGACAAAGCCCAAACGTCCAGCATCGCCTGTTCCAGATCGGTCGCCGCAGCGTAGCCGGACAAGCCCAGCGTGTTCGCCACGACTTCCACCGCTTCCGCCGCCGTATGGCCGCCGGTCGCATGCTGCAGCACCTGCGACAGCAAGCGTTGCTGCGTGCGGCGCAGCGCGTTCTGCGCGTAGCTGCGCAGCTGCTCTTGCGAACGGCTGGTGGCCGGCAGTTTCAGGCCGCGCTCCAGCGTGTCGATGCCGACCTGCGCGCGCAGCGCCAGGCCAACCTGCAGGAACGCCGGCAGGTCCATGCCTTCCGGACGCGATACCGACAACGCCGCGAACACAAACGCCGCCACCGCATCGATCGCCTCGACAGCCTTCCAGGCCTGTACGAATTCGGCGCGCAGGCCGGAGGTAATGTCCGCATCGGACTGGCCGTCGGCTGGCGTCAGCTGCGCCAGCGTTTCAGGCTTGGCGAACAGCTTGGTCAACTCGGCGACACCGGCGCGCAGCTGGTCGGCAGGCACCGTCAGCACGCCTTCGATCACCGATTTTTGCAGCACGCGGGTGCGCGCATCGACCTTGATCGACACGGCACGCGGCACCTTCAACGCATCCGCATCCAGCGTCGTGAAGATCGGCGCCAGGTTCAACGCGGACCATGCCTGGCCCCACGCCAGGATCACATCCGATTCATCCACGCCATGCTCACCGGCCAGTTGGCGCAGCATCAGCGGGCCGCAGCGGTTGACCGATTCATTGGCCAGCACGGTCGCCAGGATGGCGTTGGCCAGCGGGTGCGCCAGCGCAGGACGGGTTGCCACCAGCAGATCCGGGAAGTACGGCTTCAGCACCGACTCGGCCCAGCTCAGGTCCGTCAGCGGCAGCGCCGACAGGATGCGCTTGTAACGGTTCTTCACGTTGGCGATCACCACCGCCAGTTCCGGCGTGGTCAGGCAACGGCCGTCGGCCTTGCGGCGCGCCAGTTCAGCCACCGATGGCAGCTGCTCCAGCTCACGCGACAGCGCGCCCTCTTCTTCCAGCGACGCGATCAGCGCGGCGTAGCCGTCTTGCACGGCGGCGTCGGTCTGCGCCTGTGCTTCGCGCACCAGCAGCTGCGTTTGCAGCGTGTTGTCGCGCAGGACCAGGCGCTCGATGTCCGCGGTCATTTCGTTCAGCACGCGGTTGCGGTCTGCTTCGCTCAGCTGACCGGCGTTCATTTCCACGTCCAGCCACATCTTCGCGTTCACTTCATGGTCGGAGCAATCCACGCCGGCCGAGTTGTCGATCGCATCGGTGAAGATACGGCCGCCCGCCAGCGCGAACTCGATACGGCCGGCCTGGGTCGCGCCCAGGTTGCCGCCTTCGGAGACGACCTTGCAGCGCAGCTGGTTGCCGTCGACACGGATGTTGTCGTTGGCGCGGTCCTTCACCTGGGCGTGCGATTCGGTCGACGCCTTGATGTAGGTGCCGATACCGCCGTTGTAGAACAGGTCCACCGGCGCCAGCAGGATGCGGTGCATCAGCTCTTCCGGCGGCAGCGAGGTTTCCTCGATGTCCAGCGCGGCGCGGATCTGCGGCGACAGCTCGATGCTGCGGGCGCTACGCGGATAAACGCCGCCGCCGGCCGAGATCAGTTCCTTGTTGTAGTCGTCCCACGAGGAACGCGGCAGCGCGAACATGCGCTCGCGTTCGACGAAGGATTTTTCCATGTCCGGATTCGGATCGAGGAAGATATGACGGTGATCGAAGGCCGCCACGATTTTCAGTTTGCGCGACAGCAGCGCGCCGTTGCCGAACACGTCGCCCGACATATCGCCCACGCCGACCATCGTCACTTGCGTGGCGTGGATGTCGTGGTCCATTTCGTAGAAATGGCGCTTGACGGCTTCGAACGCGCCCTTGGCGGTGATGCCCATCTTCTTGTGATCGTAGCCGTTCGAGCCGCCCGACGCGAACGCGTCGCCCAGCCAGAAGCCGCGCTGCACGGCGATGCCGTTGGCGATGTCGGAGAAGGTCGCGGTGCCCTTGTCGGCGGCCACCACCAGGTACGGGTCGTTTTCGTCGTAGCAGATGGTATCGGCCGGCGAAACGATCTTGCCCAGCACGCGGTTGTCGGTCATTTCCAGCAGGCTGGCGATGAACAGGCGATACACTGCTTCGCCTTCGGCCGCGATGGTTTCACGCACGGCGTCCTTCGGCATCTGCTTGCAGACGAAACCGCCCTTGGCGCCGGCCGGCACGATGACGGCGTTCTTCACCATCTGTGCCTTCACCAGGCCGAGGACTTCGGTGCGGTAGTCTTCCATGCGGTCCGACCAGCGCAGGCCGCCGCGGGCGACCGGGCCGCCACGCAGGTGCACGCCTTCGAAGCGGCGCGAGAACACGAAGATCTCGCGGAACGGACGCGGTTCCGGCACCAGCGACAGGCTGCTGGTGTCGAACTTGAAGATGATCTTGTCGCCCTTCTGGTTATTCTGGAAGTAGTTGGTGCGCAGCGTGGCGACCATCAGGTCGGTCATCGCGCCCAGCACTTCTTCGCTGTCGGCGTGGTTGATCGCCGGCAGGCGGCTCTTGATGCCGGCCAGCGCGTCCAGTGCGGCGGCGCGGGTGGCGGCGTCCAGCGCTGGGTTGAAGCGCTGCAGGAAGGCGTCCACCAGCTGCTTGACCACCACCGGCTGCTTGCGCAGCGATTCGGCGATGTAGCGCACCGAAAAACGGCTGCCGGTCTGGCGCCAGTAGCTCATGTAGGCGCGTACCAGTTGTACCTGGCGCACACTCAAGCCGCCTTCGATGACCAGGCCATTCAGGCGGCCGTCTTCGGCTTCGTTGTTGAACAATGCTGCGAACAGTTCCTGCGCGACCGGCACGATGTCGGCCTTGGCCAGGTTGGCGGCGCTGGCTGCATCCACCGACAGGCTGGTGACGAAGTGGCGCTGGCCGTCCACGCGCAGCGAGTGCGCCTGTTCACGGTCGATCGCCACGCCGGCGTTATGCAGCGCCGGCAGGATGGTCGACAGCGACGGTACGCGGTCGACGGAATACAAACGGATGGTGGTCGCATCGGCCACGGTTTCCACTCGCACGTCCACGCGCGATGGGTCGGTGTTGCGCAGGATGGTGCCCAAGTCGTGGAAGGCTGCTTCCGGCGCGGTGCTGGCGACGTAGTCGATCGGCAGCGCGGCGCACATCTTGCGCAGGCTGGCGCGCAGCGGCACGTCCGGCACGGCGTCGGCCAGCGCGGAGAACTGGTCGTGCCAGCCGTCCAGCACCGATAACAGCGGTTGCTGGATATCGGTTTCCAGGTCCAGCGGATAACGCGCGGCGTGGGCGATCAGGTACACGCGGGCCAGCGGGCCGTCGGCCACCAGCGTTTGCGAGCTGACGTACTGGGCGCCGGAGCTGGCTTGCAGCGCCTTGGCCAGCGACGAAGCGACGCTTGCGCTGTAACGCTCGCGCGGCAGGTAGACCAGCACGTTCAGGTGGCGCGCGTACACGTCGCGGCGGGCGAACACCTTGGTGCGCGGCTGCTTGTACAGGGAGACGACGGCGCCGCAAACTTCGGCCAGCCATTCAGGTTCGCCTTCCAGCGCTTCGGTGCGCGGCAGCGATTCCAGGATCTCGATGAATTTCTCGGCGCGGAAACCTTCCTGGCGCACGCCGGCGATGCTCAGCACCTTGGCCACGCGGCCACGCGCGAACGGCAGGCGGTTCAGCGGCGTCGCGGTGGCGGCGCGGGTGAACAGGCCGACGAAGCAGTACTCGCCCAGGATCGCGCCTTGCGCGTCGGTGTGGCGGATGCCGATGAAGTCCAGTTGCTGGTCGCGGTGCAGCGTGCCTTCGACGTCGGCCTTGACGATCGACAGCGTGTGGGCGCGTTTCGACAGCGTGTCGAAGTCACCAGGGATATTGGCCAGGCAAGTGCCGTAGACCGGATGCGAGGTATCCTGCAACACGCCGATGCGGCTAGGGATGTCGCGTTCCAATTCGCGCACGCCCGGCTTGACCTGGTAGTAGGCGTAGCCGAACGGCTCGAAGCCTTCGGTCTTGGCCCATTCCAGGAAGGCGGCGACTTCCTTGCCCTCTTCACCATGCGAAGCGGCTTCGACGCCGATGCGGCTGAAGTGTTCCTGCATCGCGGCTTTGTCGCGGCGCACCACGGCGGCGTCGCGCGATACCATTTCCAGGCGCTCTACCAGCATGCCGATTTCCGCTTCAGGCAGGTCTTCGGACAGCAGGCACAGTACATACGATTCGAGTTTGTCGCCACTCTGGCCGACGGCGGTGACGACGCCGTCCGCGTTACGCGCAACCGGCAGCACCGAGTTCAATACACCGTTGACGCCCACGCGCAGCTTGCGCATCGCCATGACCATGGAATCGACCAGGTAAGGCACGTCGTCGTTCAGCACCAGCAGCGCGGTGGCCATGCCGCCGCGGCCATCCGCGTAGCGCAGCCTGGCGATCTGCGCGCCGGAGCCGGTGCGCTTGGAAGCTTGAGTGAAACCATCCCACAGGACCGGCGCCAGGCTATCGGGCACGGTGCCGGCCAGGTCTTCGTCGTCCAGGGAACCGAGCCAGGCGCTGATCAGCGCGGCGACTTGGGTGCTGTCGCTGGCTGGCTTGCTGGCGTTGACCAATTCCAGCGTTTGTTTACGCAGGTCTTGTGGCATTTGTTTCATCGTTGCTTCTCCAATACGTTATGTGTATTTTATGTTGCAGGCGCCGCGCCGGCTTGTGGCTGCGCGGCAGTGGTTGAGCGCTATTAGACACCAAATCCCCATATGGGGGCGAGATGGTGTTTTACAAATCATACAGTCCAGGCAAGCCCAAAATCCGGCTCAGATCTTCCAGCGCGGCGTGCACTTCGATCGCCAGCGCCGGATCGGCCAGGTCGGACGGTTCCAGCCGGTCGCGGTAGTGCTTCTCCACCCACGCCACCAGCGTGTGGTACAGCGCCTCGGTCATCACCACGCCTTGATGCATGGCAGCCGCTTCGGCGTCGGTCAGCGCCACGCGCAGGCGCAGGCACGCGGGGCCGCCGCCATTGCGCATCGACTGGCGCAGGTCGAAGTGAATCAGTTCGTCGACCGCGTTGCCGCTGGCGACCAGGCCTTGCAGGTAGGCCGCAACGGCGGCGTTTTCCTCGCACTCCTGCGGGATCACCAGCGCCATCTTGCCGTTGTCCTTGCTCAGCAGCTGGCTGTTGAACAGATAGCTGTGCACCGCGTCGGCCACCGACACCTTGGCGGTATCGACGCGGATCGCGTTCAGCTCCGCGCCCACGCCGCCCATCGCGCGGCGCAGCTGTTCCAGCGCGCCCGCTTCGTCGGCAAACGCCTGCTCGTGAAAGAACAGCACATTGCCGTTGCCGACCGCGATCACGTCGTTGTGGAACACGCCCTGGTCGATCACGTCCGGATTCTGCTGGATGTAGACGGTGCGCTCGGCCGACAGGCCGTGCAGACGGGCGACCGCCTGCGATGCTTCCAGCGTCTGGCGGGCCGGGTATTTTTTCGGCGCCGATGCCGAGGCATCGAACTCGGTGCGACCGTAGACGAACATCTCGACGGCGGCGCTGCCGTGGTCCTTGCACAGGCGGGTGTGGTTGGCCGCGCCTTCGTCGCCGAATGCCGGCGTGCCTGGCAGCGCGTCATGCACGGCGAAGTGCTTCTCATCCTTGAAGATGGCGCGCAGCGAGCGTGCCGACTGCGCGTGCTCGAAAGCGCGGTGCAGCTTGTTATTCAGGTTGGCGGCGGTGAAGTGGGTGCGGCCGTCGGCGCTGTCGGCGGACGGGCTGACCGTGGCCGCGTTGGCGGTCCACATCGGCGATGCCGACCAGGCGCACGCCAGGATCACCGGCGATTCCTTGGCGGCCTTGGCCAGCACCTCGGCATCGCTGCCGGTGAAACCGATGCTGCGCAGCAGGCGGAAATTCGGACGGTCCTGCGGCGGCAGCAGCGCCTGGCCGAAACCACGCGCGGCCAGCGCGCGCATCTTGGCCAGGCCTTGCAGTGCCGCCAGCTTCGGATTCGAAGCGCTCTTGACGTTGCTGAACGAGGCCACATTGCCGAACGACAGACCGGCGTAGTTGTGCGATGGGCCTACCAGGCCGTCGAAGTTGAATTCGCGTGCGCGCATCTCGGTTCCTTAGAAGTGCATGCCCGGCGACAGTTTCGCAGGCATTTCAAGTACATTGTTTTCGATCGAAGCGACTGGATAGGCGCAGTAGTCGGCCGCGTAGTAGGCGCTCGGACGATGGTTGCCCGATTGGCCCACGCCGCCGAACGGCGCGCTGCTGGCGGCGCCGGTGGTCGGACGGTTCCAGTTGACGATGCCGGCGCGTGCGCGCACCTGGAAGATCTTCCACAGGTTTTCGTCGTTCGAGATCAGCGCCGAGGCCAGGCCGAATTCGGTGGCGTTGGCGGCTTTGATCGCGCTGTCGAAGTCCGCCACTCGGATCACCTGCAGCAGAGGGCCGAACCACTCTTCATCCGGGATGCCTTTGGCGTCGGTCACGTCGACGATGCCGGCGGAGACGAAGCCGGTGCTCTCTTCCAGCTGGCGCATCGCCAGCAGGCTCTTGCCGCCCTTGGCGACCATGTCGGCCTGCGCCTGCACCAGGCGTTTGGCGATGGCTGCCGAAACAACAGGGCCCATAAACGGCGCAGGTTCGGCGGCGGATGCGCCGATGGTCAAACGGCTGGCTACATCGACCAGTCGCGCGATGATCGCGTCGCCCTCGGCGCCCTGCTTGACGATCAGGCGGCGCGCGCAGGTGCAGCGCTGGCCGGCCGAGATGAAGGCCGACGAAATCGCCATGAACACGGCGGCGTCGATGTCCTTGACGTCCCACACCACCAGCGGATTGTTACCGCCCATTTCCAGCGCCAGCATCTTGCCCGGCTGGCCACCGAACTGCTTGTGCAACGCGGTGCCGGTCTGGCAGCTGCCGGTGAACAGCACGCCGTCCAGCAACGCGTTCTGGCCCAGCGCGACGCCCGCATCGCGGCCGCCGTTGACCAGGTTGATGACGCCTTTCGGTACGCCAGCCTTTTCCCACAACTGCACGGTCTTGACGGCGGTGCGCGGCGCGTATTCGCTAGGCTTGAAGACCACGGTGTTACCGGCGATCAGCGCCGGCACGATATGGCCGTTCGGCAGGTGGCCCGGGAAGTTGTAAGGACCGAATACGCCGAACACGCCGTGCGGGCGATGACGCAGCACGGCCTCGCCGTCGGCGACCTTGTTCTGGGTCTCGCCGGTACGCGCGCCGTAGGCCTGCACCGAGATGTCGATCTTGTTGGCCATGGTGGTCACTTCGGTGCGGGCTTCCCACATCGGCTTGCCCACTTCTTCGGCGATCAGCAGCGCCAGCTCTTCCGCGTCTTGCTTCAGCAGATCGCGGAAACGGGTGCAGACGGCGATACGCTCGGCCAGCGGCGTCAGCGCCCAGGCTTCAAACGCCTCGCGCGCGGCGGCGGCGGCGTGGCCCACGTCCTGCGCGGTCGATTCGCTGCTGGCCCAGGTCTGCTTGCCGTTCGATGGATCGATCGTCACCAGTTCGGCGCCGCTGCCGGCGAGCCACTCGCCGTTGATGAAGTTGCTCAAAACTTTAGACATGTGGATTCTTCCTCAAATTAAGGGTCAGCGTGCGCACCGTATCGCCGGTATGGCAGTGCAGGAGTTGTTGTTCGGCTTCCGGCAGCGCGATGGCGCCGTTGACCGGCACCGATTGCGACAGGATCATGCGGAAATCCTTGAGCGTGGTATTCGACACCAGCATCGGTTCGGCGGGCGCGGATTCCGGCGCGCAGGCCGAATCCCAGTCCGTCGTCAGGCCGATTTCGGCCAGCGTGCTTTCGCGCATGGCGCGCAGTTCCGACACGCGCGCCTGCAATACCGGGCCGGCGTCGAAGATGTCGACATAGCCTTCGAAGTACAGGCCTTCCTGCTCCAGCAGGCGGCGCGCCGGCGCGGTCGACATGTGGACCTTGCCGATCACTTCCTGCGCGTCTTCCGGCAGGTAGGCGACGTACAGCGGCTGGCGCGGCATCAGTTCGGCGATGAAGGACTTCTTGCCGACGGCGGTCAGGTCGTCGACGTGGTCGAAGTCCATCTTGAAGAAGTGGCGGCCCAGGCCTTCGTAGAACGGCGAACGGCCGCTCTCCTCCTGGTAGCCGCGCATTTCGGCGATCAGCTTTTCGGTGAACAGGTGCGGGAACTGGGCGATGAACAGGAAGCGGCTCTTCGACAGCAGCTTGCCGTTGTTACCGGTGCGGTAGTCCGGCGCCAGGAACAGCGAACACAGTTCGGTGCTGCCGGTCAGGTCGTTCGACAGGTACAGCGTGTCCATGCGGGTGAACACATCCAGCTCGCGGCTGGAGTGCACCAGCGTGCCGATACGGTAGTTGTAGAACGGTTCGGTCAGGCCGACCGCGCCCTTGATCGCGCACACGCCGGCGATGCGGCCGTTGTCGGTGTCCTCCATGACGAACATGTAGTCGCGCTTTTCGGGCGGGATGGTTTCGGCGAACGAGGCGACCGCGATCGCCAGGCGGTCGCCCATCATCTTCATGTCCGGCTTGAGGGTGGTCATGCCGCTGCCGACCTGCGTGGCCATCACGTACAGGGCGTCGAGGTCGTTGGCTGTGATTGCGCGTACTACTAGCATAGTTGGTCCACTCTTAGATTCTGACGCAGATGACGGTATCGCCTTCGGCGATCTGGAGCGCTTCCAGCACGTCGGCCGTCAGCGCCACATTGACTTGCGATTCCAGCGCGGCGCAATGCGTGATCACGGCGCGGAAGTTGTGTTCGGAGCCGGACGATACGGCGTAGCGCAGCTGCGGTTCGCGGCCACGGTCCGGCGATTCGGCGGCGGTGGTCACGCGGCGCTGCAGCGCGCCGTTGAAAGTGCGCAGCGAATTCTTGTGCGCCTGCAGGATCGGGCCGCCGTCGAAGATGTCGATGTAGTCGTCGGCTTCGAAGCCTTCGGCCGTCAGCAGGTTGAACGCCAGCTCGCCCGACGGATGGATCTGGCCCATGGCCGCCTGCGCGTCGCCCGGCAGCAGCGGTACGTAGACCGGATAGTGCGGCATCAGTTCGACGATCAGCGTGCGGTTGCGCGCGCCGCCGATGACGCGCTCGGCGTCGAGGAAGTCCATCTTGAAGAATTTGCGGCCCAGCGCATCCCAGAACGGCGAACCGCCGTCGGCATCGGTCACGCCGGCCAGCGGCACGAAGAAGCGCTCGGCGAAGCGGTGCGGCGCCAGTACGGCGAACATCAGGCGCGCGCGTGACAGCAGGGCCGCTTCCGGCGTGCCGTGTTCGCGTTCGCCGACGTAAAAACTCGACAGCTGCGAGTAGCCGGTCAGCTCGGAGCACAGCGTCAGCGCGTGCACGCTGTGGCTGATGTTCAGGTCGCGCGAGACCTGCTGGATCACGTCGTTACGGAAGGAGAAATAGGTGCCATTGGAGCCGGCGGCGGCGAAGATCGCGGCGGTGCCGACGATGGTTTTATCGGCCGGCGATTCCAGCACCAGCAGGTAGGATTCTTCGCTGGGGATGTCGACGTGCGCGGCAAACGAGGCGATCGAACGCTCGATCATGTCGGCGATCTTTTCGCGCGTTTTCGGCAAGGTGTGCACACCCGGCATGGTCACTGCGGCCAGCGCTTCGAGGGCAGCAATATCCGCAAGTTCTACCGGACGGACTACATACATGGGAACTCCTTGGTGCTTTAAATGCATGCAAGCCCGTGGCGGACGCCCGGGCCGTTAACGTGTCGTTCCCGCGAAAGCGGGAACCCATAGAACGCAGGCCCGGAGGCTCAGCATGGATTCCCGCCTACGCGGGAATGACTACGGTGATTACGCTGCTTTCAGCATGCCGTCCAGCGACAGGCGCAGGATGCGGTCGGCTTCGGCGATCTGCGCGTCGGTGACGATCAGCGCTGGCGCCAGGCGCAGCACGTCCATGCCGGCGATCAGCACCATCAGGCCATTCGCTTCAGCGGCGCGCTGGATGTCCTTCGAACGGCCCTTCCAGGCATCGGTCACGACCAGGCCTTGCAGCAGGCCGGCGCCACGCACCAGCGTGAACACCTGCGAGTAATCGGCCACCAGCTTCTCCATCGTCGCGCGCAGCTTGGCGCTGGCTTCCTTGACGCGGGCCAGGAAGGCCGGCTGGTTGATCGTGTCCAGCACGGTCAGCGCCACGGTCGCGGCCAGCGGGTTGCCGCCGTAGGTGGTGCCGTGGGTGCCCACGCCCAGCGTCTTGGCCAGCTCTTCGGTGGTCAGCATGGCGCCGATCGGATAGCCGTTGCCCAGCGCCTTGGCCGAGGTCAGGATGTCCGGGGTGATGCCGTAGGTCATGTAGTGGAACAGCTCGCCGGTACGGCCCATGCCGCACTGTACTTCGTCGAAGATCAGCAGCGCGCCGGTCTTGGTGCACAGGTCGCGCAGCTCTTGCAGGAAGGCCTGGTCGGCCGGGACCACGCCGCCTTCGCCTTGCAGCGGCTCGACGATCACTGCGCAAACGTCGTCGCCGATGGCGGCGCGTGCGGATTCGATGTCGTTATAGGTCACGTGGTCGATCGCAGGTGGCAGCGGTTCGAAGCCTTCGGTGTACTTGGACTGGCCGCCGACCGACACGGTGAACAGCGTGCGGCCGTGGAACGACTGGTAGCACGACACGATGCGCGACTTGTGCGCGCCGAACTTGGTGTGGGCGTACTTGCGGGCCAGCTTCAGCGCGGCTTCGTTGGCTTCGGCGCCGGAGTTGCAGAAGAAGGCGCGGTCGGCGAAGGTCGCTTCGGTCAGCGCGGTGGCCAGGCGCAGCACTGGCTCGTTGGTGTAGCCATTGCCCAGGTGCCACAGGGTGTTGGCCTGGCGGGTCAGCGCCTCGACCAGGATCGGGTTGCAATGGCCCAGCGAAGCGACGGCGATGCCGGAGGTGAAGTCCAGATAGTGCTTGCCATTCTGGTCCCACAGGTCCAGACCAGCGCCTCGGACCGGTACCATCGCTGCTGGTGCATAGGTTGGCACCAGAACTTCATCAAAAGTCTGACGAGTTACAGGACGGGTAGTTACGGTCGTATCGAGCTTGGCGTTCATGGCATTCCCTATCAATGTTGGGTGGAGTCACCCATTATAAAAAACGGGATGCTAAAACTCTTTTCTCTACGCGACAAGGATTTTCATTTTTGGCCGGGAAGCAAACTTGTCTAATCAACTAGAAGGTGTGCAGGATGCCCAGCTGCAGGCCCTGGAGGTCGCCGCCCGGCTGCGGCGAGCGCAGCTGGGCCGCCGGCGCCACCACCGCCGCCCCCACCAGCGCGAAGCTGTTGCGCCGGCCTTGCTGGTTGAGACGGGCCAACGCACCATACAAGGTGGTGCGGGTGGATAGCAGGTATAAGTACAGCGCGCCAAGTTGATCGGCATTGCCATGACCGGCTCCGCTCAGATGGTCGCGCAAACCGGCCCAGCCGACCGAGACCGAGTACGGCCCGGCGCCCCGATAACGCAGCGACAGCGAATACAGTTGGATATGCTGGCTGGCGTCCGAACGGGTCTCGCGTCCGGCCGCGCCGAACAGCGTCCAGCCATGGCCGGCGTCCCATGAGCCGCCCGTGCTGTCGCGCCGGGCGCTGTAGGGCAGGCTGGCATTCTTGACCAGTTGGTAGTTGGCGCCCCAGTACCAGCCCTCGCCCACGGCCTCGACGGCCAGGTGGGTACTCTGGTTGGCCGCCAGTTCGGCCGACGGCGCCGCGCCGCCCGTGGCGCCCCGCCCCGCCAGCGCTTGCACGGTCCAGCCGCCCCAACTGGGAGAGAGATAGCCGATCGCGTTGTCCAGTCGCGGTGGCGCGCCAAACAGATTGTTCCAGCCGGAAGCCTGGGTGGCGCTGGTGAAGGCGTCGAACTTGCCGTTCATGTAGAACTGCGGCGTATTCTGCCGCCCCAGCCGCACCTCCCCGGGCGCGCCCGCCAGGCTGACCCAGGCTTGCCGGTTGAACAGGCGGTTGCCGTCGGGCTGGGCGCCGACGTCTCCGTCCAGCCCCGCCTCCAGCAAAAAATTGCTGCGCCAGCCGCCGCCCAGCTCCTCGCGCCCGCGCAGGCCGATGCGGCTGGCCAGCAAGCCGCTGGCATCGAGCCGGACCACCGGCGCCAGGCCGTCGGCGTGCAGCCGGGTGGCGAAGGTGTCGAATACGCCGAACAGGGTCAACTGGTCCGCACCCACGGCCTGCGCCGGCAACGGCGCCGCGCCGATACCGGCCAAGCCGGCCAGGCAGGCGACCCGGGCAGGTCCATTCTTCAGTATTCGCATAAATCCTCGCGCGCTGGCGCAGTCATCGGTCACCTGCAACTAAACTGCTTTCGGGCTACAAACTCAGTTATGCTTCATGTGCCGCTTTACAATCGCCAAGGTTACCCGCGAAATGCCCTCCGCGACAACATTGCTGACCGTCATTTGTGCCGCCATCACGCTGTTCAGCGCGGCGCCAGTGCGGGCGCAGCCGGCGTCGGCCGCAACGCGCGTCGTACTGACGCAACAGGAACAGGACTGGATGCAAGCCCATCCGGTGCTGACCATGGCGCTGGACCAGAACAATCCCCCCATGATCTTCCGCCGCGCCGATGCCGACGGCGCGTCCTTTGCCGGCGCCTGCTTCGAATATGCGGAACTGGTGGCGCGCTACACCGGCCTGCAATTCCGCTATCAGGGTTCAAGCTGGAACGAGGCGCTGGCCAAGGGCATGGCGCATGAGGCGGACGGCGTGCTGTGCGCGCGCGACCGGCCCGAGCGCCGCGGCAGCCTGAACTTCTCGGCGCCGTACCTGGAGCTGCCGATCGCCATGGCGACCCGCGCCGACCATGCCGACCTGCGCAGCCTGGGCAATCTGGGCGGCGAGCGCGTGGCGGTGGTGCGCGGCACCGTGAGGGTGCCGGTGATACGAGCGCGCTGCCCGAGCTGCCAGGTGATCGAGGTCGACAATCCGCAGCAAGGCATGGAGCGGCTGCAGCAGGGCCAGGCCGACGGCTATTTCGACGACTTGCCGGTGATACAGCGGATGCTGGGCGCGGCCGCCACGCCGCTCAAGATCGCGCTGCTGTACTACGACTCGGAGGCCGCCGCGATCCGCCTGGCGCTGCGCAACGACGCGCCCGAACTGCTGTCCATCGTCGACAAGGGCGTGGCCGCCATCCCGGCCGCCGAGCACGACCGGATCCGGGCCCGCTGGCTGGCCAGCGCCGAGGGCGCCAGCGTGCAACGCGAGCTGACGCTGACACCGGCCCAGCGCGCCTGGCTGACGGCCCATCCGGTGATACGGGTCGGCGTCGATAGCGGCCGCGCGCCGATCGAGTCGCAGGGCGAGGATGGCAAGCCGCGCGGCATCTCGATTGAATTCCTGCACCGCCTGGAGGAGATGCTGGGGGTGCGCTTTACCCTGGTGCAAAGCAAGAACGTGGCCGAACTGCTGGGCCAGATCGAGCGCCGCGAGGTCGACCTGCTGTCGGCCATCACACAAACCTCGGACCGGCAGCGCTTCATGCTGGTCAGCGATCCGTACCTGAGCACGCCGGTGGTGCTGTACACCCTGGTCGGCACCAGCAGCAGCGGCGGCCTGGGCGGCTTGAACGGCAAGCGGGTCGCGGTCAGCGCCCGCAGCAGCGTGATCGAGGCCATGCAGCACGACTGGCCGGCGATCCAAACCGTATCGACCAGCGATTTCCGCGAAGGCACGGAGCTGCTGCGCCAGGGCCGGGTCAGCGCGCTGATCGGGCCGCTGCTGACCGGCACCCACCAATTGGTCGAGCACGGCAGCAACGATGTGCGCGTCTCGGGCGAGACCGAATACAGCTACCGCGTCGGCATGGGGCTGCGCAGCGACTGGACCGAACTGCTGCCGATCCTGAACCAGGCCCTGGCCGCGATCCCGAAAAGCGAGCGCGACGGCTTCCGCCAGAAATGGTCGGTGGTGCGCTACGACCATGAAACCGATTACCGGCCACTGTATGCGCTGGGACTGGCGATGCTGTTTGCGCTGCTGTTCATCCTGCAGCTGCGCCGCATGGTCAAGCACCGCACCGCCGAGCTGCGCGACGAAGTCCAGATGCGCCGCGCCCGCGAGGAGGAAATCCAGCAGCTCAACGCGGCGCTGGAGCGCCGGGTCCAGCAGCGCACCGCCGAACTGGAGCAGGCCAACGAGGACTTGCGCCTGGCGGCCGACCAGCTGGTGCAGACCGAAAAAGTGGCGTCGCTGGGGCGGCTGGTGGCCGGCATCGCACATGAGCTCAACACGCCGCTGGGCAGCACCCTGACCGCCGCCACCACGCTGAAGGCGCACCTGGCCGCGTTCCGCCACGGCCTCACGGCCGGCACCTTGAAACGCTCCAGCGCCGACGATTTCATCGGCCAGTGCCAGCAGGCCTGCGACATCATCGAACGCAACGCCTACCGCGCGGCCGGACTGATCGACAACTTCAAGGAGTTGGCGGTGGACCAGGCCAGCGTGCGGCGCCGCAAGTTTCCGCTGCTGCGCACGGTGGAGGAAGTGCTGGCCACCCATCACAACGCGTGGAAGGCCACACCGCACAAGATCACGCTGCAGATCGACCCCGCCATCGAGCTCGACAGCTTCCCCGGCCCGCTGGCGCAGGTGCTGTCCAACCTGCTGGAGAACACGCTGGTGCATGGTTTTCGCAGCAACCAGCCGGGCCAGGTGCGGATCGCCGCCCAGTGCCGTGACGAGCGGCTGGAACTGATCTACAGCGACGACGGCAGCGGCATCCCGGCCGAGTTCCGCAACAAGGTCTACGACCCGTTCTTCACCACGCGCCTGGGCCAGGGCGGCTCCGGGCTGGGACTGTATATCGTGCAGACCCTGGTGACGGGTGTACTGGGCGGCACCATCACCTTGCATAGCAATCCCGGACAGGGCACGCTATTCCAGCTCAACCTGCCGATCTCGGCACCCGACCTGAGCGACCACACGGCGCCCGCCGCACAAGGGCTGGTGGCCTTGCCCGATCCCGGCGCGCCGCCGGCCGCGCGCTGCGCCCCGGAGCAGGACCGGCCGGCCGCGGCGGCCTGAATCTCAAGCCGTCGGCGGCACCAGCTTGCGCTGGCGTTCCTCGCGCGGCGTGTTGCCGAACAGGGCGCCGAAGGCGGTCGAGAAATGCGAGCCGGACGAGAAGCCGCACATCAGCCCCACCTGCACGATCGAATGATTGGTCTCCAGCAGCAGCTGGCGGGCGCGTTGCAGGCGCAACTCCAGGTAGTAGCGCGACGGCAGGCTGCCCAGGTATTGCTTGAACAGCCGCTCCAGCTGGCGGCGCGACAGGCCGACCAGGTTGGCGATGTCGTCGGTGGACAGCGGTTCCTCGATATTAGTTTCCATCAGCGTCACCGCCTCGGACAGGCGCGGCTGCAAGGCGCCGAAGCGCGCCTGCAGGGCGACCCGCTGGCGTTCCTCGTGGCTGCGCACGCGCTCGATGCACAGGCTTTCCTTGATGCCGGCCTGCACGGTGGCGCCGAACAGGTGCTCGATCAAGGTCAGCGAGAAGTCGATGCTGGCGGCGCCGCCGCAGCAGCTCAGGTGACGGCCGTCCAGCTCGAACAGGTGAGGCGTCAGGATGGCGCGTTCGGAAATGCCCTCGGTGTCGGCGTACAGCGCCCACGGCAAGGCGATGCGCACGCCCGCCATCAGCCCGGCTGCGGCCAGCCACAGCACGCCGGCGCCGACGCCGCCCCAGTACTCGGCCGAGCGGCAGCGTTCGATGACGGCGCGGCTCAACTCGGGCGCCAGCGGCGACTGGCCCTCGTCGGCCACTAATAAGGCGATGTGCCAGCCCGGCTGCGCCAGCACCACTTGCGCCGGGGTCATGGTTTCCAGATGCAGCACGTCGCGGCCCAACGCGGCGGCGGCCAGGCGCAGCGGCTGCACCAGGCCGGCCCAGGTCAGCGCGTCGGACTCGCCCGCGTTCACCAGCAGCATGCGCAACGGCCGCTCTTGCGTGACGCGGGATAAATTATCGAAAGACATGGGACACCTACTCCGGCGCCAGCACGGCGGCGGGCCGCTCGGTGCTCCACTGGCTGACGATCATGCCGGAGATCAGCAGCGCCGCGCCCAGCAAGCCGTTCCAGGCCAGCGTCTCGCCCAGCCAGAAATACGCGAAGATCGCCGCGCAGCCCGGCTCGAAGGCATAGATCACGGCCGCCTCGTTGGCGCTGCTGTGGCTCTGGCCCCAGGTTTGCAGCGAAATAATCGCCGCCGTGGCGACCACGCCCAGGTAGACCAGGTTCAGGCCGTACATCTGCAAGCCCTTCCAGATGTAGCTCACGTAGTCCGGCAAGTCCTGGCTGCGCTCGGCAAAGCCCAGCGGCACTTCGCGGATCAGCAGCCACGCGGCGGCGCACACGGCCACCGTCAGGATCTGCGAGGCGGTCAGCACCATCAGCTTCTCGACCTTGCGGGTGGTGGTTTCCATCAACTTGACGTAGATGCCGAAGAACAGCGCGCACAGCAGCGCCAGCGTATCGCCGCGCCCCCAGGTGAAGCTGCCCTCCCAGCACAACGCGAACAGGCCGGCCAGCGCCAGCACCAGCGCGACGACGATGCGGCGCTCCAGCCGCGCGCCCATCAGCACGCCCAGCAGCGGCGGCACCAGCACGTTGAGGCCGGTGACGAAGGCGTTGCGGTTGGAGCTGGTCAGCGCCAGCCCCTCGATCTGGAACACGTAGCACAGGAACAACACCCCGCCGGCGATGATGCCCCAGCGGATATCGTTCCACTTGGCGCGCCACATAAACGGCAGCAACAGCAGGCCGGCCAGCGCGAAGCGGCACAGCACGATCCAGCTGGCCGACAGGTAGCCGGTCATGTTCTTCATCGCGGGGAAAGTCGTGCCCCATACCAGGGTCACGATCAGCAAAGCGGCAATGCCGCGCAAGTGTTGAGGCATGGTTTTTTTATTATGAATGTGCGTCCTCCATTATAGTCCCGGGCAAGATTGCCGGTGCGAACCGGCTATAATCACGGTCTATGGGTGAACGATTTTTGAAAAGCATCCGGCTGCTGGCCGATTGCTTACAGAGCTACGAACGGCTCTCTGGCCAGTACGTGCGCCAGAGCGGCTTGACGCACGCCCAGTTCGATATCATCGCCACGCTGGGCAATACGCCCGGCATGTCCTATAAAGAATTGGGCGACAAGACGCTGATCACCAAGGGTACGCTGACCGGCGTGATCGAGCGATTGGAACAAAAAGGGTTGGTGGAGCGTCAGCGCAACGACTGCGACAAACGTTCCTTCTTTGTCCGGCTGACGGCGGAGGGCGAGCAGGTGTTCTGCACGGTCTTCCCGGCGGTCGTCAAGGAAAGCGGGAAAGTGTTCGCGCACTACAGCGAAGACGACTACGCCGCCCTTGAAAAAACCCTGAGCGATCTTAAAACTGTAATCATGGCCGGCCATACCGAATGCCTGTCCACCTGCGACTCAACCAAGGAAATCATTTGAAAACGACTCTGCTCGAAGGCAAAAAGCCTGCCAAATTCGACAAACACATCATCGGCAACCTGCTGCTGAACCAGTCCACCCCTGACGAAGTCCGCCAGGAAAAGCTGATCATCGGCGTACGCAACGAAGACGGCGAAATCTACCGCCTGATCGGCGCGACCAAGCACAACAGCTTCATGAACGCCATCGAAGAGCTGTTCGACCTGGGCCTGACCGACGAACTGCAAGACACCGACGCCACCCAGGACGGCTGCGACGCCATCTTCAGCGAGCAGTAATCCCGCCGAAGGCGTACCGTTGTACCAGACAAAAGTATTTTCAGAAGAAGTGCCACACGGCAATATTCCGGGTATAATTTTTTGCAATGGACAGACTCGACGCCTTCAAGACTATCGCTGCTCAGGCGAGCCGGGGGGAGCTCTCGTTCCCGGCCAACGTCAACGCCTCGCTGCGCTTGCAGCAAGCGCTGAACGATCCCGATTGCCACACCGAGGCGGCAGCCAAACTCATCCAGGCAAACCCATTGCTGGCGGCGCGCAGCGTCGCCATCGCCAACTCGGTGGCCTACAACCGCTCCGGTACTGAAATCTCCAGCGTGCGCGCGGCCGTGCAGCGGCTCGGCGTGCGCACCCTGCAATCGCTGGTGGCGGCGCTGATCGTGCGCCAGATCGGCAGCCAGGTCACCGATCCCGCCCTGCTGGCCAAAATCAATCAACTGTGGGAACACACGGCGCACGTGGCGGCCCTGTCGCAGGTGATCGCGCGCCGCGTCACGCACGTCGATCCGGATACGGCGCTATTTGCCGGCATCATGCACGAGGTGGCGGGCTTCTACATGCTGTCCTGCGCCGGCGACTTCCCGGAAGTGATGGATGGTGAACCGGAAGACTGGGTCGAGCACGGCGAAGTGGAAATCGGCCGCGGCGTTATGACGAAGCTGGACGTACCGGAAGGTGTTTGCCGGGCGATCGAGTCGATGTGGGTGGGGTTGCGCGCGTTGCCGCCGGAAACCCTGGGCGATACGCTGCTGCTGGCCAACGATCTGTCGCCGGTGCACTCGCCGCTGTACCAGCGTCCGGGCGCGACCACGCTGCAAGGGGCGCGCACCATCGACTTCGTGGTTGGCGAAGGCACGCTGCACGCCATCATGAGCGAATCGGCGCTGGAAGTGCAGTCGCTGTACGCGGTGCTGATGCTGTAGCGTCATTCCCGCGTAGGCGGGAATCCATAAGCCGCATCCGAAGCACGCTCAGCATGGTTTCCCGCTTTCGCGGGAACGACGTCAAATAAAAAAAAAGCCCGCTGGGGAGCGGGCAAAGTCCAAAACTAGGGATCTCCTCCAGAGGAGACAAGTCCAGAATACGCTCCCCATCCCATCTGCTCTGTGCGCCAGTTCACATATGGACACAAGTTTCTATCACCACACCGGTTCCGATTGCTTCCACGCATCCAGCTGCTGAACGCGGGCCAACCACGCCATCATCTTCGGATATTGAGTGACGGGCAACTTAGCTTGCTCGGTGTACATCAGCGGCGCGGCCAGCGCGAAATCCGCCAGGCTCAGCTTGTCGCCGACCACCCACTCGCGTCCCGCCAGGTGCTGCTCCAGCACCGCGGCGAATTTCGCCACCAGCCGCGTGCCCCGGTCCAGCTCGGCCTGGTCGGGAACGCCGTTGCCGGTGATACCCTTCCAGATGTTTTCCCAGACGATGACGCCCAGCGCCGGCGAAAAATGCTGGCACGCCCACAACATCCAGCGGTTGATGTCGGCCCGCACGACGATGTTGTCCGGGTAGAGCGTCTGGCCGTGGGTGCGGTCGGCCAGGTATTGCATGATGGCGCAGGATTCCCACAGGATGAAGTCGCTCTCCTGCAGCACCGGCACCATGCAGTTGGGGTTGAGCACCTCCAGCCGGCGCCGGTCTTCTTCGCTCATCAGGTTGACTTCGGTCACATCCAGCGGCGTGCCCATGTGAATCGCGGCCATCATGACACGACGCGAATTGGAGGAAGCGGGGTGGTGGTATAAGCGCATTTGAAGTCTCCAGTTGGTGAGTTGAGGACTTCATCGTACGACCGGCCTGCGACAGTTTTTGTCAGTAGTCTTCGCGCAGGTTATGTTGCTGGCGCCAGGTCTTCAGCAAGTCGCTGCGGCGGGCCGGATAGCGCACGCCCAGCGACTCCACCTCCGCGATGCGGTCGATGCGAAAGTGGCGAAAGGCCATGCGCAGCTCGCACCACGCGGCGAGCAAGCGCTTACCCTCCATGAAGGCCAGCGCGAACGGCCACACCACCCGTTCCGACGGCTTGCCGTGCTCGTCCTGGTAGGCCATGCGCAAGCGGTGCTGGTAGCGGATCGCCTCGCGCACCGGGCGCACGTGGACGTCGCTGGCGGTGTCCTGGTCCTGGTACAGCGGCACCCACAGGCTGGTCTCGGCCATGTCGTCGCGCAGGTCCTTGGGCGAGGCGGCGGCGATCTTGGCCAGCGCGTTGTTGGCGGCGGCGGCCAGCGCCTCGTCGCCCTGCCGGCGCACCCAGCGCGCGCCCAGCACCAGCGCCTCCAGCTCGTCGGCGCCGAACATCAGCGGCGGCAGGAAGAAGCCGGCCTTGAGCATGTAGCCGACCCCGGCCTCCCCCTCCAGCGGCGCGCCCAGGCCGGACAGCGTCTGGATGTCGCGGTAGATGGTACGTTCGGATACGCCCAGCTGCTCGGCCAAACGGGCGGCGGTGACGGGACGGCGGTAGCCGCGCATCGCGTCCATCAACAGGAAAAGTCGGCCGGTACGGCTCATTGTCGCTCTCTCGCTAGTTGGTCGGCGGGACGTCCGCCTGCCGACTAATCGAGGTCGAGCAGGAAGTTGCGCTGCGGTGCGTCCAGCATGGTGTTGTCGGTGGCTGTTTCATCCTTCAGCGCGACGCCGGATAGCTGCCGTTGGCGCGATTCGGATAGCAGGTAGTGAAGTTTGAAGGCTGCATCATTGTAGGTCAAACCGGCAGGACGCACATTCGAGATGCAATTGCGGGCGGCATCGGTCAGGCCGGTCTTCGGCGCCCAGGTCAGGTACAGGCCCATGCTGTCCGGCGAGCTGAGGCCAGGGCGTTCGCCGACCAGCACCACCACCGCGCGCGCGCCCAGCAACTCGCCCACCTCGTCGCCCACCGCCACCCGTCCCTGGCGGACGATGGACAGCGGCGCCAGCGACCAGGATTCGGCGGCCAGGCGCGCCATCAGCACTTTCAGGAAGGGCAAGGCGTTCTGTTCGATCGCCAGCGCCGACAGGCCATCGGCGATAACGAAGGCCAGGTCGTAGCCGGCCGCATCGAGCGGGCGCGCCAGCAGCGCCTGGCGCGAACCGTCATCCAGCCGTCGGCCCAGGTCGGGACGCTGCAGGTAAATGTCGCGACTGGCGGCGGCGCTGTGCAGCGGCAGGCAAGGCAAGCCGCTGGCGGCCTGCAAGGCATCGCCCAGCGCGGCGTGGTCCAGCGCCAGGTGCACGGCGTCGCGCGCGCGCGCATGCGCCAGCTGGAACTCCAGTTGCGGCGCGGTCGGCTGGCTGACGCCGCTGCGTCCCAGCGCGATGCGCGCCGCCGTGAAGCGCCGCAGCGAGCCCCACGGATTGCTCGTCACCACGCCATCATCGCCAGCGGGGCTGGCTGGAAGCAGGTGCTCGTCGTCGTTCATACGGGTTCCCATTATTTCAGGCTGGCCAACGCGCGCTGGAAGGAAGCCGGCAGCGCTTTGCCCAGTGTAACGTAATCGTCGCGGGTAAAAATTTCCATCTCCTTCAACCAGGCTTCGAATTCCGGCGCCGGCTTCAGGCCCAGCACGCGGCGCGCATACAGCGCATCATGGAAGGACGTGGTCTGGTAGTTGAGCATGATGTCGTCCGAGCCGGGAATGCCCATGACGAAGGTGCAGCCGGCCGTGCCCAGCAAGGTCAGCAGGATGTCCATGTCGTTCTGGTCGGCCTCGGCGTGGTTGGTGTAGCAGACGTCGCAGCCCATCGGCAGGCCCAGCAGCTTGGCGCAGAAGTGATCCTCCAATCCTGCACGCACGATCTGCTTGCCGTCGTACAGGTATTCGGGGCCGATGAAGCCGACCACCGAATTGACCAGCAGCGGCTGGAACTTGCGCGCCACCGCGTAGGCGCGCGTTTCGCAAGTCTGCTGGTCGACGCCGTGATGCGCGTTGGCCGACAGCGCGCTGCCCTGCCCCGTCTCGAAGTACATCACGTTGTTGCCCACCGTGCCGCGCTGCAGCGACAGCGCCGCCTGCTGCGCCTCCGCCAGCAAGGCCAGGTTGATGCCGAAGCTGGCGTTGGCCGCCTCGGTGCCGGCGATCGACTGGAACACCAGGTCGATCGGCGCGCCGCGTTCGATGGCGGCGATGGTGTTGGTCACATGGGTCAGCACGCATGACTGCGTGGGGATGCCGTAGCGGTCGATGATCTCGTCCAGCATGGTGACGATCTTGATCACCTGCGGCACGTTGTCGGTGGCCGGGTTGATGCCGATCACCGCGTCGCCGCTGCCGTACAGCAGGCCGTCCAGCACGCTGGCGGCGATGCCGGTGGCGTCGTCGGTCGGGTGGTTGGGTTGCAAACGCGTCGACATGCAGCCCGCCAGGCCGATGGTGTTGCGGAAGCGCGTGACGACGCGGCATTTCTTCGCCACCAGGATCAGGTCCTGGATGCGCATGATCTTGGAAACGGCCGCCGCCATTTCCGGCGTGATACCGGGTGCGACGGCGGCCAGCACGGCTTCATCGGCGGCGTCGCCCAGCAGCCAGTTGCGGAAGTCGCCCACGGTCAGGTGGGCGATGCGGGCGAAGGCGATGCGGTCGTGATCGTCGATGATCAACCGCGTCACCTCGTCCTGCTCATACGGCACCACCATCTGGTTCAGGAACAGCGACAGCGGCAGCTCGGCCAGCGCCATCTGCGCCGCCACCCGCTCCTCGGCGCTGGCCGCCGCCAGCCCCGCCAGGTAGTCGCCGGAACGCGCCGGCGTCGCCTTCGCCATCAAGTCCTTCAGGTCGCGGAACTGATATGTCCTGCTGCCTACCGTATGTGCAAAGCTGCTCATTGCCGCGTCTCCTGATGCTGCCGATATACTAAAGACCGTCGCTCCCGCGTAGGCGGGAGCCCATACGCCATCTGGTCAGAGGCTCAGTATGGATTCCCGCTTTCGCGGGAATGACGAACTAACCGTTGCTAGAAGTTGCGCGAGGCGGTCACGACCAGGCGTTTCTGTGCCACGTTCTTGCCGCTGCCGTCGGCGTTGAAGAAGGTCCACAAAGGCGTGCCGTTCTTGCTGGCGTCGCCGCTGTTGTAGGTCCCCGCCGCCGTGAACGCCCAAACATCCACCGTCTTGGTCACGCCCGCCTTGATGTCGAAGAAATTGAAATCGCTCATGTTGCGTACTTGCTGGCGGCCCGCATGCAGGTTCAGCACCAGGCCCGGCATCAGTTCGGGATTCCAGTTCACTTCGGCGTAGGCGGTGCCGCGCGTGTTGGCCAGCTTGCCGCTGTCCGGCTGCACAGCGAAGCCGAACCAGTACTCGCTCAGCGCCACCCAGGCGTAGGCATTGAAGGCGCCGATATTCACGCCCAGCTTGGCCTCCTGGGTATGGTACTTGATGTCCTTGCCGCCCGCCGCATAATGCGCGCCGGGATACCAGTAGGTGACCAGGCCGGCGTCGATATTATTGCCCTCGCTCAGAGGATAACGATAGCCACCGTAGACATCGATCTCCGAACCGCTGCCGTTGTTATAGGCCGCGTGCGAGACGCCGGAACCGAACAGGCCGAGATAGAAGCCGCTGACATGGGTGAAGTCCAGCGTGGCTTGCGCCGTCGGCTTGGCCTGCGTCTGCGAGATGCCGCGGAAAATATAATCGGACACCAGCGTCACGTTGCCGGTGTTGGTCCAGTCGGGTGCAGGCGCCGCCGGTGCAGGTGCGGCGTCGGCGGCCAGCGCGCTGCCTGCCGCGCAAGCCAGGCATCCGGCCGCGGCCAGCAGGGAGAAGAGGGATTGGGACATTGATAGTGCTCCGTTGTTGTGAGTGAGACGGCGGGTTAGACAGCGTCAAGCGCCGCGTGCTGCTGACGATTGCCCTTGGTGGCCAGGAAGAATGCATAACCGACCGCCATGAAGCCGACGAACACGCCGAAGATCAGCGGGTTGTAATAGATCATCGTCACCAGGCAGACCAGCGCGCCGGCCAGCGCAATCGCCGGGAACAGCGGATAGAACGGTGCGCGGAAAGGGCGCGCCATGTGCGGCTCGGCGCGGCGCAGCTTGAACAGGCTGAGCATGCTGAGGATGTACATGGTGATGGCGCCGAATACCGACATGGTGACGATGTTGGCGGTCAGGGTCTGGCCGCCGATCTTGATCAGCTCGTCGCTATAGATGGCAGCGATGCCGATCACGCCGCCCGCAAGGATGGCGCGGTGCGGTGTCTTGAAACGTGGATGGATCTTGGCGAAATAGTGCGGCAGGTAAGCCTCGCGTGCCAGTGCAAAGATCTGGCGCGAATAGCCCAGGATGATGCCGTGGAAAGAAGCGATCAAGCCAAACAGGCCCAGCCACACCAGCATGTGCAGCCAGTTGCTGTGCTCGCCGACGATGATCTTCATTGCCTGCGGCAGCGGATCGTTGATGTTGGCCAGCTTGGTCCAGTCGCCTGCGCCGCCGGCGAACACCATCACGCCGATCGCCAGCAGCACCAGCGTAATGATGCCGGCGATGTAGGCGATCGGGATCGAACGTTTCGGGTCCTTGGCTTCCTCGGCCGCCATGGCCACGCCCTCAATCGCCAGGAAGAACCAGATCGCAAACGGAATCGCCGCGAACATGCCGGGGATCGATGCGATGCTGAAGCTGTCCTGGCCCGACCAGCCGCCCTTGACGAAGTTCGCCACCGAGAAGCCCGGCGACACCACGCCCATAAACACCAGCAATTCAAAGATGGCCAGCAGCGTCATCAGCAACTCGAAGGTGGCCGCCACTTGCACGCCGACGATGTTCAAGGTCATGAACACGACATAGGCACCGACCGCCGCCGTCTTCGGATCGACGGTAGGAAACTGCACATTCAGGTACGCGCCGATCGCCAGCGCGATCGCCGGCGGGGCGAACACGAACTCGATCAGGGTGGCCGCGCCGGCCAGGTAGCCGCCGGTCGGGCCGAAGGCGCGCTTGCTGTAGGCGAACGGGCCGCCCGCATGCGGGATCGAGGTGGTCAGCTCGGTGAAGCTGAAGATAAAGGTGGTGTACATCGCCGCGATGAACAGCGCGGTGATGGTAAAGCCCAGCGTCCCCGCCGAGGCCCAGCCGTAGCTCCAGCCGAAGTACTCGCCCGAGATCACCAGGCCTACCGCGATGCCCCACAACTGAAAGGTGCCTAGCGACTGTTGCAGCGCCGGTTGCCCGGCCGCCTGTTTTGCATTCATGTGATTCTCCCTAAGGTAAAGCGCATCTGGTATGGAAGTTGCAGCAGAATCGAGTATAGGAGCCAGCCAAATGCCAGCGTTATCGAAAATCGGCAAACTTGCGAGGGGCTAGCGTCCACGGGAAAAAATAACAACAGTGGGAGAAAAATAATATGCACCAGACTGCGACAGCGTTGGTACACAGTGCGCCAGATTTGCGCACTGTGATGGCGCACGACGCCGATGAATTGGCCAGCAAGCTCACCAACTGGCAACAAAGCTACGACCAGATCAGTTCCGGCCTGTTCCACGGCGCGCTGACCGAGCTGCGCCTGCCGCAGCTGCAAGTATTCCGGGAAAGCTTGAGCCAGTCGGTGCGCCAATCCTGCCGCGTGTGGCCGGACGCCATCTGGTTCGGCCTGCCCGACCACGGCGCCAGCACCCGCATCAACGGCCGCCAGACGGCGGCCGACTGGATTATGGTGCAGCCGGGCAACGTTGAGTTCGAACTGGTAACGCCGAGCGCCTACAGCATCTTCGGCATCGTCGCCAGCCGCGAGTTGCTGGTCGAGACGGCGCGGCGCTACGGTTGCCAGATCGACTGGCAGCGGGTGCAGTCGGCCGAGCTGCTGCAGGTGGATGCGCAGGCCCAGGCCAAATGCCTGCGCGTCCTGTCGCAGCTGCTGCCGGCCGAGGGGGAAAGCGCGGCGGAAGGCGCGGCGCAGTGGCAGGAGCTGGTGCTGTCCACCCTGCTCGACATGCTGGACCACAGCTGCGTGGAGCCGGCGCTGGCCGCCAGCCTGCAACGGCGCCGCCACGTGGTCTCGCTGGCCCGTGAATACATCATGGCGCACCGCAGCGATTCGATTACCGTGCCGGAGTTGTGCGAACGGGTGCATGTGAGCCGACGCACCTTGCAATACTGCTTCGAGGACGTGCTGGGCATGAGCCCCATGCTGTACCTGCGCATGGTGCGCCTGAACGGCGTGCGGCGGCAGTTGCAGGACGGCGGCGCCATCGGCGACGTGGCCGGCTCCTGGGGTCTGAGTAACTTCAGCCAGTTTTCCAGCGACTACCGCAAGCTGTTCGGCCACTGCCCGTCGGCGTCGCTGCGGTCGCGCTCCACGCCGCACTCGCTCAGATAAGGCCCAGCATGCCGGCCAGCGCACCGGCCGCGATCAGTATCACCGGGTTGATTTTGGACCGCAGCAGTATCACCGCCGCCAGCACCGTCAGCACGTCGGCATGCCAGCTGACGTTGGAGATACGGGTGAACAGCCAGGCGGTGGCGGCCAGGAAGCCTATCGATATCGGCGCGAAGGCATCGCCCAGCGCTTGCGTCAACCGTCCGCCGGCGTGGCGCGCCTGCAAGCGGATCGCGGTCAGTGTCAGCAGCGTCGAAGGGCCCAGCACCGCCAGCGTGGTGAAGATCGCGCCCGCCCAGCCGGCGATCAGCCAGCCCACCAGCGAAACGAACAACAGGTTGGGACCGGGCGCCGCCTGCGCTATCGCATAGGCGGCCGAGAACTGCTCATTGTTCAGCCACTGCTTGCCTTCGACCACGTAGTGACCGACCTGCGGCCCCAGCAGCACCACGCCGCCACCCACCGCCATCAACGACATCAACGCGATGTGCAGCGACAGTTCCGTCACTGGAGATTGCTCGTTCATTTTTTCTCTCCCACCAGGTAAGTCGCACCGGTGCCCAGCGGCGCCAGCACACAGAACACCAGCGCCAGCTGCCATTGCAGCAGCCCCAGTCCGATAAAGGCCAGCGCCAGCAAGGCCACCTGCAACAGGGTGCGGTGTTCGCGCCAGTCGGCCTTGGCGAACATGGCCTTCGCCATCTTCACGGCGGTGGCCAGGATCAGCCCCGCCGCCACCGCCGCCATGCCGCGTATCGCGTGGCGGAACATCTCGATCTCGCCGAAGCGCTGGTACACCACGCCCAAGGCGATGACCACCAGGAACGGACCGGCGACCATGCCGGCCAGCGCCGCCAGCGCGCCACCCGTGCCGGCGTAGCGGTTGCCGACCATCAGCGCGACGTTGCAGATCGTCGGGCCGGGCAGCATCTGGCTGGTGGCGAGGTATTTCGCGAACTCCTCGGCCGTGAGCCACTTGTGCTGCTCGACCAGGGCGCGGTAAGCGAACGGCATCACGCCGCCGAAGCCCATCAACGCCAGTTTGGAGAACACCAGGAAAATTGTTGATAGCGGCATGATCTTCTCCTTCGGTTTCAATGGAGCGAATTTTCCGCCTCCGCCAAATATAAGTACAATAAATTTATTTAGACCATTCATTCATTTTTCTGATGAAAATAGACATACTCGGCGTGCAGGCTTTTGTCGCGATTGCGGACTTTGGCGGATTCCAGAAAGCGGCGGAGACGCTGCACGTCACGCAGACCGCCGTCACGCAACGGCTGCGCAACCTGGAGGACTTTCTGGGCGTGATGCTGGTTGAGCGCACCACGCGCTCGATCGCTCTGACCAGCATCGGCAAGGACTTCCTGCCGCAGGCGCGGCGCTTGCTGCAAGAGCTGTCGTCCACGCTGAACGAGATCCGCGAGACCGGCAAGGCGCAGCGCGGCGACGTGGCGATCGCCTGCGTGCCGACGGTGGGCATCCAGTACCTGCCGCAGATCATCCAGGAGTACTCGGCGCGCTTCCCCGAGAACCGCATCAAGATTCTCGACCACGCCTCGTCGCGCGTGGCGGAGGCGGTGCAACGGCGGGAAGCGGAGTTCGGCATCGGCCTGGGTGGCGGCATGCATCCCGACCTGGTGTCGGTGCCGCTGATGGAGGATCACTTCGTGCTGGTGTGCCGCGACGATCATCCGCTGGCGAAGCGGCGCTCGCTGACGTGGACGCAGATCCAGCCCTACCCGCTGATCTTCTCGGGCGACGTCAACGGCAACCGCGCGCTGCTGGACAGCTATTTGGGCAGCAAGAGCGCGGAGCTGAACCTGCACTTCCAATACGACGTGCAGCGCAGCGCGACGGCGGTGGGACTGGTGGCCTCGGGCATCGCCGCCGCCATCGTGCCCAACCTGGCGATCGTCAAGGGCAGCTATCCGCGCCTGCGCGCCATCAAGCTGAAGGAACCGACCATCTCGCGCCAGCTGGTGCTCATCACCCGCAAGGCCGGCCATCTGTCGCCGGCCGCGCAGGCGCTGTACGACATGATCAAAACGGGGCGCTGATTCCGTATTCGCGGAACTTGACCGACATCGTGCGGCGTTCCTGTTCCTCCGCCGCGCGTTGCGCCGGTTCGCTGCTGCTGATCGTGGCCGGCATGCGGCCGGCGGCGGTTTCGAACTGGCCGCGTGCCTCCTCGCGGCGGCCCAACGCCTCGTAGGCCAGCCCGCGCTGAAAGTACGCCGGCGCGTAGTTGGGCTGCGACTGCAATCCCAGCGACAGCGCCTGCAGCGCTTCGTCGTAGCGCTTCAGGGCATGCAGCGTCAGGCCGAGGTGGTACTGCACCATCATCGATGGTTTGCTGAACAATACGCGATTCAACTCCTCGGCCTTGCGCACGATGCGCAGGCTCTCGCCGTACTTGCCGTCCTTGCGGGTCTGCGCGGCGTAGTTGATGTAGCGGTAGAACACGCGCGTCTGGCGCTTCTTGACCATCTCGCGCAGGTCGGACAGATAGCGGCTGGTATCGTCGCCGGCATGAGCGGCGCAGTCCTCGTAGGCACGCGCGCCGCGCTTGCCCCAGCTGGTGTAAACGCGCCGTTCGCCGATGCGGTTCAGCAGGCCGGCCATTGTGGCGTAGTCGCCGGCCTGGCAGGCGAAGTAGGCGTAGGCGTTCAGGTTCCACGGATCGGGGTAGCGGTCCACCAGCGCATCGAAGCTGGTCTTCATTTCGCTCCAGTCGGCGAGGCTGTTCTCGAACAGCTTGTCGTCATAGGACATCTGGCTCATGTACCAGTAGACGCGGGCGTACATCGCATCGGAATCGGCGGTCCGCATACCCATGGCGCTGCGCGCGATGTCGTCCACCGCGTCCGGCGCGCTGGCCCACATCTCGGTCGAGAAGAACGCGGCGGAGAAATAGGTCTCGTGATAGTTGGGGAATGCCCTGCGCGCATCGGCCAACGTGTTCATCACGCCGAGGAAGCTGTAGTGGTCCGTGTACGGCAGCACTTGCAGCAGGGCCCTGTAAAACTCCGGATCGCGCTCCTTCAGCATCGGCTTTTCCAGCGTGTTGAGAATGCTCATCGCTTCGCGCGTGGAGGCCAGCATGCGCTCGATATCCTCCTTGGGCACATCCTTGTAGCTGGCCGTGCCACGGAAGGCGGTGCCGCGCGCGAGCAGCGCATAGGCGCGATACATGCGCGCCGCATTCGATTTGGGGAACTGCTTCTCCCAGCCCTTGGCTTCGTTGTCGATGCCGGTCCAGTAGGCCAGGTCGCGCGTATTCTGCGGACGCCAGCGCAGCTGGTTGTAGAAAATCGCCAGCTTCCAGACACCGCTGCCGGTGCGCTGGGTTGGATCCAGCAGGCGCTTGCGCAATGCTTCCAGGCTCTTGTAGTCACCCTTGCTGAGATAGCCCTTTACTTCGGCGATCAGCGCATTGCGGGCAACCAGTTCGGCGCTCTCCGCGCTCTCCGCTATCGTGCTGGTCGGCCTGGCTGCGGCGACCGGCGCCGGCTCCACCGCGCCCTCCATGGCAAGCGCCAAAGCCTGCTGCAAGCGCCCCGCTTCCGGCGTCGCAGGACGCGACTTGTCGAGCCGCTCCTTCCACTCATCGCCGCCGATAGGGCGCTGCAAGGACACGCCGTCCACGTACACGCTGACATAGCCGAAGTAATTGAGCAGCATCGGCTTGCCGGGGCCGAAGTAGTCCTTCTCGGCCACCAACCCGTCGCCCTTCGGCGGCCATGGGTCGGACATGTGCAGCACGTCGCGGATCGCCGCCTGCACGCGCACGGGGTCGAGCTTCTTGCACGGTTCGTTCATGCGCTTGGGATGGAAGCTGCACAGCTGCGCGGTATTGCGCGTCTTGATGAACCACTGGGCGATGGCGTCGCCGGCGTGGCCGTCGGGCTGCTCGATCAGCATCGACGCTTCGATCGGCTCGCCCGCGTATTCGGCCAGCTTTTGATGGATGGGCCGCTGTGGGTGCTGCTGCGGCCAGATGCGCATGAATTCATGCTCCGCGATCGGATGGTCGCGCAGCGCGGACGTGTAGCTCAGGTCCCACGGCAGTTCGGCGCCATGCGCGGCGCAGCAGGCCAGCAGGCCGGCCAATAATCTGTACATCATAAAGAAAAATCCCCCAAGGCTAAAAGCGCTGGGGGATTCTACTATCAAAACGATAACGTTGTTTTACACTACAGCGCCATCGGTTTCGTCTTTTTCCTTGATCGGCTTGATCAGGTCTTCACGCTTCACGCCCAGCCACATGGCCACTGCGGCAGCCACGAACACCGACGAGTAAATACCGAAGCAGATACCGATGGTCAGCGCGATGGCGAAGTAGTGCAGCGTAGGACCGCCCAGGAACAGCATCGACAGCACCATCATCTGCGTGCAGCCGTGGGTGATGATGGTACGCGAGATGGTCGAGGTGATCGCGTTGTCGATCACTTCATGCACCGACGACTTGCGCTGCTTGCGGAAGTTTTCGCGGATACGGTCGAAGATAACCACCGACTCGTTGACCGAGTAACCCAGCACCGCCAGCACCGCCGCCAGTACCGTCAGCGAGAACTCCCAGTGGAAGAAGGCGAAGAAGCCGAGAATGATGACCACGTCGTGCAGGTTGGCGATGATCGCCGCCACCGCGAATTTCCATTCGAAGCGCACGGCCAGGTAGATCATCACGCCGATGATCACCATCACCAGCGCGTTCAAGCCGTTCTGCGTCAGCTCGTCGCCGACCTGCGGGCCGACGAATTCGACTTTTTGCAGCGAGACGGTTTCAACGCCGGCAGCGTCCATGCAAGCGGATTTGACCACGTGCTCGCCTTTGGCGGTCACGGTGTCGATCTGCTTGGTGGCGCCCTGCTCGGCCGCGCACAGCGTGTTGAACACCAGCTGCGACGCATCCTTGGAGGTGACGTTCTTCACCACCGGCAGGCGCAGCATGACGTCATGCGCGGTGCCGAAGCCGGTCACTTCCGGCTGCTCATAGCCGATCTTCTCCAGCGAGTGACGGATCTGTTCCAGCTTTGCAGGCTGCTGGTATTTCAGTTCCATCACGGTGCCGCCGGTGAACTCCACCGAGAAGTTCAGCGGACGGGTGATCAGGAAGAACACGGCCGCGACGAAGGTCAACGCCGAAATGGCGTTGAACACCAGCGCGTGGCGCATGAACGGTATGTCTTTTTTGATGCGGAAAAATTCCATGTGAACCCCTGAGTTATTTCAGACCCGGTACCCAAACGGTACCGATGGCGAGCGATTGCAGCTTCTTCTTGCGGCCGTACCAGAGGTTGACCACACCGCGCGAAATGAACACGGCGGAGAACATCGAGGTCAAGATACCCAGGCAGTGCACCACGGCGAAGCCGCGGATCGGACCGGAACCGAACACCCACAGGGCGATACCGACAATCAGCGTGGTCACGTTGGAGTCGATAATGGTGGCCCATGCGCGGTCGAAGCCGGCGGCGATCGCCGCCTGCGGCGTGGCGCCGGAACGCAGCTCTTCGCGGATACGTTCGTTAATCAGCACGTTGGCGTCAATCGCCATACCCAGCGCCAGCGCGATAGCGGCGATACCCGGCAGGGTCAGGGTCGCCTGCATCAGCGACAGCAATGCCAGCAGCAGCAACAGGTTGCAGGCCAGCGCCAGCACGCTGAAGAAGCCGAACATCATGTAGTAGGCGATCATGAAGATGGCGATGGCGGCGAAGCCGTACATCGTCGAATGCAGACCTTTGCTGATGTTCTCGGCGCCCAGTTGCGGGCCGATGGTGCGTTCTTCGATCACGTCCATTGGTGCGGACAGCGCGCCGGAGCGCAGCAGCAGCGCCAGTTCGGCGGAGTTCTCGGCGTTGCCCATGCCGGTGATCTGGAAGCTGCTGCCAAATTCACTCTGGATGGTGGCGACCGACAGCACTTCCGGCTTGCCCTTCTCGAACAGCACGATGGCCATGCGCTTGCCCACGTTGTCGCGGGTCAGGTCGCGCATCTTGCGGCCGCCGTCGCCGTTCAGCGTGATGCTGACGGCAGGCTGCTGGTTCTGGTCGTAGGTGCCGGTGGCGCTGGAGATCGAGTCGCCGGTAATAACGACGTCCTTGCTCAGCACGACCGGCACGTTGCGGCCGACGGTGAACAACTCGGAGTTGAATGGAATCGCCGAAGTCAGCTCGGAGCCCGGGGTGACCGAGTTGTCGGTCATGCGCACTTCCAGCGTCGCGGTGCGGCCGATCACGGCACGCGCACGCGCCACGTCCTGCACGCCAGGCAGCTGGACCACGATGCGGTCAGGGCCTTGCTGCTGGATGATAGGTTCGGCCACGCCCAGTTCATTCACGCGCTTGGACAGCGTCGAGATGTTCTGCTTGACGCCGTCGTCGATGGTTTGCTTGAGCGCGATCGGCTTCAGCGTGACGGTGGTCTTCAGCGCATCGCCTTCGCCGGAATCGACCAGCAGCAGGTCGGTCATCTGGCCTTGCAGTACGTCCTTGGCCTTCTGGCGGGTGGCGTCGTCGCGGAATTTGATTTCGATGGTGTCGCCCACGCGGTCGATGCCGGCGTGACGCACGTTCTTGTCACGCAGCAGGGTGCGGGATGCGGCCTGGATGCCTTGCACGCGCTTGGTCAGCACGGCCTTGGTATCGACCTGCATCAGGAAGTGCACGCCACCGCGCAAGTCGAGGCCGAGGTACATCGGCAGCGCATGCAGGGCTTGCATCCATTTCGGCGTGTCTTTTTGCAGGTTCAGCGCGACCAGATAGGTCGGATCGGCCGGATCGGCGTTCAAGCCCTTTTCCAGCACCGACTTGGCGCGGAACTGGGTGTCCGGATCGGCGAAGCGGGCGCGCACGGAAGCGTAGGTGCCGCTGCCGTCGAAGGCGATGCCGTTGTAGGCGATGCCGGCGCCCTTGAGCACCTCTTCCACCTTGGCGCCCATGTCGGACGACATCTTGACGGTCGATTTGCCGCTCGTAACCTGGACCGCGGGCGATTCGCCGTAGTAGTTAGGCGCGGTGTACAGCGCGCCCAGCAGAATGGCGACTACGATCAGTATGTATTTCCAGAGAGGATAGCGATTCATATTGTTCAACGTTCAGTGTTAGGCGTCGGATGCAATAAGGCCCGCATAACGCGGGCCAGGCCAAGGCCGAGGCTGATTACAGCGCCTTCAGCGTGCCCTTAGGCAGCAGCATGGTGATGGAATTCTTTTGCAGCGTCATTTCGGCGCCGCTGGAGATTTCGATGGTCACGTACAGGTCGGTCACCTTGGAGACCTTGCCCAGCACGCCGCCGGCGGTCACGACTTCGTCGCCCTTGGCCAGTGCTTCCATCATGGCCTTCTGTTCTTTCGCGCGCTTCTGCTGAGGACGGATCATCAGGAAGTACATCGCAACAAACATCAGGATCAGCGGCAGGAAGCTGGTGAGGTTACCGCCCAGGCCGAGTGCGTCGAGTGGGGAAGCCGATTGGGCGTAAGCGTTGGAAATGAACACAGGTGACTCCGATAATAGTTTGAAAAAATAGCGCTGTATTCTAGCACTGGCCGGAAGGCGCTAGGTCTTCCGGCTATGTGGGTGGCATAAATCTTTTTACAAGACTTACAACACTTTTAGTTAAATCAAATGCCGCGGCCGCGATCGGCGTGGAATTGCAGGGTCCAGGCGTGGAAACGGTCCTCATCCAGGGCCTCGCGCATCTGGCGCATGATGTCCAGGTAGTAGTGCAGGTTGTGGATGGTGTTCAGGCGCGCGCCGAGGATTTCCTGGGTGCGGTTCAGGTGATGCAGGTAGGCGCGCGAGAAGTTGCGGCAAGCATAGCAGGAGCAGGTGCTGTCCAGCGGTTCCTTGTCTTCCTTGTAACGGGCGTTCTTGATTTTCACATCGCCGAAACGGGTGAAGATCCAGCCGTTGCGGGCATTTCGAGTGGGCATCACGCAGTCGAACATGTCGACGCCGTTGGAAACGCCGTTGACCAGGTCTTCCGGCGTGCCGACACCCATCAGGTAATGCGGCTTGTTGGCCGGCATTTTCGGGCCGACGTGGGCCAGGATGCGCATCATGTCTTCCTTCGGCTCGCCGACCGACAGGCCGCCGATGGCCAGGCCCGGGAAGTCGATCTCTTCCAGCTTGGCCAGCGATTCGTCGCGCAGGTTCTCGAACATGCCGCCCTGGACGATGCCGAACAGCGCGTTCGGGTTCTCGCCGCGGTGGAATTCGTCTTTCGATCGTTGCGCCCATCGCAAGGACATACGCATCGACTTTGCCGCCTCCTCAAGAGTTGCCGGGCGGTTGTCGATTTCGTAAGGGGTGCATTCGTCGAACTGCATGACGATGTCGGAGTTCAGCACGCGCTGGATCTGCATCGACACTTCCGGCGACAGGAACAGCTTGTCGCCGTTGATCGGCGAGTTGAAGTGCACGCCCTCTTCGGTGATCTTGCGCATCGCGCCCAGCGAAAACACCTGGAAACCGCCGGAATCGGTCAGGATAGGCTTGTCCCAGCCCATGAAGTCGTGCAGGCCGCCGAACTTGGCCATGACGTCATTGCCCGGGCGCAGCCACAGGTGGAAGGTGTTGCCCAGGATGATCTGGGCGTCGATTTCCTTCAGCTCCAGCGGCGACATCGCCTTGACCGAGCCGTAGGTGCCGACCGGCATGAAGATCGGGGTCTGGACCACGCCGTGGTTCAGTTTGACTTCGCCGCGGCGGGCCTTGGTCAGGCCGCTGCTGTCGGTCTTGTGTAGTTTAAATTCCAGCATATTGTTCCTTATTTTGCTCGTGCTTGCGTCGTCAGCAGCATGGCGTCGCCATAGCTGAAGAAACGGTATTCGTTGGCGATCGCGTGGGCGTAGGCCTTGCGGATCTCTTCAAAACCGGCGAAGGCCGATACCAGCATCAGCAGGGTCGACTTCGGCAGGTGGAAATTGGTGATCAGGCGGGTGACCGTCTTGAACTGGTAGCCGGGCGTGATGAACAGCGCGGTATCGGCGCTGCCCGCTTCCAGCTGGCCGCCCTGCGAGGCCGATTCCAGCGCGCGCAGGCTGGTGGTGCCGACCGCCACCACGTCCCGGCCGGCGGCGCGGGTGGCGCGCACGGCGTCCACGGTTTCCTGCGGCATGGTGTACCACTCGGTGTGCATCTTGTGCTCGGCCAGCACCTCGGCGCGCACCGGCTGGAAGGTGCCGGCGCCCACGTGCAACGTGACGTAGGCGAAGTTGACGCCCTTGGCCTTCAGCTCGGCCAGCAGCTTCTCGTCGAAGTGCAGGCCGGCGGTCGGCGCGGCCACGGCGCCCGGCACCTTGTTGAACACCGTCTGGTAGCGGGTTTCGTCGAACGAATCGGCATCGTGCTCGATGTACGGCGGCAGCGGCAGGCGGCCGTGCGCTTCGATCAGGTCGAACACGTCGGCGTCGAAATGCAGGGTGAAGAACTCGCCGGCGCGCTCGCCGACGGTGACGTCGAAGGCATCGGCCAGGCGGATCTTGACGCCGGGGCCGGGCGACTTGGAGGCGCGCACCTGGGCCAGCACGGTGCGGTTGTCCAGCACGCGTTCGACCAGCGCCTCGATCTTGCCGCCGCTCTCCTTGACGCCGAAGAAGCGCGCCTTCAGCACGCGGGTATCGTTCATCACCAGCAGGTCGCCCGCTTGCAGCTGGCCGACGATATCGGCGAACTGGCGGTCGATGATCTGCTCACCGTCCAGGTGCAACAGGCGGGAAGCGCTGCGGTCTGGCAGCGGGAATTGCGCAATACGCTCTTGCGGCAAGTTAAAATCGAAATCGGAAAGCGAGTACATTTGCGGACTTCTGGAAACTGTTGAAGAAAATTCGGATAGGCCCGAAGGCGGTGCTAGTCGTACAATACCGGCGTTGCTTTGCTGCGGCCAACCCTCTATTTTACGCTAGTGCCCGAAAAACGCTCCAATATGCCTGTTTCAACCTCCAAAACCGTCAAGAAGACAGTCAGTCCGGAAGCCAAGCTGGCCAAGCTGGGCCTGCACACCGATATGGACCTGGTGCTGCACCTGCCCATGCGCTACGAGGACGAAACCCAGGTCATCACCATCGAAGAGGCCCGCCTGCACGGCGGCGAGACCTCGCAGGTCGAGGGTTTGGTGGTCAAAAATGAAATCACCTACAAGCCGCGCAAGCAGCTGCTGGTGCACATCGCCGACGAGACGGGCGATTTGCAGCTGCGCTTCATGAATTTCTACGGCAGCCAGGTCAAGCAGCTGGCCGAGGGCACGCGGGTGCGCGCGCGCGGCGAACTGAAACACGGCTTCTTCGGCGCCGAGATGGTGCACCCGGCCTACAAGGTGGTCAACGAAGGCGCGCCGCTGCCGACTTCCCTGACGCCGGTGTATCCGTCGGGCGAAGGCCTGTCGCAGCCGATCCTGCGGCGCGCCATCGGCGATGCGATGAAGCGGGTCGACTGGACCGATACGCTGCCGGAGCAGCTGCGCGCGCAGATGCAGCTGTCCGACTTCGAGCCGGCGGTGAAGCTGCTGCACTACCCGCCGCAGCAGGTGGACGAGCACGCGCTGCTCGATCGCTCGCATCCGGCGTGGACCCGCATGAAGTTCGATGAACTGCTGGCGCAGCAGCTGTCGCTCAAGCGCGCGCAGCGTGCGCGCCGCTCCAAGGGCGCGGCGGCGCTGACCATCATCGGTGCGCTGTCCGAAAGCTTCCAGGCCGCGCTGCCCTTCAAGCTGACCGGCGCGCAGCAGCGCGTGCTGAACGAAATCCGCGCCGACCTGCGCCATCCGTATCCGATGCAGCGGCTGTTGCAGGGCGACGTCGGTAGCGGCAAGACGGTGGTGTCGGCGCTGGCGGCCGCGCAGGCGATCGACAGCGGCTACCAGGCCGCGCTGATGGCGCCGACCGAAATCCTCGCCGACCAGCACTTCCGCAAGATCGCCGCGTGGATGGAGCCGTTGGGCGTCAAGGTCGCGTGGTTGACGGGCAGTTTGAAGAAAAAGGAAAAGCTGGCCGCGTATGCGCTGATCGAATCCGGCGAGGCGCAACTGGTGATCGGCACGCACGCGCTGATCCAGGAGGCGGTCAACTTCGCCAACCTGGGACTGGTGATCGTCGACGAGCAGCACCGCTTCGGCGTGGGCCAGCGCCTGACCTTGCGCAACAAGGGTGTCGAAGGCGCCGTTCCGCACCAGTTGATGATGTCGGCTACGCCGATCCCGCGCACGCTGGCGATGACCTACTACGCCGACCTGGAAGTATCGGTGATCGACGAACTGCCGCCGGGCCGTAGCCCGATCGTCACGCGCGCCATCGACCAGAACCGGCGCGATGAAGTGATCGAACGTGTGCATGCGGCCGCGCAGGAAGGACGGCAGATCTACTGGGTCTGCCCGCTGATCGAAGAATCGGAAGCGCTGCAACTGCAAACCGCGACCGACACGCACGCCCTGCTGGCGGAAGCACTGCCGGACCTGAACGTTGGGCTGGTGCACGGCCGTCTCAAGCCGGCCGAGAAGCAGTCCGTCATGGACGCCTTCAGCGCCAATGAAATGCAGGTGCTGGTCGCCACCACGGTGATCGAAGTGGGCGTGGACGTACCGAATGCATCGCTGATGGTGATCGAACATGCGGAGCGTTTCGGCCTGTCGCAGCTGCACCAGCTGCGCGGGCGAGTTGGACGCGGCTCTGCGGCGTCGGTGTGCCTGCTGCTGTATCAGAGCCCGTTGGGAGGCGTCGCCAAGCAGCGCCTGATGACGATGCGCGAAACCACCGACGGCTTTGAGATAGCAAGGCGCGACCTGGAGATCCGGGGCCCCGGCGAATTCCTCGGCGCCCGCCAATCCGGCCAGGCGATGCTGCGTTTCGCCGATTTGGAGACAGACGGCTGGCTGGTAGACCAGGCGCGCGACGTCGCCCACGATCTGCTACACGCCAACACCCCCGAAAAAGCCGCCACCGTCGAAGCCCACCTGGCCCGCTGGCTAGGCGGTCGCGAAGAGTTCCTCAAAGTCTAAATCCGGGGTCAGGTCCCCCATTTATTCATCAGCTCGGCTAGATAGCCG
>NZ_JAQQPR010000021.1:0-121173 GCF_036688705.1 Duganella sp. S19_KUP01_CR8 | reverse complement strand
GCCGCGCGCGGCCGATCGGCCAGGCGCGCACGCGGCGCTGGCTGGCGCCGCCGCTGTCGGGCTCCATGGCACAATTCACGACAATCTTGTTACTCCCTGCCGCGCTGCCGTTGGCATAAAGTTCTCTTGCGGCGCCGATCGCGGCGCACCAACCACCAGGAGGCAGCAATGAACGCAAACACCAAACCATCCCAGCTTCAAGCCAAGGCGCGCCCGGCCGAGATCGTGCGCGAGTACGGCCCCTTCGACGGCGCCGAACGCATCCACGGCGTCACGCACGACGGCCAGCGCGTCTGGGCCGCCACCGGCGACCACCTGATCGCCTTCGACCCGGCCAGCGGCGCCACCACCCGCACGCTCGATGTCGCCGCCGACGCCGGCACCGCCTTCGACGGCACCTATCTGTACCAGATCGCCGAACGGCGCATCGACAAGCTCGACCCGGCCAGCGGCAAGGTGCTGGCCTCGATCCCGGCGCCGGGCGACGGCTACGATTCCGGCCTGACCTGGGCCGAGGGCAGCCTGTGGGTGGGCCAGTACCGCGACCGCAAGATCCACCAGGTCGACCCGGCCACCGGCAAGGTCCTGCGCAGCATCGATTCCAACCGTTTCGTCACCGGCGTGACGTGGGTGGACGGCGAGTTGTGGCACGGGACCTGGGAAGGGGATGACAGCGACATCCGCCGCATCGACCCCGCCAGCGGCGAAGTGCTGGAACGGCTGGAGATGCCGGCCGGCGTCGGCGTCAGCGGCCTGGAATCTGACGGCGCCGGGCTGTTTTACTGCGGCGGCGGTGGCAGCGGCAAGGTGCGCGCGGTGCGCCGGCCGAAGTGAGGGCGCTTAGTATTGGTTGTACTTGCGGGCGTCGCCGCGCACCTGCTCGGCCGGATACTTGGCGGCGTTGAGCGCCATCTTTTCCAGCGCTGCGGCGTGCAGGTCGACGCCGCTCTTGTCGGCCAGCTGCACCAGGTAGAGCAGCACGTCGGCCAGCTCGTGGCGGATGCCCTCGCGGCGGGCGTCATCCAGCTCGGCGTCGGCGCCGGTCTGCAGCCACTGGAAATGCTCGGCCAGTTCGGCCGCCTCCACCGTCAGCGCCATCGCCAGGTTTTTCGGCGTGTGGAACTGCTGCCAATCGCGTTCGGCGGAGAATTGGCGGGTCAGGTCGCGCAGGGCGATCAAGCTGTCGGCTGGGGCGGTCGGGGAGGTCATAGTCGCTGGTGGCAGGGCTGGTGGATGCCGTCATGATAGCACCCGCCGGGGCCCGGTCTGAGTACCGGCTGTGGGCCGTCTGCCCCCCGTTTTCTGCCGTTCGTCGCACAGCGCGGACGGCGCGTTGGCAATGACGCTACAGTGGCGACACTATAACTTCAGGGACGACCCCATCATGCGTACTGCCATCTCCATCGCCGTCATCACCGCCTTCGCCACCCTCGCCGGCTGCGCCGTCATCGTCGTCCCGGACGACGGCAGCGGCAACGGCGGTGTGCGTTACAGCTCCGCCTTCGGCAGTTCGGCAGTGCAGGGCAACGGCCAGCAGGCCACCGAACGCCGCGAAGCGGCCAGCACCGACGGCATCGACATCAACGGCCCGATGCAGGTCGAAGTGCGGGTCGGCGCCGCCACCTCGCTGCAAGTGGAAGGCGACAGCAATCTGCTGCCGATGCTGCGCACCGACGCCAGCGGCGGCATGCTGCGCGTCTGGATCGACGGTAACATCCAGAGCGCCAATCCGCTGCGCGTGATCTACACCACGCCGCAGCTGCGCCAGATCGACGCCAACGGTTCCGGGCGCCTGACGGTCAGCGGCTTGAACGGCGGTCCGCTGAGCCTGAGCCAGAAGGGTTCGCGCCAGATCCAGCTGTCGGGCAGCGTCAGCCGCCTCGATGTGCGCGTCAACGGTTCGGGTAGCGTCAGCGCGGCCGGCCTGCAGAGCGGCTCCACCGTCGCCAGCCTGAGCGGCTCCGGCCGCCTCGACCTGGGCCGCCTGAACGGCGACTCGCTGAACCTGGACATCAAGGGTTCGGGTGGCGTCAACGCCAGCGGCACCGTGCGCAGCATGAATGTGCGCCTGTACGGTTCGGGCAGCGCCGACCTGGCCGGCCTGACCAGCCAGAGCGCGGAACTGGTGTCCTATGGCTCCGGCAGCATCTCGGCCGGCGTCAGCCAGTCGCTGGTGGCCGACGCCACCGGTTCCGGCCACGTCACCGTGTACGGCAACCCGGCGCAGCGCAGCATCAGCGGCAAGCGCGTCAGCGTGATGCAGTAAGCACGTCGGCGGCGTCCGCGGCGTCCACGGTTTCGGGCTCGCCGCCGTCTACCGCCGCCGCCTGCGCCAGCCGGCGGCGGAACTCGAAGTAATCCACGGCGCTGCGGCGCGGCGCCTCCAGCATCGGCAGGTGGCCGATGCCCGGCATCAGGATCACGCGGTGCTCGCCGAACAGCGCGGCCAGCGTGGCCGCGCCGGACGGATGCAGGATGCGGTCCTGCTCTCCCCAGACGATCAACGCCGGCGTGCGCAGCCCATGGTATTGCTGCTCCAGCAGCGGCGACGCCACCACCTGGCGCATGATCTCAGTGTGCAGCGCGAAGTCGGCCGCCGCGCGCCGCGCCAGCGCGGTGCGCACCGAATACGGCAGGAAGAATTTGCGGTGCGCGGAATACGCCAGCAGTCGCGCGAAGTCGCGCTCCGTCGGTACCAGCAGCGGCATGGCGCCGCTGTCGCGATATGCCTCCAGCACGGCCGAACTTTGCGCCGCCGCCGTACCCGCCGCATCCAGCAGCCACACGCTGGCCACCCGCTCGGGATGGCAGGCCGCGAACTGCGCGGCGATGTAGCCGCCCATCGAATTGCCCCCCAAATGAACACGCCCCGGCGCATGGCGGTCGAGGAAGACGCGCAACCGCTCGACCTGGTCGGCGATGGCGTAGCCGGCCTGCGGCGCGCGCCCGGCCTCGCCGAAGCCCGGCAGGTCGGGGATGAGGACGCGGTAGCGCGGCGTCAGGAAGCGGGCGATGCGGGTGAAGTTGTCCTTGTCGCCGGCGAAGCCGTGCACCAGCACCAGCACCTCGCCGCTGCCGCCCTCCAGGTAGGGCATGCTGAAGCCGGGCAGCGCGCCGTCGCGCCGCCGCAGGCCCGCGCGCCTGCGCTCCAGTGCCATGCCGAGGCGGGCCGCCGCCAGCGGCGCCACCCGTTCGAACAGCAGAACCGTAGCGGCCAGCGCCGCCAGGATGATGGTAACGGTATAAATGATATGCATCGTTGCTTGATTCTCCCTTTAGCGCACTTTGAAGAAGGACATGGAACTCTGGAGCTGCTCGGCCTGGCCGCTCATCTCCTCGGCGGTGGCGGCCAGCTGCTCGGAACTGGAGGCGTTCATCTGGGTGGTCTGGCTCAACTGGCTCATGGCCGAGTTGATCTGGCCGGCGCCCGTGGTCTGCTCCTCCGACGCCGCCGTGATCTCCTGCACCAGGTCGGAGGTGCGCTTGATATTGGGCAGCATGGTGTCGAGCAGGGCGCCGGCCTTCTCCGCCAGGCTGACGCTGCCGCTGGCGACCTGTTCGATCTCCTGCGCCGCCACCTGGCTGCGCTCGGCCAGCTTGCGCACCTCGGCCGCCACCACCGCGAAGCCCTTGCCATGCTCGCCGGCGCGCGCCGCCTCGATCGCCGCGTTCAGCGCCAGCAGGTTGGTCTGGTAGGCGATGTCGTCGATGATGCCGATTTTTTTCGCGATCTCGCGCATCGCCACCACCGTCGAGCGCACCGCCTCGCCGCCTTCGCCCGCTTCCTGCGCGGCCTTGCCGGCCATGCCGTCGGTGACCTTGGCGTTCTCGGTGTTCTGCGCGATCGAGGCCGACATCTGCTCGATGGCGGCGCTCGATTCCTCGGCCGCCGCCGCCTGCTCGCTGGCGCCCTGCGACAGCGATTGCGCGGTGGCGCTGACTTCCTCCGAGGCGCTGGCCAGCGCCTCGGCGCCGTCATTGACCTCGCTCACCACCCGCGACAGGTTGTTGACCATGGTGTTCATCGCCGCCAGCAGGCTGGTGGTGTCGCCCGGCTTGATGCGCACCTGCAGGGTCAGGTCGCCGGAGGCCACGCGGTTGACCACTTCGGCTGCGTAATCCGGTTCGCCGCCCAACTGGCGCAGCAGCACGCGCGTGATGAAGGCGCTGATCAGCGCCACCACCACCAGCGTGCAGACCGAGATGATGATCGAGGTGCGCATGGCCTTTTGCTTGAGCACCGTGGCCGCTTCCGCGCCCTGCTGGCCCAGTTCGACGTTGTAGTCGAAGTGGTTCTCGATCGCCGCCTGCATCACCTGGATCTCGGGGCGGGCCTTCTCCAGCAGCACGCGCGCCTTGTCGTCGTGGTTCTGGCGCGATTCGACCAGCACCGCCTCGATCTGCGGCTGCACCTTGGCCCATGAGTCGCGCTCGCGCGCCAGGATGGCCTTGTCCTTGTCGTCGCTGAGCAGCGTCTCGTATTTTTTCATGCTGTCGTCGACGCCCTTGCGCATTTCCGTGATCTGGCCGTCGATTTCCTCTATCTTCTTGGGGTCGTCGTTGAGCACGTGCTGGTTGATGCGGATGCGCATGCGCAGGAAGCTGTCGCGCAGCCGGTCCAGCGTGACCAGGCTGGGCACCGTGTTGACGGTCGAATAGTTGGCGGCCTCGTAGACCTCGGCCATCTGATACTGGCTGACGCCAGCCAGCAGCGCGATGCCGGCCAGCGCGGACCCGGCCAGCACGATCATTTTCTGCACTACGCTTAGTTTCATCGCTTGCTCCCCCAGTTGTGAGTGGCTTACGCGGCAGCCACCGCCGTTTTTCCCTGCAATCGTTCGATCAGCGCCGCCAGCGGCATCGGCCGCGCGTACAGATAGCCCTGCATGCAGTTGCAGGCATGGGCCACCAGGAAATCGGCCTGCGCCTGGGTCTCCACGCCTTCGGCCACCACCCGCAGCCCCAGGTGGCCGGCCATCGCCAGGATGGACTGCACCAGCGCGCGGCTGTTGGCGTCTTCCGGCGTGTCCATGATGAAGCTGCGGTCTATCTTCAGTTCATACAGCGGCATTTTCTTCAGGTAGGCCAGGCTGGAATAGCCGGTGCCGAAATCGTCGATCGAAAAGCGCAGCCCCAGCGCGGCCAGCTGGTGCATGCGGTCTATGGTCTGGTCCATCTTGTCGATCAACAGGCCTTCGGTCACTTCCAGCACCAGCATGCTGGCCGGGGCGCCGGTGTCGGCCAAGGTGCGCTGCACCACCTCGACGAAATCGGCCTGGCGGAACTGGGTCGGGCTGACGTTGACCGACAGCGGCATGGCCAGCCCGGCGCGCTGCAGCTGCAGCACCGCCTCGCAGGCCTGGCGCAGCGCCCACGCGCCCAGTTCAACGATCAGCCCGGATTCCTCGGCCACCGGGATGAACACCGCCGGCGGCACCATCGCGCCGTCGGCCAGCGGCCAGCGCATCAGCAGCTCGCCGCCGACCGCGCGGCCGCTGCGGTCGACCTGGGCCTGCACGTGCATCTGCAGGCTGCCGGCGGCCAGCGCGGCGGCCAGGTCGCGCTCCATGCTCAGGCGCCGCTCGACCTCGGCCTGCATCGCCGTCTCGTAGAAGGCGATGCCGTTGCGGCCCTCGGCCTTGGCGCGGTACATCGCGGTGTCGGCTTCGCGCAGCAGGTCCTGCGCGCTCTGGCCGCCCTGCGGCAGCATGGTCACGCCGATGCTGGCGGTGGAGTTGTAGGTCTGGCCCTCGATCTCGAAATCCTGGCCGATGGCAGCGCGGATCTTTTCCGCCACGGTGGAGGCGGCGAGGGTGGCGCTGTGCAGCTCGTGCGCCAGGTGGCCCAGCAGCACCACGAATTCGTCGCCGCCGATGCGGGCCACGGTGTCGGCCTTGCGCATCAGCTGCGACAGGCGGGCGGCGGCGTTGCGCAGCAGGGCGTCGCCGATGGCGTGGCCGCGCGCGTCGTTGATGGTCTTGAAGCGGTCCAGGTCGATGAACATCACGGCGCTGTAGGTGGCGCCGCGCTCGGAGCTGGCCAGCAGCTTGTCGATGCGGTCCATCAGCAGGCGGCGGTTGGGCAGGCCGGTCAGCACGTCGAAGAAGGCCAGGCGGTGGATATCGTCCTGCGATTTCTTGCGCTCGGTGATGTCGCGCTCGACCGCCACCCAGTGGGTGTTGACGCCGCCCTCGTCGGCGAACGGCACCAGCTCGGTCTCCACCCAGTACGGCTCGCCGGCCTTGGTGTAGTTCAGCAGCTCGGCGCGCACCGCCTCGCTGCGCGCCATGGCCCGCTGGATGTGCTCCAGCACCGCCGCCTCGGTGTCCGGCCCCTGCAGCAGGCGCAGGCTGCGGCCCAGCACTTCGCCGCGCCGGTAGCCGGTGCGGCGCTCGAAGGCCTCGTTGACGAAGATGATGTGCTGGCCCGCCTCGCCGCCGGCGCCGTCCGGGTCGACCTGGGCGATCAGCACCATGTCGTTCAGGCGCGACACCGCGGCCGAGGTCAGGCGCAGTTCGGCGTTCAACGCCGACAGTTCGTGCTGGTGGTCTTGCAGTTCGTTGAAGGAGCGCGCCAGGTGCTGCAGCAGCACGGCGCAGGACAGGGTCAGCACCGCCGTCATGAACATGAAGTTGAGCGTGATGATGGCGGCCTTGAGGAAGCCGTAGTCCGGCATGCCCTCGATATGCAGCTGGGAATTCTGCTCGAAGCCGACCACCATCACCGCCAGCCCGGCCACGCCCAGGGTCCACAGCGCCGGCCGCAGGCCCAGCAGCAGCGCCGCCAGCACCGGGATGGCCATCAGGTAGATCTGGCTGACCGGCCCGACCTTGAGCAGCAGGCCGATGCCGACCACGAAGGCGACCATCAGGAAATTAACGACGCGCAGGGTGTAGGGCAGGCGGCGCAGGCGCCAGATGCCGGCCAGCCACAGCAGCGCGATGATGTCGATGACGACGATGGACCACATGCCTTCGCTGGCCGCCAGCAAGATGCTGGGGATGGCCGTGGCCGTGCCCAGCAGGAAGACGACCAGCAGCAGCTTCGCAAAGATTTGCGCGCGCCAGTGCGCGATGTCGTTCGGCACAGCCACCGTGTGAGCCTCCGAGGTGCGTTTGCGATACCCTATCGTCGATAGTACCCGCAATCGCCCGGCGTGTCAGCTGGGCAAGTTACTTGCTCAGGTCAGTCCCGGGCGTTGACGCTGCCGATGCCGGCCACCGATTTGTTGACGGTCTTCGGATGGCCGTAATAGTCCAGCTCGCCCATGCCCTTGGCGACCGCGTTGAGCAGCTCGGTGGCATGCACGCTGACGTGGCCCACGCCTTCGAAATTGACGTCGACCCGCTCGGCGACTAGCGATTTGGTATCGACTTCGCCGACGCCCTTGGCGTTGACGCGCAGGTACTTGACCTTGCCGTTGGCCACCAGGTGGCCGGCGCCCAGGTAGCCGATGTCGAGGCGGTCGGTGTTGACCTTGTTGAGGATGGTTTCGCCCGCGCCTTCCACCTTGACCCGGCTCAGCGCAGGCACGGTGATGGTGATGCGCGGCTCGTTCTTGCTGGACTTGAAGCTCTTGTCCGGCATGGTGATCAGCAATTCGTTGCCCACCACCTCGGTCTTGAGCGAGCCGACGAACTGGTCGTCGCCGCTGACCACCACCGACTGGGTCTTGCCCACCTCCACCGTCATGGCGAAGGCGCCCTTGGCGTTGATGGCGACGAAGGACGCCAACTGGCGGGTCGATTCGGCGGCCGACGCGGCGGGGCTGAGGGCGCTCAGGGCGAACAGGGCAGGGATCAGGACGGCGGCAGCGGTACGGCGCATGGAATTCCTCGATGAGTTGTTAATTTAAACAATGTGAATTTTACTTAAGCTGGCCGCCGCTGCCGACAACTTTGCGATAAACGGTAAAAATCCGGGGATGTGTTGCATTATGGCTACGTTCAAGCGTAAAAAAACGCCATCCGGGGATGGCGTTTTTTTTGCGCGCTGCGGCTTATTTGTTGCTCACTTGCTGCTCAGGCATTCCTTCATGAAGCCCTTGCGCTCGTCGCCTTTTTTGCCGGTGGCGTCGGCGTTACATTTTTTCATCTTCTCCTGCTGGGTCACTTTCGGCGCCGGCGCTTCGGCCTTGGCGCTCAGGCATTCCTTCATGAAGGCTTTGCGGTCATCGCCTTTTTTGCCGGTCGCATCAGCGTTGCAGGTTTTCATCTTGCTTTGCTGCGCCGTCGGCTCGGCGGCAAAAGCCGCGCCGCTCAGTGACAGGATCAGGCTGGCAACGAACAGTGTTTTCATTTTCAATTCCTCGAAGGTCGATGGACGGTAGGTGCGGCGGATTGCTTGCCACGCGGCCACTATAACCGAGTTGGCAAGCACCGGCCATTCCTATTGGCCTTCCTCCACGAACACCACGGTGCTGCGCGCGGCGACGGTGAACTTGCCGCCGTCGCTGACGTAGTTGCCCACGCGCGCGCTGCGGCCGCCGTCGGCGCCCAGCTGGATGCGGTGCACGCTCAGCTTGCGGCCCGCCAGCTCCGGTACGGCGATGGTCTTGCCCACCTTGTCGACGTTGAACAGCACCACCACCATCTTGTAGCGGGCGCCGTCATAGCGGCTCGGCTGCTGGCCGTCGATGCTCATGACGATCAGCCCCGGCACCTGCTGCGGCCCGGTGTTATGGAAGCGCAGCCGCTCCGACACGTCCTGCGCCGTGCGCAGCCGGAACAGGCTGCTGTCCTGGCGGATCGCCAGCAAGTCGTTGACGGCGTTGCGGGCGCTGACGATGGCGACGTTGTCGGCCTTGAGCAGCGGATTGGCCAGCAGCGGCGACATCAGCGGCCAGTTGTCCTGGTTGACGCCGGCCATCGGCAGGCCGACGCCGAAGTTGTTCGACTGGTAGCTGTAGTCCAGCTTGTTGAACCAGTCGCCGGCGTCGTAGCTGTCGCGGTCCATCGATTTCGAGCGCAGGATTTCCTGGCCTGCGTGCAGGAAGGGCACGCCCTGTGCCAGCACGTTGATGGCCGCGCCCAAGGTCTGCACCTTGACGCGGTCGGCCATGCTGGTGCCGACCGGCAGCTTGTAGGCGTTCAGGTCGTACAGCGTCTGGTTGTCGTGCGCCTCGACGTAGTTGATGGTCTCGGCCGGATTGGCGGCGAAGCCCGCCTGCTGGCCGAAGTAGTCGATCTGCGAATTCTTGCGCAGCGTGCCGGTGCGGTCGACGAAGCTGTAGTCGCGCAGCGTGCCGGACAGGCCCACCTTGACCAGGTCGCCCAGGCGCAACAAGTCGTCCTTGGTCTGCGTCGATTGCGCGTTCGGATCGTAGTAGACGCCGTTGATGAAGCCTTGCTGGCTGATCAGGCTGGAGCCGCTGTCGCAGCAGCCGCCGCCGCGCACGGTGTCGCGGATGCGGTCGTTGAACGAGCCGATGCCGCTGCCGTACATATTGGCCTGGCGCGCCTGCACGAAGCGGGCGTCGTTGCCGACCGTGCCGAAGTTCCAGGCTTCGCCGTACAGGTAGATGTCGCGTCCGGCCGCGCTGTTGACGGCCGTCTGCAGCTGCTTCATCACGGACAGCGGCGTGAAGCCCATGATGTCGAAGCGGAAGCTGTCGACCTGGTAGTCGCGCGCCCAGGTGCTGACCGAATCGATCATCAGCTTGGCCATCATGGCGTTCTCGGACGCGGTGTCGGCGCAGCAGCTGTCGTTGGTGATGCCGCCGCCGGCGTTGAGGCGGTAATAGTAGGCCGGCACGATTTTATCCAGCACCGACAACGGTCCCTGCTGCGAAGCGCTGGTGTGGTTGTAGACCACGTCCATCGTCACCCGCAGGCCTTGCTTGTGCAGGCCCTGCACCATGGCGCGGAACTCGCGCACGCGCACCGCGCCGTCGTTGGCGTTGGTCGAGTAGCTGCCTTCCGGCGCCGTGTAGTGGACCGGATCGTAGCCCCAGTTGAAGCAGTCGCCGCCGCGCGTGGCTTCCACCTTGGCCTGCTGGTCGCCGGCGTTGGCGGCCGCGTTGGGGATGGTTGGCGTGGTGCAGCCGGCTTCGTTGACGCTGGCGTAGTCGAACGACGGCAGCAGGTGGATGTGGGTCAGGCCGGATTTCTGCATCAGGCTCAGGTGGCGCATGCCGTCCGAGTCCTGGTCGGTGAAGGCCAGGTATTTGCCGCGGTGCGCGGCCGGCACGGTGGCGTCGCTGGCGCTGAAATCGCGGATGTGCAGCTCGTACAGGGCGATGTCGGTCGGGCTGTCGAGGCGCGGCACCTTATGGTGGTCCCAGCCGTCCGGCTTGAGCGCGGCGCTGTCCAGGTTGGCGACGAAGCTGCGCTGGCTGTTGGCGTTCAGGCTGAAGGAATACGGATCGGTGACGCTGTTGTCGACCAGCGTGTTGCCGGCCCAGCGCGACAACACCTGCACCTGGTAGGTGTAGTAGTAACTGTTGACCCAGCTGGCGTCCGGCGCGGTGTAGCTCCAGACGCCGCTGGCGGCGTCGCGGCTCATGGCGCGGGTCAGCGTGCTGGCGCTGGTGGCGTCCGGGTACAGCTTGAGGCTGACCGACTTGGCGGTCGGCGCCCACACGCGGAAGGTCGGCACGCCGTTGCGGTCGTAGCTCAGGCCCAGCGTGGCGCGGCTGGCGGTCGGCGCGAACACATGGTCCAGCATGCCGCTCATCTGCAGCGACGTCACCTGCAGCAGCTTGCCGCTGGCGTCGAGCTGGGCCACGGCGAACTGGCTGCTGGCGTTGGCGAGCGCGACGGCGGTGTCGGCGCGCGCGATGGTCAGCGCGGTGGCGCCGGCCAGGTGCGGATATTTCTGCTGCAGCGCGGCCGGCAAGGTCCCGGTGCTCAGCGTGATGCTGCCGTCGGCGCCGGTGACGCCGGCCGCGCTGGAGCCCAGGCCGCCGTTGGCCGCGTAGTACAGCTTGTAGCTGCCGCCGGCCGGGGCGCCCGGCCAGGCCAGCGTGGCGGCCTGCAGCCAATGTGCGCTGGCGTTGTTGAGGTTGCCGTAGCTGATGGCCGGCGGCGCGCTGTAGACGGTGCAATCGCCTTCCAGCATCCAGACTTCCTGGCCGTTGGCGGCGATGTCGGGGCTGAAGTTGGCCGACTGGTCGTTGCCGCAGTTCTTGTTGCCGCTGCCGTCGGTCACCAGGAACCAGATCGCCGACTTGGCGGTGTTGACGGGGATGTCGACGTAGCCGCCGAAGTCGTCGCTCTGGGTCATCATGAAGCGGCCGCTGATCCAGCCGGGGCTGGGGTTGACCGGGCCGTCCCACGAGTACACGCCCCACTGGCTGGCGTCGCCGGCGGCGCGGTGGAAGTGCATGCGGATGTTGGCCGGGGCCGGCGGCGCCGCCACCAGGCCCGACACCATCTTGCCGCCCAACAGTTTGGCGCTAGTGGCGGCGTTGCCGGCGCTGTCGCTGCCACCGCAGGCGGCCAGCAGGGCGAGCACGCCCGTGGCCGTGATAAATTTCAGATGTGAAACTAAACTACATTGCAGTTTCATGTAGGTCTCCGTGTTGTATGGGTATTTGCCTCCAATCGTCTGCGGACTGGATGGGTCTGTAATATTACTACTTAAAAAATGTGGAAATGATAAATATTCATCGCGGTGTTGTTGGCCGTGGACAGGCAAAAAAAACGCCACCCGAAGGTGGCGTCGATGGCGGTGGCCTGGCGGTCAGGCGGCCTTGGCCGATTCCGCGCGGCCGCAGTAGCGTTCCACATAGGCCTGGTGGGTCGGCAACTGCACCACGATGCGGTCCACCCGCGACTTGATGCCGCCGAGGAAGTGCTTGAGTTCCGCGTCGCCCATCAGGTCGGCGGTCTGGTGGTGCGAGCGCGGCATGATGCCCTGGCCCAGCATCACCTGGATCCACGAGTTCTCCGCGAACAGCTCGTTCGGCACGCGGAACACGCGGCCGGTTTCGCGGAACAGGTTGATGCGGTGCTGCAGCGAGGCGGGGATGCTCATCTCGCGCGCATCGATCCAGAACTGCGAGTCGGTGCGGTTGTTGACGTGGTAGTGCAGGATGATGAAATCGCGGATGTGCTCGATCTCGTCGTTGCACTGCTGGTTGTATTCGTCGATGTCGGCCTGGCTGATGCCGTCGGTCGGGAAGGTCTGCATCAGCCGCACCACGGCGCGCTGGATCAGGTGGATGCTGGTCGATTCGATCGGCTCCAGGAAACCGCTGGCCAGGCCGACCGCCACCACATTGCCTTTCCACGTGTGCTTGCGCTGGCAAGGCTTGAACTTGATCACGCGCGGCGTGATCAGCGCCTTGCCTTCGACGTTGGACATCAGCTGCTTCATCGCCGCGTCCTCGTCCAGGTGGCGGCTCGAATAGACGATGCCGTTGCCGACCCGGTGCTGCAGCGGTATGCGCCACTGCCAGCCGGCCTGGTGCGCCATCGAGCGCGTCAGCGGCACGGCGTCGCCCACCGACTCGGTCTGCACGGCGATGGCGCGGTCGCAGAACAGCCATTGCGTCCAGTCCTCCATCGGCTCCTGCATGGCGTCGCCGATCAGCAGGCCGCGGAAGCCGGTGCAGTCGATAAACAGGTCGCCTTCGATTTCCTGGCCCGATTCCAGCACCACCGAGCGCACGTCGCCGTTGTCCTCGTGCTTGGTGTAGCGCACGATCTTGCCTTCGATGCGCTGCACGCCGCGCGGCTCGCTCAGGCGGCGCAGGTATTTGGCGTAGCGGCTGGCGTCCAGGTGGTAGGCGTAGTTCATGCCGTTGTCCGGCAGGTGGGCGAAGCGGTTTTCCAGCGAGGCCTTCAGCTCCAGGCAGTAGTCGCCGTAGTCGCCGGCCAGGCCGCGCTCGACGCCCTTGTGCCAGAAGTGCTGGAAGCCGGCGGTCCAGTGGTCGGTGCCGGTCATGCCGAAGGAGTGGATGTAGTCTTCCTTGACGTTGCGCCAGCCTTCGAAGCTGATGCCCAGCTTGAAGGTGGCCTGGGTCTCGGCCATGAATTCCTGCTCGTTGATTTCCAGCAGATTGTGGAAATTCATCAGCGTCGGGATGGTGGCTTCGCCGACGCCCACCGTGCCGATTTCGTCGGACTCGATCAGCTTGATGTCGAGCCGCTTGCCCAGCACCTTGGCGATGCCGGCGGCCGCCATCCAGCCGGCGGTGCCGCCGCCGACGATGACGACGCGGTGCACCGGCCGGCGCTTGTTGGGATCTCGGGTGGCAGGGTTCATCGTGGTCTCCTTAGCGGTTCATTTTTTTAAGTGTCTGGGCGCGCAGCACGCGCGCGGCCTCGTCGTTGAGCGGCGCCAGCACATGGCGGGCGTGCTCGGGAATATGGGCGGCCGTGGTCTCGTCGGCTTCAAAGATGTAGTGGCGGAAGATCTCCTGCCAGGCCTTGCGCTGCGCCGCCGGCAGGTCGCGCATGGTGAGGAAAGCCAGCATCAGCGCGCTGGTCGGCGTGTCCATGTAGTCGGGCGACTGGCGCCACCAGTAGTTGACCAGCACGTTGAACGGGTCCAGCGCCTCGATGTGGTGCCACCACATGCTGGGGATGAAGATGGCGTCGCCCGGTTCCAGTTCGGCGGTGCGCGCGTGAGCCAGCGCCTCGGCGAATTTCGGATACGTGTCGAAGTCCGGGTTCAGCAGGTCCACCAGGCTGACGGCCTGGCCGGCCGGCGTGAAGTCCAGTGGGCCGACGTACAGATTCTTCAGCTGCGCCGGCGGGAACAGGGTGAAGCGGCGGTGGCCGGCCGCCACCACGGCCAGGTTGTCCGGCACGTCGTAGTGGGCGGCGATGCGGCTGCGGTTGCCGATCCAGATGCTGGCCAGCGCGTCGCGGCCGCCGAGGTTGATGTCGTTCTGTTCGCGGAAGCCGGGCAGGCAGGTGTCCACCGTGGTCGAGCCGACGTAGACGGTGGCCGGCGTGGCATGGTGGCGCTTGGCCTCGATCTCGTCCAGCACGGCGGTCAGCTTGGCGTGCACCGGGTAGAAGTTGAAGCCGCTCATGTCGGCGTTGTAGAAGAAGCGGCCGCCCGCTTCCGGCGGTCCCAGCATGGCGCCGACCGTGGCGTCGCGGTAGTGGCTGCGCAGGTAGGCGTCGCCGCCGCGTTCGGATGCCAGCGTGGCGCGTACCATCGGCCAGCTGGCGGCCAGGCCGCGCAGCACCACTGGTTCGGTGGAATTGAGGATGTCGTCGCCCAGGTCGTTGACGCCCAGGCCGTTGATCTCGCGCAGGGCTTCAGGCATGGGCGGCGTTCTTGCGGTCGATCAGCATGCGGAAGTTGGACAGCGAGGCCAGCACCATGTAGATGCTGTGCAGGTGGCCGGCCTGGTGCAGCGCGGCCACGGCGTCCGCGCCCAGCGCCGACAGCTTGTCTTCGTTGATGGTGTAGAAGCCGACCAGGCGGTTCTGCGAGCCGTCGTTCAGTTCGACGTCGAGCACGAAGCTTTCCAGCAGCTCGTGCTGCAGCAGCGCGGCCAGCAGGGCAGGCGTTTCCTGCAGGCCCTGGTGGATGGCCAGCAGCATCGAGCTGGACCTTTCCAGGAACTCGCTGTTGCCGCCGTGCGGCATGAACACTTGCTCGCCTTCGGTGCGGCTGATGCGCGGGTTGTTGACGTCGATGTGCACCATCAGCTCGCTGCCGTTGACGCCTATCATGAAGGGCTGGCGCGCTATCATCATCGGCACGTAGGGCGCGTCCCAGCGTTCACCATTGAGGAACAGGTTTTCCTCTTCCTGGAAACCGAACAGCGCGATCGGCTCGAAGCCCAGGCCGTCCGTGGTCTTGCGGAAGACGATGGGGTAGCAGGCTTGCACGTCGCGGAATTCGGACGGGAAGGTGACGGCCGACATCTGGCGGTCGCCGAACTGCGCGCCGTGGCGGGTGATGACGCGCAGATCCTTGTGGTCTACATTGTTGAGCAATACGGTGTTCGACATGTGGTCTCTCATGTTTTAGATTTTCTGCAAGCCGTGGCGCTTGATGTGGTTGATCAGTTCGCGGTTGTCCGGCAGCGCGCCCAGCATCTTGTGGGTCAGCGCGGCCGCCTCGCGGAAATAGCCGTCGGCCAGCGCTGCTTGCCGTGGCTGCGGGTTCATGAATTCGCTGCGGAAGCCCATGCCGTACAACACGTACTGGTAGCTGGCCGATGGGAACACTTCCTCGATGCGGTTGAAGTCGTTGCGCGACGGTGCGCGGTGGCGCCACAAGGTCAGCAAGTCGTTCAGCCGCTCGGGGACGGTGGCGGTGTTGTCGCGCCAGTAGTCGCTGTCGCGGCGCTGGCTCAGCACGTAGTGCAGCTTGAGGAAATCGATTACGCGTTCCCAGCGGTAGCTGAAGGCTTCGTTGAAGCGTTGGGCGACGATGTCCATCGCCGCGCGCGTGGCCGGCAGCTCGTCGCTGACCATGGCGGCCGACATTTCCACCAGCGCCAGGGCGGATGCTTCCAGCGGCTCGATGAAGCCGGCCGACAGGCCGATGGCCACGCAGTTGCGGTGCCAGAAGCGCTCGCGGTAGCCGGGGTTGAAGCTGAGCTTGCGCGGTTGCGGAATGTCCTGCGGGCCGCTGGTGGCGGTGATGTAGCGGCGCAGCTCGGCCTCGGCCTGGTCATCGCCGATGTGGGCGCTGGAATACACGTGGCCGACGCCGCGCCGGGTCGGCAGGCCGATGTCCCAGATCCAGCCGGCGCTTTGCGCGGTGGAAGAAGTCTGCGAGGCGATCGGGTAGTTGTCGTCGGGGTAGGGGATCTGCACCGCCAGCGCCGAGTCGTTGTACAGCACATGCTTCTGCGAGATGAAAGGCACCTCGTAGTGCTTGCCCAGCAGCAGCGATTGCATGCCGGTGCAGTCGATGAACAGCTCGCCCTCAAGCGCGCCGTGCGTCTGCGTTTGCAGCGCGGCGATGTCGCCGTTGTCGTGGCTGGCGATGCCGACGACGTTGTCCGGCACGTAGTGCACTCCCAGTTTTTCCAGGCAGTGCTTGCGCAGGAAGGCGCCGAACTTGCCGGCGTCGAGGTGGTAGCCGTAGTTGGCCACCGAGGAAAATTCCGGCGTCACCACCTGCTTGGGCGCGCGGCCGTTGACGCACAGGTGCGGCTGGTAGCTGACCAGGTCGGCGAACGGGATGTTCGGGTGTTGCGCTTGCCATTGCTCCGGCAGGTTCACTTCGCCGTAGCCTTGCGGCAGCACGAAGGGATGGAAGTAGTAGTCGTTGTCTGCACCATTGACCCAGCGGTTGAAGCGCGAACCCTGCTTGAACGAGGCGTCGCACTCGCGGAAGAAATCGGCTTCGGACACGCCGATGCGGCGCAGCGTATCGCGCATGCTGGGCCAGGTGCCTTCGCCCACGCCGATGGGCGCGATATCGGGCGATTCGATCAGGGTGACGTGCAGGGACGAGCCCTGGTGGTCGGCGGCGATCAGGCCGGCGGTGAGCCAGCCGGCGGAACCGCCACCCACAATCACAATGCGTCGGACCATATTACTCGCCTTGATTTGAGGATGAGATGGCTTAAAGTCTAACCGAAAAGGGCCGCTGCCAGGCAGCGGCCCCGGAACGATCAACTACCGGTTAGAACTTGTAGCGGGCGCCTATCATGTAACGCGGACCTTGCTGCGTCACCGATTCCAGCTGCTGCTGGGTACGGCTGTGCGTGCGCTGGATCGAGTTGCCGACGTTGATGCCCTCGAACTGGAAGCTCAGCTTGTCGTTGAAGTTGTAGCCGATGCTGATGTCGACCTGGCCGTATGCCTCGACGTACTGAGGATTCGGGCCGGAGCCGTCAAACGTCGACGACAGGAACTCGCCGCGCCAGTTGTAGGCCAGGCGGGCGGTGAAGTTCTTGTCCTCGTAGATGCCGACCACGTTCGACGAGTTCGACAGGCCGACCAGCGCGAACTGCTCGCCCAGCTTGGCGTTGTCGTACTTCAGGCCCGAGTGCACATAGGTGTAGTTGGTCGACACGCCGAAGCCACTGTTGCCGAACATGTGCTGCAAGTTCACCTCCAGGCCGTTCAGGCTGGCCGCCTTCTGGTTGGAGAAGGAGTTGATCTTGAAGTTGGCGATCGGATCGCTCGGCTGGCCGACGATGGTGCCGGTGGCGTGGCCGTTGGCATCGGCGCCGCGCGTCACACCCGGCGCGCCGTTGTGGTTTTTGAAGATGAAGTCGCGGATGCAGGTGGTGTCGGCGCCGGTGCAACCACTGGCCAGCGCTTCGTTCCAATACTGGCCGCCCACCGGGGTGTGCAGGTTGAACGGCGTGGCGTTGAACTGCGACTGGCCGGCGTAGTTTTCCAGGTTCTTGCGGAAGTAGCCCAGCGAGAAGAAGTTCTGCTTGCCGTAGTACCACTCGTAGGACAGGTCCAGGTTCTTGGACTTGACCGGCTTCAGCGCCGGATTGCCCTGGTTGCCGGTGCCGCCGTCGGCGCGGGTCAGCGAGTTCAGCGTGGTGCCGCCCTGGATCTGGTCGTAGCGCGGACGGCCGATGGTTTCGCCCAGGCTCAAACGGATCTTCTGGTCCGGCGTGATCTCGATGTCGGAGTCAAAGCTTGGCAGCAGGTTGTGGTACTTGCCGGTCAGCGTGGTGAAGGTCGGGTCGCCGAAGGTGATCGGCAACTCGTTCTGCGACACCCAGCTGATGCCGACCGCGGCCGGCACCAGCGCGGTCGAGATGACGTCGGTGGTTTCGTAGCGCAGGCCGATGGCGGTACGGATCGGCAGTTTGGTGTCCCAGTCGGTGTTGAACTGGATGTAGGCCGCCTTCGATTTCTCGGCGGTGCGGGCGTCGTTGTCGAAGGTGGTCTTCGGCAGGTACAGCGCCGGCAGGCCGGAGGCGTTGGCCGCCAGCTGGCGCACCTGGGCGAAGTTGAAGGTGTAGAACTGGTTGAACAGGTTGGGGCTGCCGCTGCCGTCGATATGGTCGAAGTACTGGGCCACCGACGCCGGATGGAACACGCTGGCCGGATAGTCGGACGGCTTGGTGGCGCCGCCCCAGGTGTCGCGCTGCTGGTTGGAGAAGGCCGAGCGGTTCTTGACCTCGGACGCGGTGGCGCCGAATTTCAGCTCGGACGCTTCCAGCACTTTCCATGCGCCCTTGACCTGGGTCTGGTCGACTTCGCCCTTCATGTAGCCGTTGGTGAACACCGAGCCGGTGACCTGCTGCGGCGCTTTGGTGAAGTCGGCGCCGACGATGCTCAGCACCGGGAAATCGTGGCTGAAGTCGGCCGTGGTGTCGCCGCGGCTGAAGCTGGCCGTGCCGAGCGTGTTGCTCGAACCGAAGGGGCTGTCGGCCTTGGACTCGGCGGTCGAGTGGTGGGTGTCCAGCTCGAAGCGCAGGTCGGTGGTCGGCTTCCAGACGGCGTTGAAGCCCAGCGACTTGTTCTGCGTCTTGGTGGCGAAGTCGGCCGCGCCCATGGCGATGTCGGACGTGGCGATGCCGTCCTTGCCGGGGGCGATGATTTCCTTGTAGATCAGCGGGCTGGAGACGGGGCCGCTGGTCCACGAGCTGGTCGACGGGCCGAAGTTGAACCAGGCCGACAGATCGTTGCGCTTGGTCTGGATCTTGTTTTCGGAGTAGGTGTAGTCCAGCGTGGTGACCAGCTTGTCGGTCGGCTTGTATTGCAAGGTCAGCTGGGCGTTGGTGCGCTGGCGCTTGACGCCGTTGAAGTTGTAGTTCAGGTTTTGCGGCACCGAGTACAGGTTGGCGCCGGTCGGGCGGTTGATCGCGCCGTCCTGAGGGATCGTGCCCCAAGTGTTTTCATCGCCGCGGAACGGGCCCTTCCAGCCGTTGGAGACGGCCGCGGTGTTGTAGCCCAGGTTGCGTTCCTGGTAGCTGCCGGTCAGCGCCACGCCGAACTTGTTGTTGTCGAAGGTGTTCGAGTACAGGCCGGAGAGCTCCGGCGTGGTCGAGCGGCTGGCCTTGACGTCGCCCGGCAGGTTGCCGTTGGTGCTGTCGTACACGCCCTTGACGCCCACGCTCGAATGCATGCCGGGACGGTCGAACGGCCGCGCCGTCATCACGTTGACGGTGGCGCCGATGCCGCCGGTCGCGTTTTCGGCGCGGCTGGTTTTGTACACTTGCAGCTGGGAGATCGCTTCCGACGCCAGGTTGGCGAAGTCGAAGGCGCGGCCGTTGAGGTCGCCCAGGTTGGAGGTCGGCATCTGGCGGCCGTTCAGCAGCACCAGGTTGAAGTCGGGGCCGACGCCGCGCACGGTGATCTTCGAGCCTTCGCCGATCGAGCGGTCGATCGACACGCCGGAAATGCGCTGCAGCGATTCGGCCAGGTTGGTGTCGGGGAACTTGCCGATGTCCTCGGCCACGATGCCGTCGACAATGCCGTCGGAATTGCGCTTCAGGTTCATCGAGGACAGCAAGCTCTGGCGAAGGCCGGTAACGACCACGCTCTGGACTTCCGGTTCAGCTGCCTTGACGGATGCTTCCTGCGCCAGTGCCTGCCCGGCCGCCGTCGCGCAGGCACTGGCCACCGCCAGGCTCATTAGTTTCTGTCGTGCCTTTGGATAATGCATGTTATCTCCTGTGTTTTTATAAACAGCTCGCTTTGCCACTTTCCCCGACCCAGATTTGGAAAGGTTTCCATTTCGTGTGGCAAATATAGCACCGAACGAATTTCAAAGTCAATTTGCAATGCCGCATAAGCAGGCCCCGGTTTTCGTTGACAGAGGAAATCAACCCGTGCACCATGTCTGGGAACGTTTCCAAAAAGAGACACTTTGCATGCATAGACTCCATTTTCTTGCGCTGGGCATGGTCTGCCTGAGCGTGGCGACGGCGGTGACGGCGGCCCCGGCTTCGGCCTGGCCGCACGGCGCCCGCGCGGCCGTCAGCCTGGCCTACGACGACGCCCTCGATTCGCAGCTCGACCACGCCATCCCGACGCTGGACAAGTACGGCCTGAAGGGCAGCTTCTATTTGCAACTGTCCAATCCCACGGTCGACCGGCGCATGGCAGCGTGGCGCAGCGCGGCCAGGCACGGCCATGAGCTGGGCAACCACAGCCTGTTCCACCAGTGTTCGCTGGCGGCGCCGGGCCACGACTGGGTGCAGCCGCAGCGCAACCTCGACACCACCAGCGCCGAGCAGATGCGCGACCAGGTGCTGGCCGCCAACACCATGCTGTACGCCATCGACGGCAAGCGCCCGCGCACCTACACCGTGCCCTGCGGCGACACGCAGGCCAACGGCGTGAACTACCTGCCGCTGATCGCGCCGGCCTTCGTGGCGATCAAGGTGGGCGGCGGCGATGGGGTGACGGCGTCGATGGCGGCGCTCGATCCGCATGCGGTGACGGTGCTGGCGCCGGTCGGCCTCAGCGGCAAGGAATTGATCGCCATCGTCGAGCGGGCGGGGCGGCAGGGGACCATGGTCAACTTCACTTTCCACGGCATCGGCGGCGACTACCTGAGCACTTCGAACGCCGCGCACGAGGAGCTGGTGCGCTACCTGGCGGCGCACCGCCGGCTGTACTGGACCGACACTTTTCTAACCATCATGACCTACGTGAAAATGCACCAGCCGTGGCCACCATCAAAGACGTAGCCCGCCTCGCGGGTGTAGGACTGGGAACCGCTTCGCGCGTCGTCAGCGGCAAGGGTTCGGTATCGCCGGCCACGCTGGCGAAGGTCAAGGCGGCCATCGAGCAGCTGGACTTCCGGCCCTCGCACGCGGCGCGCACGCTGCTGTCGGGCTCCAGCCAGATGATAGGCGTGTACATCCCGGTGCTGAGCGGCACCTTCTACACGCCCATCCTGCAGATCATCGACAACGAACTGCGCACCGCCGGCCTGCACATGGTGGTGGCCTTCGGCGCCGGCCTGGGCGGCGCGCGCCAGCAGGCGATCGAGGGCATCGCCTTCCTGATCGAACGCGGCTGCGACGGCCTGATCCTGATGACCAATGTGCTGCAAGAGGAAGACATCGCCGCGCTGCGCTTCAAGCACAACCGCATGGTGGTGCTCAACCACAGCTTCGACAACATCGCCGGCCAGTGCTTCACGGTCGACCACACGCTGGGCGGACGGATGGCGGCGCGCGCCTTGCTCGACCATGGACACCGGCAGATCGCCGTGGTGGCCGGACCGGCCAGCCTGCCCGACAACGTGGTGCGGGTCAACGCCTTCCTCGCCGAGCTGCAGGCCAACGGCGTCGACACCGCCAAGCTGTGGCTGACCGAGCGCGACTTTTCGCCGGCCGGCGGCTGGTCGGCGGCCAAGGAATTGATGGACTCCAGGCACCCGTGCAGCGCGCTGTTCTGCGCCAACGACGAGATGGCGGTGGGCGCGCTGTCGTACTTCCAGGAGGCCGGCATCCGCGTGCCGCACGAGCTGTCGGTGATCGGCTACGACGATACGCCCAGCGCGGAATTCTCGGCGCCGCGCCTGACCACGGTGCACATGCCGTGGCGCGAGATGACCCAGAACGGCATCAACGCGCTGCTCAACAGCTGCTACGACCTGCAGCGCCCCGTCACGCGCGGCTACCCGGTGACGATGACCTTGCGGGCCTCGCTGGCATCGCTGGCGGCACCGCCGGCGGCGGCCAAGCCGGCGCGCCGCCGCAAGCCGGCCTGAGCGCCGCTCCCGCACCTGGAAACAATGTTTAAATGCCAATGGGAAAACGTTTTCATAGTTGTTAATTTGCCGCATGAATCTGGATTCATGGCGAAGTTTAGTGGAAACAATAGACGGTTAGTAATGATGTCTATACATTCAGCCGTAGCAACAATCGTCGGATAACTTCCACGTTGCTATCAACAGCTACTCAACATTACGAAAATAAAAGAGATCGCACATGAAGAAGAATTTCCCATTTGCAGCGTTGTTGTTGTCCGCCAGCCCATACGTCCTGGCCCAGGCCCAAGCCCAGGCGACCGCCGTCGCCCCAGCCGCCGCCGCGCAAACTGCCGCCGCGGCCGATGCGACGCCGGACGATATCCAGAAAGTGGTGATTGTTTCCACCGGTAGCCGCGGCGCCCAGCGCACCATGGTCGATACGCCAGTGCCAGTCGATATCATCGGCTCGCGCGAGCTCAGCAAGACCGGCCAGGCGTCGCTCGATAAAGCGCTTCAATTCCGCGTGCCTTCTTTCAATACGGTGCAAACTCCGGTCAACGACGCCACGTCGCTGCTCGACCCGTATGAAATCCGCAATATGGGACCGAGCCGTGTGCTGATCCTGATCAACGGCAAACGCAAGAACGCCAGCTCGCTGGTCTACACGCAGACCTCGCCGGGCCGTGGTGAAAGCGGCTCCGACATTTCCGCCATTCCGCAAGACGCGATCAAGCGCATTGAAGTACTGCGCGACGGCGCCTCGGCCCAGTACGGTTCCGACGCCATCGCCGGCGTGGTCAATATCATCCTCAAGGATAACGCCGAGGGCGGTTCGCTCACCGCGCGCGCCGGCATCACCCATGAGAGCGACGGCAAGATGGGCGGCCTGAGCCTGAACCAGGGCGTAGCGCTGGGCGATCGGGGCTTTGTCAACTACACGCTCGACCTTTCCCGGGTAGGGCTGTCCAACCGCCCTGGCCTGGTGGATGCCCGGGCCGAGCCCGATACGCTGGGCGGCACGCTGGCCGAGGCGCAAGCGTTCCTGAAGATCAAACCCGATGCTGGCAACATCAACGGCTCGCCTGCCACGTCCGCGCAAAAAGCCCTGGTCAACAGCCGCTACGAATTGAGCGACGACGTGTCGGTCTACGGCAACGCGGCGTATGTGCACAAGCAGGTCGACAGCTATGCCAACTATCGCACGCCGTACTGGCGTCCGACCGACTACGGACTGCTGCATCCGGCCGGCAGCCCTTACCTCGGTTACGTGCCGACCTTTATCGGCAAGCTCGATGACTACAACGCCACCGGCGGCATGAAATTCCTGTTGGGCGGCTGGGGCACGGACCTGAGCCTGACCTACGGCGGCAATGAGCAAAGCTATGAAGTCGGCAACTCGGTCAATCGCAGCCTGGGCGCTGCCTCGCCGACGCACTTCAACGCCGGCGGCGTGAAGTTCGAACATTTCGTGTTCAATGGCGACGTATCCAAGCAGGTGGCGTCGACCGTCAGCGCGTATGCCGGTACCGAAATCCGTCATGAAAAATTCAAGACGATCGCTGGCGAAGAAGCGTCGTATGTCGGCACCGGTGCCGATTCCTTCGCCGGCAACGATCCGCGCAATTCCTTCCCGACCTCGCGCTCGAACTACGGCGTGTACGGCGGCGCGACCTGGGATATCAGCGACAGCCTGCTGGTCGACGGCACCGGCCGCTACGAGAAATACAGCGACTTCGGCAGCGCGTTCGTCTGGAAGCTGTCGTCGCGCCTGAAAGTCAGCGAGCAGCTGACCCTGCGCGCGTCGGCATCGACCGGCTTCCGCGCGCCATCGCTGGCGCAGATCTACACGCAGAAAGCGCAGTACTCTTTCGTGCCGGGCAAGGGCATTCAGGTCTCCGGCCTGGTCAACAATGTGTCCAAGGAAGCTGCGGCGCTGGGCGTGCCGAAACTGCAGGCCGAAAAGTCGAACAACATCACGCTGGGCCTGGGTCTGAAGCCTGACAACAACACCAGCATCACGGTCGATTACTACAACATCAAGGTGAAGAACCGTATCGTGCTCGGCAAGGAAATTGTGCCGGCCTGTAACGAAACCGATCCGGTCAAGCAAGACGCTTGCGTGAAGGCCAGCCCGCTCGATCAGGTGTTGAACGCCAACGGCATCGTGTCGGTGAGCTTCTTCGCCAATGCATTGACCAGCCGTACTTCGGGCATCGACTATGTGATGTCGCGCAAGAACTTGCCGTTGGGCGAAGGCAAAGTGACGCTGAACCTGTCGGGCAACCTGTCGTTGAAAAACGAGCGTGAGGGCAACGTCAACAATCCATCGACGGTGGCGGCGGCGAACCAGTCCGTGCTCGATCCGACCCAGGAAGCGTTGATGTTCACGTCGCGTCCGAAGTTCAAGACCATCTTCGGCGCGGATCTTGACTACCGCGACTTCAACTTCTCGCTGAATAACACCATGTTCGGTCCTACCCGTTTCCGCAACGCCGGCCTGGACAGCAACCTGGAAGTGGAGTTCAAGACCAAGGTGGTCACCGACTTCGCGTTCAACTACAACGTGGCCAAGAACGTCACCCTGTCGTTCAATGTCAACAACATCCTGAACGTCACGCCGAAGTGGAACATGAAGGCGCTCAACTCGGCCGGACAAGCCCTGTTGGACAGCAAGGTCAAAGATGCCGTCACTGGCATGACTCCGTACGAGCTGCAATACAACTCGATCACCTTCGACGGCCGCTACTCGATGGTGACCTACGATGGTTCGCAGTTCAGCCAGCTGGGCCGCACCTTCGCCGCCTCGCTGAACTATCGCTTCTAAGCGGCACGCCGCAGCTATAATGAGGTCCGCGGCTCCGCAAGGGGCGGCGGACCTTTTTTTATGGAGTGGTACACATGGTTTCGTTACAAGATCAATTGCTGAAGGCCGGCCTGGTGGCCAAGAACAAGGTCAAGGTCGCCAATCAGGAAAAGAGCAAGCAGAAGAAGGAAGAGCGCCGCTCCGGCACCCAGAGCGTCGACGAAGCCAAGCTGGCCGCGCAGGAGGCGCAGCGCAAGCTGGCCGAGCGCAACCGCGAACTGAACGCGCAGCGCGACGCGGCGGCGCAGCAGAAAGCCATCCTGGCGCAGATCGCGCAGATGGTGCAGCAGAACCGCCAGGACAAGGGCCGCAACGGCGACATCGCCTACAACTACACGCACGGCAGCAAGATCGAGCGCATGTTCGTGACGGCGGCGGTGCGCGAGCATCTGGTGGCCGGCCGCCTGGTGATCGTGGTGCTGAACGGCGTGGCCGAGCTGGTGCCGCGCGTGATCGCCGACAAGATCGCCGAGCGCGACGCCACGCTGGTGGTGCGCGTCAACAAGAGCACCACCGCGGTGGAGGAAGACGATCCGTACGCCGCCTTCCAGATCCCAGACGATCTGATGTGGTGATCAGGCGCTCAGGCGCGCCTTCAGCAGGTTAAGGCCTTGCGCCAGCAGGCCGTCGGCCGGCACTTCGCCGTGCGGCGTCAGCTGATCGATAATCTGCGGCAGCAGGCTGGCCAGGCCGGACGACACCTGCTGCGGATCGATGCCGGCCTGGCCGGCGATCTGTTGCAGCTGGTCCGAACCCAACGCATCCTCCAGCTGGCCGCCGGAAATGGCCTGGTTGGCGCCGGTGCCCACCCACGACATGACCTGGTCGGCCAGGCCGCTTTGCTTGAGTTTTTCCAGTACGGCCGGCACGCCGCCGGCGTTATCTATCATCGCCATCACACCCGACAGCAAGTTCCCTTGCTGCGCTTCGCCTTGCTGGCCGCCGCCCAGCGATCCCAGTACTTGTCCTGCCAGTTGATCCAGTAAGCTCATCATGTTCTCCGGTGGGGTAAGGCAATGGAGATATCATTTTTGCACCGAATCAACGCTGCGGCAAGCGACTTTTGCGGCGGTGCAGCATGCTGGTCGCGTCAGGCCAGCAGCTTGAGCAGGGCCGCCGCAGCCGCTTCCGACGAGGCCGGATTCTGGCCGGTGACCAGCAGGCCGTCGGTGACGGCGTAGGCTTGCCAGTCGGCGACTTTGGAGTAGATGCCGCCGTGTTCCTTCAGCATGTCCTCGACCAGGAAGGGCACGACCTTGGTCAGGCCGACCGCTTCCTCCTCGGTGTTGGTGAAGCCGGTCACCTGCTTGCCGCGCACCAGCGGGCTGCCGTCGGCCGCCTTCACGTGGCGCAGCACGCCGGGCGCGTGGCACACCGCCGCCACCGGCTTGCCGGCCGCCAGCATGGCTTCGATCAGCGCGATCGAGGCGCGGTCTTCGGCCAGGTCCCACAGCGGGCCGTGGCCGCCCGGATAAAACACGGCGTCGAAGTCGGCCGCCGAGACCTCGGCCAGCTTGCCGGTGTGGGCCAGCACGGCTTGCGCGTCGGCGTCGGCCTTGAAGCGGATGGTGGCCGGGGTTTGCGATTCCGGCGCATCGCTTTTCGGGTCCAGCGGCGGCTGGCCGCCCAGCGGCGAGACCACCGTCAGTTGCGCGCCGGCTTCTTTCAGCGCGTAGTAGGGCGCGGCGAATTCTTCCAGCCAGAAGCCGGTTTTGTGGCCGGTGTCGCCCAGTTGGTCGTGCGAGGTGAGTACCATCAGGATGTTCATGGTGTGTCCTTGTGTGTGAGGTTGAGGGCTTACAGTGCAGCTTCAAGAATGCGGCGGCTGCGCGCCAGGTCGATGTCGCGGTGTTCGCCCAGGCTGGTCATGCCGTGCGCGGCCAGCTGCGCCAGCACGGCTTCCACCGCTTCCTGTCCCAGCTGGTAGGCCGACAAGCGGGTCGGGATGCCGAGGCCTTCGAAGAACGCGCGGGTCTGGGCGATGGCGGCGGTTATGCGTTGCTCGTCGCTGCCGTCGCGGATGCCCCACACGCGCTCACCGTATTGCAGCAGCTTCTCGCGCTTGGTGGCGCGCTGCACGTCCAGCAGCGACGGCAGCACCAGCGCCAGCGTGCGCGCGTGGTCGATGTCGTACAGCGCGGTCAGCTCGTGGCCGATCATGTGGGTGGCCCAGTCCTGCGGCACGCCGGCGCCGATCAGGCCGTTCAGCGCCAGGGTGGCGGTCCACATCAGGTTGGCGCGGGTGGCGTAGTCGTCGGGCGCGGCCAGCGCTTGCGGCGCGATCTCGACCAGCGTTTGCAGCAAGCCTTCGGCAAAGCGGTCCTGCGCCAGCGCCTGCACCGGATAGGTCAGGTATTGTTCGACCGTGTGGACGAAGGCGTCGACCAGGCCGTTGGCCACTTGCCTGGTCGGCAGCGTGAAGGTCTTGGACGGATCGAGCACCGAGAATTGCGGGAACAGCAGCGGGCTGCGGAACGGCAGCTTGGTGTGGCTGGCCTTGTGGGTGACCACGGCGCCGTTGTTCATTTCCGAGCCGGTGGCCGGCAAGGTCAGCACGGCGCCGAAGGGCAGGGCGCGGCGCACCTTGGCGCCGCCGCTCTGGGCGATCTCCCACGGCTCGCCGTCGTACAGCGCGGCGGCGGCGACGAACTTGGTGCCGTCGATGACCGAGCCGCCGCCGACGGCCAGCAGGAAGTCGATCTCATCGCGGCGCACCTGTTCGACCGCGCGCATCAGCGTTTCGTAGCTGGGGTTGGGTTCGATGCCGCCGAACTCGCGGACGGCGCGGGCGCCCAGCGCGCTGCGCACTTCGGCCAGGGTGCCGGTCTTTTCGGCGCTGGCGCCGCCGTACAGGATCAGCACGCGGGCGCCGTCCGGCACCAGCTTGGACAACTGGGCGACGGTGTCGGCGCCGAAGACGATCTTGGTCGGGTTGTGGAATTCAAAATTCTTCATGCTAGCTCCTGTTATTAGACTGGTCGTCTAGTGATGCGGTAAAAAACAAGGGTCAAGTCTGACATTCGGACACGTGCTCAGCCTTAGTGGCTGCTACGGTTGGGCACGTGTCCGATTGTCAGACTTGACCCCCTTGGGTGTGGGCTGGCAGGTGCAGCATGGCCAGCGTGGTTTGCCAGGCGGCGTGCAGTGCGCTGGGCTCGCGCCGCAGCTTGGTCAGCAGGGCCGCGCCCAGCCACAGCTGGTACAAGGCCAGCGCCGTGAGCTTGGCGTCGGCGACCTGGCGCAGCGAACCGTCGGCCTGCGCCTGTTCGACGCAGACCGCCAGGCGGGCGACGATGCGGTTGGTGCCCTCCAGCAGGGTGACGCGCATGGCTTCCGACATGTCCGCCACTTCCCCGCTGAGCTTGACCACCAGGCAGCGGCAGTCGCAACTGTCCGCGTCGAGGTCGTTCCAGCTGGCCCAGTAGTCCATCAGCGCGCGCGCGGCGCTCCGGTCGGGCTGGCTCAGCACGGCTTCCATCTGCGCCAGGTATTGCTCGATGTAGTCGTCCAGCAGCGCCTCGCCGAACAACTCCTTGGACTTGAAGTAGTGGTAGAAGGAGCCCTTGGGCACGCCCGCCGCCGTCAGGATCTCGTTCAAGCCCACGCCGGCAAAGCCTTTGCCGGTGATGATGGTCTTGCCCGTATCCAGGATGTGTTGGCGGACGTTGTTGTGTTCTGTGGTCATGGTGGACGCATCATAACACAATTAGACCAGTCGTCTAGTTTTGCATTTGCGCGCCTGTCGGCCGGCGGCGGCGGGCCACCACGCCGACCACGCCCAGGCCGGCCAGCAGCATGGCGTAGGTGTCCGCTTCCGGCACGGCGCGCACCACCAGCTGATCGCCGAAGGAAGGGGCGCCCGGTGTGCCGGCCCACGGGCCGTATGGCTGGCCCAGGCCGTCCTGCCAGTCGCAGTGGCTGTAGCTGTTGCTGAAGTAGGGCGAGGCGCAGGCGGCGGCGCCGGTCAGCTGGCCGTTGATCGCGGAGAAGTTGGCGCCGGTCATGGGATCCGTGCCGCCCAGCGGCACGTTGGCGCCGGCGAAAATGAAGTCGGTGGCCAGCGGGGCGTTGGCCAGCTCCGCAGCGGTCGGCAGGCGCCAGCCGAATTGCGATTGGTAGGACAGGTCCAGGCCGCTCGAGGCGGGCAGCGGCGACGCCCATGCCCAATCCAGATTGTTGCGGGTGATGTAGGCGTTGCTGGCGACCGGCGCGTCGACTTGCGCCGCCTGGACGGCGCCGACGGTGGCGCACAGGGCGATGGCTATGGATAGGCGTTTGACAAAAATCATGACTTCCTCAGATTAAGTGGCGGTAAAAGAGGAAAAAATGTTACATCGACAACGGTAGGAAAACAATTAAAATAATTGAATTAAGATTAAGTTTATGCCATCGCAGCAGGAATCTACACATGGACGCCGATGAACACCACCATGCTATCGAACCACGCTTCTCCGTCGACGGCCCGGCCGAAGACGGTCTTGATCGTCGACGATGAACAGCCGGCCATCGCCAACCTGGAATGGCTGCTGGCCCGGCGGCCGCAATGGCGCTTGCTGGAATCGTGCCGTTCCAGCGAGCAGGCCCGGGCGCGCTTGCGGGCCGGGCCGGTAGACCTGATCCTGATCGACATCCAGATGAAGGGGCAGTCCGGGCTGGCGTTCGCGCGCGAGCTGTGCCAGCGGCCGGGCGCGCCGCTGATCGTGTTCGTCACCGCCTACGACGAGCAGGTGCTGGGCGCCTTCGATATCTTCGCGCTGGATTATATGCTCAAGCCCTGCGACGACGAGCGCTTCGACCTGATGCTGCGGCGCGCGGCCCTGATGCTGGAGCTGAACCAGCAGGCGGCGATGAACAGCGCGGTGCAGGCCTATCTGCGCGACCGCGCGGCCGACGAGGCCGGCTACAGCGCGCCGGCTTTGCAGCAGGTGGTGGTGCGCACCGCCGCCGGCCTGGAACGCATCGCCATCGACGATGTGATGTGGCTAGGCGCGGCCGGAAATTATGTCGAACTGCATCTGGCCGGGCGGGTGGTCCTGCACCGCGGCACCATCACCGCCATCGTCGAACGCTTGCCGGAGCAGGAGTGGGTGCGGGTGCACCGGACCGCCGTGGTGCGACGCAGCGCCATCGCCGGCCTGCGCAGCGACAGCGACGGCTATGACGCGGTGCGCCTGACGCAGGGAGATACCGTGCGGGTCAGCGCGCGGTATCTCAAGCAGGTGCAGGCCATGTTCGCCTGACTGCTTAGCCCCGGCGCACCAGTTTCATGCCGTTGGCGCGGCCGACGTAGGCCACCATGCCGGTCACCTTGCCGGCCTTGTCGCGTTGCAGCCGGACCACGATGCCGCTGGCGCCGAAGGCGTCGGCGAACACATTGTTCATCGGCTGCTCACCGAAGCGCGGCGTCGTCATCCACAGCTTGCCGTCCTTGAGTTTCAGCACGAAGGTCGCGTTCAGTTCGGCGCTGTCGTAGGTGCCGGCGACGGCGGCCAGCTGCTCCGGCGTCATGCTGCCGGCGGTGACCCGTTCGAAGCGGGCCGCCGGTTCGCCCGGACGCTCCACCACCAGCGTGCGCTCGGTGATGACGGCCGGCTTGGCCGTGCGTTGAGGGTCGCGCATGAAGCTGCCTTCGCCGACCGGCAGCAGTTCCTGCTTCATGCCCGGTCCGGTGTACCACAGCTTGCCGTCCAGTGCCTCGACGCGGCGCAGCATGCCTTCGCGCTGGTTCCAGTACACGCCGGCGTAGCGGGCCGGATCGGCCAGTTCCACAGGCTTGAGCTCGGTGTCCGCCGCCGCTACCGGGAACTCGCCGGCGGCGTAGATGTCGGCCACCCGGCGTGCCAGGCTGCTCGGGTCCAGGTCGGGACGGTTGCACAGCACGGCCACGCCCAGCTTCAGTTTGGGCAGACGCAGCAGTTCCGCCTTGTAGCCGGCGAAGGAGCCGGAATGGGAGGCCACGTCCAGGCCGCGATAGCTGTCCAGCATCAGGCCGCGTCCATAGTTCAGCACGGTGCCGTCGTTGAGCTTGCCTACGGCCTGCATCTGCTCGACCAGCTGGGCGCCGCCTACTTTAGGCTGGTAGAAATTGGCGTCCCACTTGGCCAGGTCGACCAGCGTGGACTGGACCGCGCCGTCGCCGGTATGTTCCCAGTTCGACATCAGCAGCGCAAAGCTGGCGGGTCCGTTTGGACGGTAGGCGCTGGCGCGGTGCGGCACCACTGCGTCGTGGTCGTCGTGGATGCGGGTATCGTTCATGCCCAGCGGATCGAAGATGCGCGCCTTGGCGAAGGCGGCCAGGCTACCGCCGCTGACCTTCTCGACGATCTGGGCCAGCAGCATATAACCGGTGTTGCTGTAGGAGTAGGCGGTGCCGGGCTGGAAGTTGAGGCCCTGCTGGCGCGCGACGTCGGCCACGGCCTCGGCATTGCTGCTGACGTCGCCCAGGGCCACGCCTCGCAGGTTCAGCAGTATCAAGTAGTCGCGCAGGCCGCTGGTGTGGTGCAGCAGGTGGTCGACGGTGATCGGGGTGCCGTAGTCCGGCAGCTGAGGCAGGTAGCGGCGGATGTCGTCGCCCAGTTTGACCTTGCCGTCTTGCACCAGCAGCAGGATGGCGGCGGCGGTGAATTGCTTCGAGGTCGAGCCGATGTCGAAGACGGTGCGCTGGGCGTCGATGGCGACGCCGTGCTCAAGGCTGGCGGCGCCGTAGCCTTGTGCCAGCAGCGGCTTGCCGTCGCGCCAGGCGGAGACGGCGCAACCCGGCGCATCGGCCTTGGCATAAGGGGCGAACAGGGCAGCGGTCTGCTCGGCGGGCGTGGCGGCGACGGCGGCATTGGCCATGACCAGGGCGGACAGCAGCAGGGACAGGCGGGTAGGGTTTTTCATGGTTATCTCCTTTGTGATTAGGTGTTGTAGTGAAGTATAACGCCGGCACTGTTTAAGATGTCAACATTGAAATGAATTAATTTTTGGAATGGGGTATGCTGGCTGAATGCCGCGTCCGAACTCCAAGCCTGGTCCCCGTTTCTGGCGGGACGCCAACCTGCCCTACATCGAGGCGCGGGCGGTCGGCGACGGGCGCAAGCTTGGCTACGCCCGGCACTCGCACGAGACTTTTTCGATCGGCGTGATCCGCGACGGACACACCAACTACCTCAACCAGGCGTCGCGCCAGCAGGTGGGGCCGGGCGCCGTCGTGCTGATGAATCCGGGCGACGTCCATGCCTGCAACCCGGCGGGCGACGAGACCTGGTCGTATCGCATGCTGTATGTCGACCGCGGCTGGCTGGCCGGTTTGCAGCAGGAGTGGGGCTTCAGCGCCAATTGCGACTTCCGCCCTTTCGCGGCGACCATGAGCACGGCGCCTGCGCTGTATGCGGGATTCAACCAGTTTTATGAGGTGTTGACGGCCGGCGGCTCCGACCATCTGCTGCGGCAGTGCGCGGCCGTGACCTTCTTCGAGCAGGTCCAGTCCAGCCTCGATCCGGCCGCCATGGTCGAGCACGAGGCCAACCGCAAGCTCGAACGCGCGGCCGACTACATCAACGACAATTGCGCGGCGGCGCTGAAGCTGGAGGATATTTGCGGCGCGTCCGGACTCTCACCCTCATACCTGATCCGCGCCTTCAGGAAGCGCTACGGCATGACGCCGCACGCCTACCTGCTGAACCGCCGCATACAATTGGCGCGCGGCTTGCTCAAGGAGGGCAGGGCGATTGCCGAGGTCGCACTGGAGACGGGCTTTGTCGACCAGGCGCATTTCCAGCGCATCTTCAAGCAATTGCTGGCGGCGACACCGGGACAGTACCTGCGCTGAGCAGCAGGTAGGCGGCGCTGGCCGCCAGCAGCAGCGCCATGGCGCGGTTAAACCAGCGCATGACGGCGGGATCGCTCAGGCGCCGGCGCAGGAAGGTGCCGGCATAGGCCCAGCAGGCGATCGACAGGTAGCAGATCACGAAATACAGCGCCGCGAACTGCCACACCAGCACCGCGTCGCCGTCGGCGGCAAACGCGCCCATGCCCGCCACCGACGCCACCCACGCTTTGGGATTGAGCCATTGCATGGCCGCGCCGGCCGCCAGCGAGGGGCCTTTGGCGTCGCCGGCTGGCGACAGTGCGCCGTCGTCGCGCGCCAGCTTCCACGCCATGAACAGCAGGAAGGCCACGCCGGCCAGTTGTATCGCCCGCGTCAAGGCCGGCAGCTGGATCAGCAATTCATGCAGGCCCAGGCCGGTCAGCAGCAGCAATGCGGTGAAGCCGACGGTGGCGCCGGTGACGTGGCGCATGCTGGCGCGAAAGCCATGCTGCGCGCCGCTGCTGAGGGCGACGATGTTGACCGGGCCGGGGGTGATTGACGAAGCCAGGGCGAAGGCTGCCATGGAAATCAGGATGCTCATAATTGTGGGTCTCCGGTAAGAATGAATCATGCCGGAGCGACGATACGCGGCGCGTGCATCGTCGTATTGTAGAAAACAACCCTTCAGCAGGCGCGGATCAGGCAGCCATGTGCGGCCAGCTTGCCGTGCGCCTGGTCCCAGCCATCGGCGTACAGGATCGGGCCGGCCGAAGTCGCCAGCGTCACCGGCTGGTCCGACAGATTGGCCAGCGCGGTGACGGCGCCGTCGCCATCGCCGCGCCGCATGCCGATCACGCCTGGCGGTAGCTCCCCGATGAACGCGGTGGTGCCCTGGCGCAAGGCCGGATGCGCGCGCCGCAAGGCCAGCAAGGCGCGGTAGTGGCTGTGCATGTCGGGGTTGAAGGCGCTCCAGTCGAGCCGGTAGCGGTCGAACAGCACCGTCCAGTCGCGCCAGCTGGGTTCGTCGAACTCCTGGCCCATCAGGATGTGCGGCACGCCATCCATGGTCAGCAGCAGCGCCGCCGCCGCGCGATGGGCGCCGGCGCCGAGCATCTTGCTGGCGCGCGGCTGTTCCTTGTCTTCCAGCCAGCGCATGCGCAGCGCGCCGCGCGGGAAGCTGTAGGTCGATTCCTTCCAGTACTGGGCAAAGGCGTGCGCGTCGGCCTCTCCGCAGGCCACGCGGCGCAGCATTTCGCGCGTGCCGCCTTCATAGGTCAGGTCGCAACTGTGCAGGTGATGGAATTCGTCGTAGGACTGCGAGATCAGCGCGATGTCGGGCCTCAGCGCCGCCAGCGCGATGCGGATCTCGGCCAGGAAATCGACGGGCGTGATGTCGGAATCGTCGAAGCGCAAGCCGTCGAAGCCGTAGCGACCGACCCAGCGCTGCATCGAAGCGAGCAGGTTGCCGCGCAGTTCGCGGTTGTTGAAATCGAAGCCGGCGAAGTACTCGCGCTGCGGCACCGCGTAGTAGACCTGGCCGTCGGCGTCGCGGGTGTACCAGTCGGGATGGGCGGCGGTCCAGGGATGGTCGGCGCTGCTGCGGTTCAGCGTCCAGTCGAACACCATGCGCATGCCGCGCGCGTGGATGGCGTCGACCAGCGCGTGCAGGGCGGCCTCGTCGCCCAGTGCCGGATCGATCGCGTCGAAATCTAGCACGGCGTAGGGATCGCCCAGCGTGCCGCGCCGTCCGCGATGGCCGATCGGGTGGATGGGCATCATCCAGATCACGCTGACGCCCAGTTGCTCCAGATAGTCGAGGCGGGCGCGCACGCCGTCGAAATCGCCGCCGAATGCGGGCACCGACAGCTGGTAGATCACCGCCTCGTGCAACCACGCGGGACTGGCCAGCGCCTGATGGCGGCGGTACATCGCGCCGGCCGCGTCGGCGTCCAGCCCGCGCTGGCGCATCAGCACGTCCCCATGCTCGTCGACCGTCAGGCAGGAATTGTTCTGGCCGTCCTCGGAGATCCAGGGATTGGCCGGATCCGGTATCCAGTGCGTGTCGTCGACGACGAATTTGTACAGGTGGCGGCCGGCGGCGATCGGCAGCGTGCCTTCCCAAAGGCCGGGCGCTACTTGCTCGAACTGGCAGGCGTCGCCCACCCAGCAATTGAAAGTGCCTGCCAGCGCGACGCTGCGCAGCCCTGGCGCGCCCTGGTAACGAAAGCGTATGCCTTGTGTGCAGCGCTGGGGGAGTTGTTCGGCGGAAGTCTCGAATTGGATATGCATTTTGTTATTCAACTACAAAAATGTATTTATGTAAATAATTTTCCTTATGATTCATGAATTTCAATGATTTTTAAATGTAGTTTAGGTACCTGATGGCTCCGACCTGATATGGCGCAAGTGGTGTGATTATTTGAGAGTTTTTACTGCGCAGAAAACGCACATACTTAACGTCTTGCCCGGTAGATCATTCTTCGAGGTGACACCAATGATGTTCAGCAACATGTCGGAACGCCGCTTTGGGTTGCCGTTCGCCCGCCTCCCTCCACGATTACCTGTCATGTACCTGGCCATCTTCTTTGTGGTCCTGGTGTGCAGCTCGCTGATCGGCGTACAGGTATGGCTGACTGCGCACGCCCGCAGCGTGCAACTGAGCGAATCGAAAATCGCCGCCGCCAACCTTGCGGAGGCCGTGGGGCAGCATGCTTATGACACGATCAAGGAAGCCGATACGGTCCTGGTCGGGCTGGTGGAACGACTCGAAAACGACGGCAAGCTGGAGCTTGAGCTCGACCGCTTCCATAAGCTGCTGGTGCAACGCGTCGCGGAGTTGCCGCAGCTGCACGGCATATTTGTCTACGGCGACGATGGCCGCTGGCTGGTCAATTCCCAACAGGTGCTGCTGAAGGGGAAAAATAACTCGGATCGCGAGTATTTCATCTACCACCGTGAACATGCGGATCGGGGCGTGCACATCGGCCCGCCCTTGCGCAGCAAATCAACCGGCGATTGGATTATCACGGTGTCGCGCCGCTTCAATCTGCCGGACGGCGCCTTTGGCGGGGTGGTGCTGGCGACCATCAATATGGATTACTTCCAAAAGTTTTTTCAGCGCTTCAAAATCGGCGAGGACGGCGCAATTCAGCTGGCGCTGGATGAGGGCATCATGCTCGTGCGCCGGCCGTTCAACGAAAAATCGCTGGGCCGGGATATTTCCAAGCTTCCCCTGTTCCACGATTACTTGCCCAAGGCGCCGGTCGATACCGTCATTTTTACGTCGGCGCAAGACGGCGTGACACGGATCAATAGCTACCGCCGCTTGGAACAATATCCGCTGGTGGTTTCCGCCGCGCTGTCCAAGGACGAGGTGCTGGCCCAATGGCGGGCCGATGCGTATCTCTCCAGCGGCGGCGTCGTCATCCTGGTGTTGGGGATAGGCTTGCTGGGAATACGGCTGGTGCGGCAGATTAATCTGCGGATACAGGCGGAAGCTGAGCTGGTGCGTGCGCGCAATTCGCTGGTGACCTTGAATCAAACGCTGGAGCGGCTGGCCATGCAGGATGGCATGACCGGCCTGTCCAATCGCCGGCACTTTGACGCGAGCTTGAATAACGAATTCAGCCGGGCAATGCGCGGCGCCAGCTCGCTGGCGCTGATCATGATCGATGTCGATTGCTTCAAGCAATACAACGACATCTTCGGCCACGCCGCCGGCGACGAGTGCCTGAAGGCGATCAGCAAGGTGGTTGCCGACAACAAGCACCGGCCGGGCGACATCGCCGCGCGCTACGGCGGCGAGGAACTGGCGGTGCTACTGCCGGGGACGGATGTGGCGGGGGCGCTGGCGGTCGCCGAACATATCCGGGCGGCGATCGAAGAGCTGAACATCAAGCATCCCGGCAACGCCACCGGGCACGTGACGGTCAGCGCCGGGGTCGAAGCTTTCGCGCCGGTGCGCTTCGAGACCGAGCCGGTCGACCTGGTCAAGGCTGCCGACCAGGCCCTGTACCGGGCCAAGTCCCTGGGGCGCAACCGCGTCCATTCGAACATCATCGACCGGGAAGTGCGGGCGGCTTCCGGCCTGGGTGTGGCCGGGTAGGCCGGGGCGCTATTCCTTGGAGGTCGGCGAGATCGTCTTGCTGACTTTGCCTGCGTCGTCCAGCATCTGGATTTCGGCCTTGCCGTCGGCGCTGACCATCAGTCTCATGCGAACCCGGCCTTGAGCGTCCTTCAACTGCAAGGACGCGCCTTTGTCGCCGGTGTTGCCCAGCCAGATGCGGTTGTTTCCCAGGCGACCCTGCTCGTTTAGTTTCTGCCAATAGGCGCGCTGCTCAGATGGCGGCAACTTGCTGGCGGCTTCGTGAAAGCGGTTGTTGTCCTCCAGCGAGGTGACCGTATAAAGGGGAACGTCGTTGATCTTGATGGCGGTTTGCTGATGGGTCGTGCTGTCGTTGTTCATCAATTGCAGGGCCTGGTCTTGGCGGAAGCGGTCGAAGGTCAGCGACAAGCCGGAAGAGATCTTGCCGTCGGCGGCGATGCTGCCTTTCTGGATCAAGCCGCCGTTCTCGGTGCCTTCCTCGTTGATGAACAGCATGCCCGCAAAGCTGTTGCGATCGGGCCGGGCGCCTTCCTTGCCCTGCACGAAATCGCCGGGGAACTGCGCCTTGTTGGAAATGACGATGCGCTTGGTGCCGTCCGGTTCAACGATGTTGATACGGCCGACCGTGATCTCGTCGAACTTCTCGTGCCTGATCGGTTCCCTGGCGCCGGCCAGGAAAAATACCGCCGCCAGCGCGCTGGCCATCGTGGTTGCACCCGCCAGGAATGTTCTGATTTGCGACACTATGCTTCTCCTTTTTTTATTTCTACTTTTATTTTCAACGTTATTTCAAATCGTTTTTAATTGCCGCGCTGGCTTTGCGCATCCGCCATTCCAGCACCACGGTCAGCGCGCCGCAGAAGGCCAGCAGCCCGCCCAGATATTGCAAAACCCGGTTGAGAGGCGAATGCTCGTAGCGCACGTCGGCCAACTCGAATTTGCGCTGGCCATTGCCGGCGCTCTCGAAGAACACGCTGCCGCGGCTTTCCCGGGTTTCGACCGTCGCCAGCTTGACCCGGTCGGATTCGAACTCCGCCAGCAATCTGGCGCGTTCTTCGCGGCTGATGGTGTTTGCGATGACCCTCAGGTCCTGGATCTTTTCGAACTGGTCAAAAATGGTGTCCGATTCGTTCTTGAGCAGCACGCCTTTTGAGACGTACTTGTAGCGATGGTTGGACGAGAAAATGCCGTCGTTGGCGGCCAGCATCAGCGCAAAACCCAAGGCGCCGGCGGCGGCTGCGCCGAACAGCCATTTCCTGGCGTCGTGCACGCGCTGGGTGACGGCGCCGTTCAGGAACTGGCTGACCTCGGGGATATGGCGCAGCGAGGTGTGCAGCACGTTCTTGTTGATCCCGCTCAGGAATTCCCTGGCGTCGAGTTCCAGCGCCGTGACGATGGCGCTGAACATGTCGGCGGAGGGCTGCGATTTATCGTTTTCCAGCTTGGACAAGTAGGACTGCTCGATGCCGATGGCGGCCGACATCTGCGGTTGCGTGAGATTTCTTTCCGTTCTGATTTGCTTGAGTCGCTCGCCAAAATTCATCGCCGGGGTGCCTTTTTCAAATTGTGTGGGCACATTCTTGAGGATTCACCCATGAATGAGAAGGTGAATATGCTTGAATATCGAGGAATGTTGCGTTTTTGGCAGTGGTTTTTCGATGGGCGTAAAAAAAGGGCGGCAAGTTTGCACTTGCCAGCCCTGTTTGAGACAGCGCCGATTGAACGACGCCGCCAGCGCGATTAGCGCTGCGGGACAACGATCACGGTGTCGCCGGTTTTGCCTTTGGCGCCGGTGTCGCCTTTGACGCCGTCGTAGCCGGGAGCGCCGACCTCGCCCTTGGCGCCGGCGTCACCCTTGGCGCCGTCGAAGCCAGGTGCGCCGCTGTTGCCGGTCTGGCCGGTGGCGCCGGTAGCGCCAGGGGGGGCTTCAGCGCCGGTGGCGCCAGTCGCACCGGTAGCGCCGGGCGCGCCGGCGGGGCCGGCGACTACTTGTACCACCGGTGGCGGTGCCTGGCGTTGGCACGCGGTCAAGGCGAAGGTCGAGGCGAGGGCGAGTAAGATCAGGGTATGTTTCATGATGAATCCTTTGGCAGTGACTGCGCCGCGGCATGCGGAACGGCTCGACGGCGTCGGGCGCGAGTTTCGCGTGGCGGTGTGGCGGACGAGACTGTGATCAAGTGGCCGCCGCCATCGCGTCTTGGACGAAACAGGCGGGCGGACCTTGGTGCTCTGAATGCAGCATGCGCCGCTGTGCCGTTGTGGTCCGTGCGTTTCAATACATAGGCGTGTCATCAGTGCTGCGGCCGCGACGGTATATCATGGCGGTTGTTTCAACGATAGGACCAGGCATGATCATAGCGACACACAGCGGCAAATTTCACGCGGACGACGCGTGGGCGGTCGCCGTACTGAAGGTTTTATTCCCCGACGCGGACATTATCCGGACGCGCGAGCCGGCGGCCATAGCAGCGGCCGACTTTGCCGTCGACGTCGGCGGCATCTGGGACCCGGCCACCGGCCGCTTCGACCATCATCAAAAAGGTTTCAGCGGTGCACGGCAGAGCGGCGTGCCGTATGCCAGCGCCGGCCTGGTATGGCGCGAGTATGGCGCGCGCTGCGTCGCGGCGCTGGCCCTGGCGCATTGCGGGCACCAGCTGTCGGACGACAAGGCGCGGGAAATGGCCTACGGCATCGATGCCGACGTGGTGCAGTACCTCGATTTGTCGGACGTCGGGGCGGCGAAGAGCGCGCCGGGCGGTTATGGCCTCTCGGCCGTGATCTCGGGCTACAACACCAACTGGCTCGACGAGCAAAGACTGGGCTACGGCGAGGCGGCCGATGCGTACCGCCTGTCCCAGTTCCGCCGCGCGATGGCCGTGCTGACCGACGTCATGCTCAACGCCGTCAGATACCGGCTGGGCACCTTGCTCGCGCTGGAGCAAGTGCGGCAAGGGGAGGTGCTCGAAGGCGGCAAAGTCCTGTTCCTGAAAAACGGCGCGCTGCCGTGGGGCCAGGTGGTCCGCAAGGAAATGCCGAAGGTGCTGTTCGTCATCAGCCACAACCTCGCCGAGCAACGCCACATGTTGCACACCGTCTCGGTCAGCCCGGAAAGCTTCGACGCGCGGGCCGACTTGCCTGAAGCATGGGCGGGGCTGCGCGATGCCGAACTGGCGGCGGTCACCGGCGTGGCGGATGCGGGTTTCTGCCACAACGGCAGGTTTATCGCATCAGCCAAGTCGTACGAGGGGATACGCGCCATGGCGGCCCTGGCGCTGGCGGACGTCAGCGAAGGTAGCGAGAACGCTGCCAACGCCTGACGGTTCAATCACCCTGTGAAGCGTGCGGAGATGGGGTGCTCGGTAGCGTCGAGCACAAAATCGCGCACGTCCACGAAGGCGGCGCCAAATGCCGGCCGCTTCGCGATGCGTGCGATGTAGCGCTGGAATATCTCGCCGCTACACAGGCCATAGCCGCTCGCCCAGAAAACAGCGTGCCCGACGATGCAATCGGCTGCGGTAAATTGCTGCCCGCAGACGAAGGGCGTCTGCTCCAGCCGCGCGGCCAGCTGGGGTTCGATTTCCTCGCGAAACTTCTTGCGGTAGCGCGCCACCGTGCGCGGGTCGCGCTCCGATTCAGGCAGCACATGCTCGTGGGCGCGAATTTGCCACAGCATCATGTCCATCCAGGTTGATCCGAAGTGCAGCATTTGCAGGTAGTCGGCGCGCTCTGGCGATACATCCGGAGCAGGCGCCAGGCCGGCTTCGGGGAAGGCGTCGGCAAGAAAGGCGACCATGGCGGCGCTTTCGAGCATGTGCTGCGTTGCGCCGTTGTCCCAGGTAATTTCAAGCACGGGCACGTTGTGGTTGGGGTTCAGGCGCATGAACTCGGCGGAATACTGCACGGCGCTGTATAGGTCTATCTTCTCGACTTCGAAGGCATCGCCAACGACCTCATGCAACATCCATTTGGTGCGGGTGCTGCGGCTGGCCGGGTAATGGTACAGTTTCAGGTGTTTAATTTGCAAGATCGCCTCCTTGGATAGAAGGCCACAGTCTGGCGTCTCGCGGCTTGCCGGTGAAGTATCATATTTGACATTTTTTATGTCAAAATAGACAAATGAAAATCATCACGGTTCTGGTGTTGGATGGCGTATTCGACAGCAGCTTGTCGATTACGCTGGATACCTTGCATGCGGCGCAGTCCATACTTGCGGCGCGCGGCGGTGTACCGCAAGTACAGGTCAGGACCATCGCCGCCAAGGCGACCATTACCAGCGGCGCCGGCATGCGGATGAAGGCCGACCTGCAGCTCAAGGCGGCCAAACAGGAGGTGTCGGACTGGATCATTGTTCCAGGCCTGGGCCACCGGTCGGATCAGGATCTCAGCGAGGGTTTTGCGCGCGGCGATACCAGGCAGGCGATGCGCTGGCTGGCTGCGGCGGGAGCGGGCAAGGCAAAGATTGCGGCGTCATGCAGCGCGGTGTTTCTGCTGGCGCAAGCCGGCTTGCTCGACGGCCGCAAGGCGACCACGGCATGGTGGCTGGCGCCGGCGTTTCGCGCGCGCTATCCGGCGGTGCTGCTCGACGACGCGCGCATCGTGGTGCGCGACGGACCGTACCTGACTGCGGGCGCGGCCTTGTCGCAGCTGGATTTGATGCTGGCCATCGTGTCCGAGGTATTTGGCGAGTCGGTGGCGCATTGGTGTTCGCGCTATTTGCTGATCGATCAGCGCTCGTCGCAGGCGCGTTACATGATGCGCGACCATCTGGAGCATGAAGACCCGGCGGTGATCGCGGCGGAGCGCTGGATCGATGCCCATCTGGCGCAGCCGATGACGGTGACTGCGCTGTCGTCCGAACTGGCGCTGTCGCCCAAGACGCTGGCGCGGCGCATCGAGGCGGCAACCGGCGTCTCGCCGATCAAATTCATTCAACGGCGGCGCTTGTCGCACGCGGCGCATTTGCTGGAAACCACGGCGCTGTCGATCGAAGTGGTCGCGGCGCGGGTCGGGTACCAGGACAGTACCGCCTTGCGCAAACTGATCAAGCGCGAGTTTGGCGTAACACCGAGCACCTTGCGCTGACCCGTTTGCTCAGCTGGACGATCAGCGAGGCGGCGGCTTGGGCACTACTGTGTTACCGTGTTCTGCGAGATGGTTTTCGCAGATATGGTCCGATTTCTTGCTGTGAAAGAAAGTCAATATGAGCCTCCCGGCTTTTATACGCTCCGATATGACGGAGATTCTTGCCGAGTGGACGGCCTTCGCGAGGAAGGCCGCGCCTACTGGTGGAGGGATGTCCGACCTGGCATTGACCGATCATGCCGAGGCCATCCTTTGTGCAATCGCCAGCGATATCGAGACGCATCAGAGCACACAACAGCAATACGACAAGTCGCAAGGAGACGAGGCGGACTTCAGCGGCGAGGAGAGCGCAGCGGCTATACACGGACGGCTACGACAGGCGAGTAATTTTTCGCTCTTGCAACTCAGTTCGGAGTTTCGAGCGCTGAGGGCGACCGTCTTGCGTCTTTGGTTGTCTCGCGTCCATCAAATGTCGGAAACGACGATACAGGAAATGATCCGGTTCAACGAGGCGATCGATCAGGCGCTGGCGGAATCGATAGTTACCTTCTCTTCCCGGGCGGACCGCACGAGGGATTTGTTCCTTGCCGTGCTGGGGCATGATTTGCGGGCGCCGCTTGCCACCGTTACATTGGTCGCCGAGCTGCTCACGCGAACCGCGCTTCCCCCAGACCAGGTCGCTCCGCTGGGGCAGAAGGCCAAGCGCAGCGCGATGTTGATGAGCTCGATGGTCACCGATCTGCTGGGATTTACCTGTTTGCAAATGGGGGCGGGCATGCCGACTACGCGGTTGATGATCGACGCGCAGGAGGTGTGTAAAGCGGCGGTGGCCGATGCACATGCGATGTACCCCGGCAGCGCCATCGTTTTTCAGCCCCGCGGTAATTTGACAGGCGCGTTTGACGCCATTCGCTTGCAGCAATTGTTGACCAACCTGTTGATCAATGCTGCCCAGTACAGCGCAAAAGGCCAGGACATTACGCTGCTGGCAGCCGGCGACGAGGACGCCATAGCCTTCAAGGTATGCAATTTTGGGCCGGTAATACCGGAGGAGTCGCTTAAAACCATCTTCCAGCCTCTGGTCCAGCTGGATCCGGATAGTGGCGATGACGCCAGGCCGAAAACCAGCCTGGGTCTCGGCCTTTTCATCGCGCATGAGACAACCGCGGCTCACAACGGCACGATTTCGGTGACGTCCAGCGTCGACGAGGGCACTGTCTTTACAGTCCATTTTCCCCGGGAGGGCGTGTAGCCGCGACCTCCCGCAGGCCTTGATCAAGCTTGCCTATGCTGATAGTGCCGGCGCTGGCTTGCCGCTTTAGTGATGCAGTCCAGTGCCGACCGATGGCTGACCCGTTGGCCCGGGCTGGAACGCCCGCTCGCTTGCCGCCGTGTCGTAAAGCGCTTCAAACCGGGCCACTTTGCCGTCGCGCAAAGTGAACACATGAACCCAGGAACTATCGTAGGCGCGGCCGGTTGGCTTGGCTATCCAACTCGCATCGCCGATGACGACCACCTGGTCGCCCTCGGCGATGAACTGTTTCGGCTCAAACCGGACGGTCTGTACCGAGGCGTCGAGCTTGGCGAAGAACTGCGCGATGCCCGACTTGCCGTGGAAGTTGCCGGAGAAAGGTATCAGCTCCGATTCCGGCGTGCTCCATTCGGCGTTTTCGTGATAACGGGTCAGCAAATTCTGGATGTCGCCGTTTTTGTAGTCCTGATAGCCCTCTATCACCACTTGCTTGTTTTCCTGTGCGTTCATGATGCCTCCTGATGGTATCGACTCGCCGACCACCGTCGCGGACGAAGCCGGGCGAATGTTCTGGTTGGTGCGGAACAGATTGTCGGGATCATATTGCTGCTTGATCTGCGCCAGGCGCTGATAGTTTTCGCCATACGCGTCGGCGCTGCGCTCGCTCTCGTCCTGGGTCAGGAAATTGACATAGACGCCGCCGGTCGCGTACGGCGCGGAGGCGCTGAAAAAGTCGCGCGCCCAGTCTATGCAGCGGGCGTCGTCGGCCGGGTCTTCCCAGCGCGTGTGCACGTTCATCACATACAGCGCGTCGCGGTGCGGGTAGGCCGTGTCGCCCGGCGCCGGCCGGCCCGCCTGTCCGCCCAGCAGTCCAAGGAATATCTCGCATTGCGGCGTCGGCAGTTGGCCGGCGTAGCGGATGACGGTGTCGATGGCCTCATCGCTGAGCTGCGTGAAATTATGCGATTTCCAGTAGTTGCGCGCCCCCGGCGTCAGCAGCGGATCGAAGGCCTGTTGCCAGGCGACGTAGGGCATGGCGCCGACATGCTTGCCCAGCGGCTCGCCGAAATGAGTGATGCGATCGATCGCAGGCTGCACGGCATCGGGCGACAAACGCGAGAAGATGGGCAGCACCAGCACGTCCTGTCCATGTGCTTCCGGCGGCAGGAAGGGCAGCGGCGGCGCCTTGCGCAAGACGGCCCAGAGCGTGAGTTCGTCCGGCATCTCGTCGACCAAGGCGCGGTACTGCGCCAGCACGGTTTTGGCCTGGGCCGCAGGGAAAACGATCAGCCCGGCCGTGACGTCGGGCCCGACCGGATGCAGTTGAAATTCAAACCGGGTGACCACGCCGAAGTTGCCGCCGCCGCCACGTATCGCCCAGAACAGGTCGGGGTGTTCGGTGGCGCTGACGTGCAGGCGCTGGCCGTCGGCCGTGATCAGGTCGGCCGCCAGCAGGTTGTCCGCCGCCAGGCCCAGTGTCCGGCTGAGCCAACCGAAGCCACCGCCCAGCGTCAGCCCGGCGACGCCGGTGGTCGAGTTGATGCCCAAGGGCGTGGCCAGCCCGTACGCCTGCGCTTCGTGATCGAAGTCGTGCAGCGTGGCGCCGGCTTCGACGTAGGCGCGGCGCTGCTCCGGATCGATCTGGACCGACTTCATGGCCGACAGATCGATCACCAGTCCATCGTCGCACAGCGCGCTGCCGGCGATGTTGTGGCCGCCGCCGCGCACGGCAAGGCGGAGGCCATGGTCGCGCGCATAGGCCAGCGCGGTGCGGACGTCGGCCGTGCCGGCGCAGCGCACGATCAGGGCCGGGCGCCGGTCTATCATCCCGTTCCAGATCGCGCGCGTGGCGTCATAGCCGGCATCGCCGGCTTGTAGTAATTGCCCTCTTAGCGAGGTTCGAAGTCCATTGAGTTGATCATCTGTTGCAGTATTCATAGCGCATCTCCCGGTGGCGGCTTGCGATCATGTTTGAACGCGCAAGCCGGTGCTGACACGATTGGGCGGCGCGTACTTCATGATAGGAAGCCGATACGCGCTCACGCAAGCACAGGCGCTCGAAATGAAGGGAGGCAGTGTGTGGTTCTTTTAGTAGCTTAGGATGACCAGCGATACGGCCTGGCGTGGCAATTGCATTTTCAATGTCGCCTTGCCATTGCGCGTTTTCAACGTGGTCGCGGCGCTCAGTTGGGCAAGTTCGCTGGCCTGTTGCAATGCGACGATTTGCGCAGCCGTCGGATTGACCGGCGCGCCCATACGCTGCCATGCGCCGTAGGAGTTGCTGGTGTGGTCGTCCACCCGGAAATGACGCAGTGTCACCTGCTTGGCGGGAATGCCCGCGATACGCAGTTCCACCGGCGAACCGGCGTCGATGACGTCGTCATCGTGGTAGTTCCAGACCATCACGGCAATGCTGTGCTTGTCCCTGGTCGCCAAGGCGTTGATGTCGGTCTGCGCGCCGCGCACGCCATCGGTCATGATGCGCGTGGCATCGTAGGCCTGGTCGCCGCTTACCGCCACGCGCTCGCCGCGCATCATGCCGAACATGCGGAACACGTTCAGTACCGGCTTGTTGATGCCGTTGGTCGCCAGATCGCGGAAGCCGGCGTACCAGGGCTGGTCCTCGAACTCGAACGACCAGTTCACCGCGCCGATCAGATTCACGCCGCGCCGCGCCGCCAGATCGAACTCGCGCGCGATCGAGGCCGCCGTGTAGCTCGAATACAGGGTGCCGTTGCGGTAGGCGTTTTCCGGATTGGTCTGCATGCCGCAGGCGGCGCATCCTTCGGGATCGGATTCGCCGATGATCACCGGAATGCCTTTGAGTTCCGGATATTTCTGAATCAGCGCGAAGCCATCGTCGAGGCGCTGGAAATGGGTGTTCATGCCCATCCGCACCCGCCCATCGACGACCTTGGGCGCACCCTTGGCGTGGAAGGCGACGAAGTCCAATGGCGAGCCGGTCTTGCCGGTCGCGAAATTCTTCCCGTGCAGGCTGTGCTGCAGGAACTCGTCCATGAAGCGTCCGGCCACCGCGGTGTGCGGGCCGCCCATGCGCGCGGTCGGCAGCGCGCGCTTGACGGCATCGGCGGCGTAGTCGTACATCTTGAAGTACTCAAGCTTGGTATCGGGCGCGATCAGATAGAAACCGTCCGGCTCATTCCATACTTCCCAGTACCAGCTTTCTACTTCCTGCTGGCCGTAGCGCGCCACGCTGTGCTTGACCCACTGGTAAATCAGCTCGGCCCATTTGTCGTAGTCATTGGGGGGCGTGGCCCAGCCGGTCATGATGTCCTGGTAAGGCGTGCCCGGCTTCCAGTGATGCTGATAGGGTTGCGGGCGCTGCGACAGCGCCTGCGGCATGAAGCCGATCTGCGCCAGCGGCTTCATCTTGCGTTCCACATAGGTGTCGAAGATCTGGTCGACGATGGTCCAGTTGTAGACCGGCTTGCCGTCCTGGTCTTCGCTGTACATGCCGGTCGATCCCCACTTGAGCGCATAGCTGCCGTCGCCGGAGGTCATCAGATTGTGGGCGCGCACGTACACCGGGACCGGGCTGAGGGCTGCGATATCGGTCAGCAGCTTCTGGCCGTTGGGGGCGGTGGTGTAATTGGGTTCGTCGTAGCCGAACCAGGCCCAGATCGGCGTCATCGGCCCCTGGACCTGGGTGGCGTCGATGGACAGTTTGACCGGCGCAGGGACGGGGGTGGCGGCAAGGCATAGTTGCGCACTGGCCGCCAGGCACAGGGAGGTAAGGAGTCTCTTCATTATTTATTCTCGGGAAGCCGGGGGCTCCACGACAGTAGGCCGATGCGGCATGCCGGTCCAATCAAATTTCTTCCCTGCCAGATATCGAAGTGAGTATCGATAACCGCACATGTCAGGTGGCAAGGATTTTCAAAACAAGGCTCTACCACAAGCGCCAGAAGGAAATTAGGGCCTCCGGTAGCTAGCTTGCGGATTTGGAGCGGTGCAACCATGCGTCAAGCCCGATATGGCCGAGGCGCGCTTCGCCCAGAGTGTAAGGAATGCCGGAAGCCTTAATCACTTCTTCCTGTGCGACCTTGGCGCGGAAATCGCCGTTGTCAGGCCCTTGCCGCTAACGCTGTTAATACCGCTTTTAGGCGAGCCGGCGATGGCTCATCGCCTCTTGCGGAACGCGCCTGGTGTCATTGCCGTTTCGCGGCGGAATACGCGATTGAAGGCAGCCACCGATTCGTAGCCGACCTGGCGCGACACTTCCGATAGGGCGACATCCCCACGCTGCAATAGTCGAGTCGCGCAGTACATGCGCCATTGGGTCAAATATTCCAGCGGCGCTTGGCCGACGATGGTCTTGAAGCGGGCCGCAAAACCGGAGCGCGACATGCCTGCCATGCGCGCCAGCGATTCCACCGTCCAGTCCTCCGCTGGGTTGCCGTGCATCGCTTGCAGCGCCCGCGCCAGGTGGCGGTCGGCGATGGCGCCCAGCCAGCCGTGCGTCGGACCACCCGGCTGCAGCGAATAGGCGCGGATCGAATGCACGAACAGCAGTTCGAACAAACGACTGAGCACCGCCTCCGACCCCATCCCGGGCGACTCGGTTTCCAGCGCCAGCATTTCCAGCACCGATTGGAAGGCCAGGCTGCGGTGCTGGTCCAGCTTCAGGTGCAGCAGCGACGGCAGCACCCGCAGCAATGGCCGGGCTTGCAGCGCGTCCAGTTCGAACCAGCCGCTGACAAACGTGCTGAGCGCGCCGCCGCCGCCAATCTGGATATGGTTTCCGACCCGTAGCTTCTCCACATCCGCGCAATCGATCAGCGTGGAGTCCTCATGGTCGTACAGGCGGTAAGGCGTGTCGTCCAACTTGAAAAACACATCGCCGCTGCGCAAGGCGATGGGCTGAGGGCCGCCGGGCGTGGTCAGGATCGCCGAGCCGCGCACCAGCAGCACGAAATTGAGGCCGGGCGCGCCAGGCGATGTCACACCCCACGGCGCGCTGGCGTCCATCCGGGTGAAATTGGCGCTGCGGATGCGCAGGCCGGCAAGGATATCGGTTAAAGGATCCATTGTTTTGATGATTTGGACGTATGGGCAATGTATATGGACTAATGGCGATTGTTAGTCTTAATTGGCATCCATATTATAGATGACATGAATCGTTTGCAACGGGATGAACCAAGTACTCCGGCCGCACGATACCTCTTGAAATCACCCCTCAATAAAAAGGAATGCGATGAAAGCAATTGTGATGAATCAAACCGGCGATATCGGCGTGCTGGCCCAGGTGGAGCGGCCGGACCCCGTTCCCGGCGCCGGTGAAGTGCTGGTGCGGATCGCTGTCGCCGGCGTCAATTTCATGGATATCGGCGTGCGCGAGGGCATGGCCTGGAACGAGATGCCCAATCCGAAGATACTCGGCGTGGAAGGCGCGGGCCGCGTGATCGCGCTGGGCGAAGGGGTCACGGGTGTCGAGATCGGCCAGCGCGTGGCTTGGGTCTATGCGCCCGGCAGCTACGCGGAAAAAATGGCGATCCCGGCCACGTCGCTGGTGCCCATCCCGGATCACATCGACGACCAGACCGCCGCGTCAGTGATGATGCAGGGCTTGACCGCCAGCCATTTCGCCACCGACTTCTATCCCATTCAAGCGGGCGACATCGCTTTCGTGCACGCCGCGGCCGGCGGCCTGGGACTGCTGCTGACGCAGATCATCAAGCTGCGCGGCGGACAGGTGATCGGCCGCGTGTCGTCGGCTGACAAGGTCGCGGTGGCCAAGGCCGCCGGCGCGGACCATGTGATCGTCGATCGCGAAGGACAGTTCGCCGGGCAAGCGCGCCGGCTGTCGGGCGGCGACGGCGTCCATGTGGTGTTTGATGGTTCCGGCCCGTCCACCTTTCAGGGATCGCTGGACGTGCTGCGCCGCTCGGGAACGTTTTGCTGGTACGGCCCGGTGCTGGGCGGACCGGGGCCGCTCGACATCATGAGCCTGCCCAGGAGCATCAAGCTGGGCTATGCGGTGTTCTTCGATCACATCCATTCCCCGGCGCTGTTGCGCGCGCGTTCGGCGCAATTGTTCGACTGGATCAGCGCAGGCAAGCTGAAAGTGCATGTTGGCGGCGTGTATGCGCTGGCGGATGCGGCCCAGGCCCATGCCGACATGGCTAGCCGAACCAGCACCGGCAAGTTGCTGCTGCTGCCGTGAAGACAGAGCCGGGGTCATACCGTAGCCTCGTCATTCAGCCTTGACGGCGCTCTGGCTGGAGGCATGTATCAGACTGGTGCGCAGCTTGACGATGGCTTTTTGCAGCACGCGGAACTCCTCGGGTTCCAAGCCGGATGCCTTGGCCGTCACCGCGCGGAAGGCGAAGGCTTTCTCCCTCAGTTCCCGCCCCGCGTCGGTGAGCGACACGCGCACGCTGCGCTCGTCCTCGCTGTCGCGCTCTCGGCGTACATAAGCCATCGCTTCCAGGCGTTTCAGCATGGGTGTCATCGTGCTCGGCTCCAGAAACAACTTTTCGCTCAGCGCCTTGACGGTCTGGTTGTCCTCTTCCCACAGGCAAATGATGGTGACGTATTGCGGATAGGTGAGCCCGAGCTTTTCCAGCACGGGTTTGTAGACGCGCGAATAAGCGAGGTTGGTCGAGTAGACCGCAAAGCACATGAAGTCGCCGAGCCTGGCCACGTTCTGCTTGGCGTCTGATTTATTGCTCATTTGGCACTCCTTTGAAAGTATTTATCGAAATAATGATTATCGTACTTGAAAATCTCCGCAGGCTCGATTATATTTAGCTTCATAATGATTATCACGATAAGTAAATAGCGCTACGCATCGTGTTGTATCGATTGCGGCAGGAACTTGAAAACCACCTCACCATCACTGGAGTCAGCAAATGAGCAAAACCATCAACACCCATCGCCGTCTCGTCTTTGCCGCCGCCGCGTTCGTCCTTGCCGGTGCACAGCTTGCACTCCCCGCACCAGCGCTGGCGCAATCGGCAAGCGCGCTGCCGAACGTGGCTGCCCCGGGAAGCCAGGCTCTGGCCAGCTTCAAGTCCATCAAGCAGATCGATGCCGGCGACCTCAACGTCGGCTACGTGGACGAAGGCCCGGTCAACGGCCAGGTGGTCATCCTGCTGCACGGCTGGCCGTATGACATCAACAGCTTCATCGACGTGGTGCCCACGCTGACCAAGGCCGGCTATCGCGTGATCGTGCCGCACCTGCGCGGTTACGGCACGACGCGTTTCCTCGACCCCAATGCCGTGCGCAACGGCGAGCCGGCGGCGCTTGCCTCCGACGTGGTCGCGCTGATGGATGCGTTGAAGATAGACAAGGCCATCCTCGCCGGCTACGACTGGGGTGCCCGTACCGCCGATATCGTTGCCGCGCTGTGGCCGCAGCGTGTCAAAGGACTGGTTTCCGTCAGCGGCTATCTGATCGGCAGCCAGGAGGCCGGCAAGCAAGCCTTGCCGCCGGCCGCTGAACAGCAATGGTGGTATCAGTTCTACTTCGCCACTGAGCGCGGCCGCGCCGGCTACGAAAAAAACCACCACGATTTTGCCAAGCTGATCTGGAAAACCGCGTCGCCGCAATGGCAGTTCGACGATGCTACTTTCGATCGCAGCGCCGCGAATCTGGAGAATCCCGACCACGTTGCCATTACAGTCCACAACTATCGCTGGCGCCTCGGCCTGGTGAACGGCGAAGCAAAATACGAGGCGCTGGAAGCACGCCTGGCAAAGCTGCCGTCCATCGCCGTGCCGACCATCACGATGGAAGGCGACGCCAACGGTGCGCCGCATCCCGAGCCTGCCGCCTACGCCAAACGTTTCACCGGGAAATACAAGCATGAACTCATCACCGGTGGTACCGGCCACAACCTGCCGCAGGAAGCGCCGCGCGCGTTCGCCGATGCGGTGATCGAAGTCGACCATCTGTGATGGCGCGTGGAGCGGCGCCTGATCGCACCCCTGTATGACATCTATGGCACTCAATCACTTGAAAGCTGACATCATGAGCAAAATCGAAAAAGTTCTCTACACCGCCAAGACACGCACCATCGGCGGCCGCGACGGCGCCGCCCGCAGCGACGACGGCCGTCTCGACATCACATTGTCTCCTCCCGGCAGCCACGGCGCAGGCAGCAACCCGGAGCAGCTGTTTGCCGCTGGCTGGTCGGCTTGCTTCATCGGCGCGATGGGGCGTGCCGCGAAGGAAAGGAATCTTGCGCTGCCAGCCGATGTCGCTGTCGATGCCGAAGTCGACCTCGGTACCGCGGACGGCGGCTTCCTGCTGCAAGCGCGCCTCAACGTGAGTCTGCCTGGTTTGCCGCGCGATGCGGCGCAAGGCCTGATCGAAGCGGCCCATCAGATCTGCCCCTATTCGAAGATGAGTCGAGGCAACATCGACGTGGCTATCTCCCTGGCATAAGCCGTCACTACAACGAACCCGAATAAGAAATCCACCGTGAATGCCAAGAAATTATTGATCTCCATCGCCACATCACTCGCATTTGCCGCCACGCTGCCGGCGGTACATGCCGAAGCCGCCATCACCGCGATGCAAGGCACGACGGCCAACCCGGCAATGAAATCCTACGGTAGCGATTTACCGGTGCTTGGAAATCTTCCTTCTCTCGGCGGCGCATCCGCGTGGCTGAATTCGCCGCCGCTGGACGCCACGCAGTTACGCGGCAAGGTGGTGCTGGTCGATTTCTGGACCTATTCCTGCATCAACTGTATCCGCACGCTTCCGCATGTGCGCGCTTGGGCAGAGAAATACCGCGATCAGGGCTTGGTCGTGATCGGCGTGCACACGCCTGAATTTGGCTTCGAGAAAGACCGCGCGAATATCGGGAAAGCGATAGCGCGCTTCAAGATCGATTACCCGATTGCCGTCGACAGCGAACAGCGTATCTGGAACGCTTTTCATAACAACGCGTGGCCGGTCTTCTACTTCGCCGACGCGCAGGGCCGGGTGAGGGCGCGCCTCGCCGGCGAAGGCAACTACGAAGAGGCGGAAACGATCATCCAGTCGCTATTGGCCGAAGCCGGCAAGCCCGAGGCCACGGGCGCGCTGACAACACCCCAGGCCAGCGCCGAACAGGCGGCGCCCGATATGGCGCATCTGCGCTCCGGCGAAACCTATGTCGGTTACGAGCAAGCGTCGAATTTTGCCGCGCGCGGCGGCTTGAAAAGCGACACCCCCTACGACTATGCGATCAAAACGCCGGATTTGAACGAGTGGAGTCTCGCAGGCAACTGGACCGTCGGTGCGGAACGTGCGACATTGAACCGTGCAGGCGGCGCTATTACGTATCGCTTCAACGCGCGCGATTTGCATCTGGTTCTAGCTCCACGCGCCGACGGCATGCCGGTACGTTACCAAGTCAGGATCGATGGTCATGCACCTGACGCGGATCACGGTTCGGATACCGATGTGGAAGGTAACGGCACCGTCACCGAGGCACGCCTTTACCAGCTCGTGCGCCAGTCCGCGAAGGTGAAGGAATGCACGTTCGAAATTCGTTTTCTCGATGCCGGCGTCGGCGCGTTTGCCTTCACTTTTGGTTGATGGCGCGCTTGTAGCCCTGCATTGAGTCGCCAACCGGACACGGGGACTTCCCGTTCCAGAAACAAAAACGCCGATCTGCATGGATCGGCGTTTCGCTAAGAATGTCCTTGGTGGCCCGGGGCGGAATCGAACCACCGACACAAGGATTTTCAATCCTCTGCTCTACCAACTGAGCTACCAGGCCAAGGGCCGCAATTATAGCGACCCTCCCCGGGGTTTGGCAAGGCCCCTCCATAACTTTTATTGACAGTAACAATTGCTGGGTATAAATTTAGTCGCTTTGGCATGACCTCGATAGGGACATTATGAAGCGGGCGACTTGGTTGGTGGCGGGATTGACGGTGGCGGGCGCGGTGCATGGCGCCGATCTGACGCCGGTGCAAAAGCAGATGCGCGAGATTTACCAGGAACTGGTGGAAACCAATACCACCAATTCGACCGGCTCCTGCACGTTGGCGGCCAACAAGATGGCCAAGCGCCTGAAAGCGGCCGGCTACAAGGACGCCGACCTGCACCTGATCGTGCCGCCGGGCGGCCCGGCCAAGGGCAACCTGGTGGCGCGCATCAAGGGCGACGGCAGCAAGAAGCCGCTGCTGCTGCTGGCCCACATCGACGTGGTCGAAGCCAACCGCGCCGACTGGGTGCGCGACCCGTTCAAGTTGATCGAGGAAGACGGCATGTTCTACGCGCGTGGCGCGTCCGACGACAAGGCCATGGCCGCATCCTTCGTCGCCAACATGATCCGCTACAAAAAGGAAAAGCTGGCGCCCAAGCGCGACGTCGTGATGGCGCTGACCTGTGACGAGGAAATCGTGCCCAGCAAATTCGACGGCGCCGAATACCTGTTCAACCACCACCGCGCGCTGATCGATGCCGAAATCGCGTTGAACGAAGGCGGCGGCGGCCTGCTGGACAAGCAGGGCAAGCCGGTACGCCACGGCATCCAGGCCGGCGAAAAAATCTACCAGACCTTCCAGCTGGAGGTGACCAATCCCGGCGGCCACAGCTCGGTGCCGTCGCGCGACAACGCCATCTACCACCTGGCCGACGGCCTGTCGCGGCTGGGGCAGTTCGCCTTCCCGTTCAAGTTGTCGGCCGTCACGCGCACCTACTACGAACGCATGGCCACCGTGGAGCAGGGCCAGGTCGCCGCCGACATGAAGGCCATCCTCAGCGATCCGCCCGATGCTGCCGCGCTGGAGCGACTGTACGCGGTCAGCCCGGTGCACAACGCCACCGTGCGCACCACCTGCGTGGCGACCAAGGTCGATGCCGGCCATGCCGACAACGCGCTGCCGCAGCGCGCCCGCGCGACCGTCAACTGCCGCATCCTGCCGGACGAGAAGGTCGATGACGTGCAGGCGACGCTGCAACGCGTGGTGGCCGACGACCAGATCAAGATCACCCGCATCGGCGAAGGCCTGAGCGCGCCGATGCCGCCGCTGACGCCGGCCTTGATGAAGGCAGTGGAAGAGATCAGCAACGATATGTGGCCGGGCGTGCCGGTGATCCCGACCATGTCGACCGGCGGCACCGACGGCCGCTTCCTCAACAGCGGCGGCATCTGGACCTACGGTATCAGCGGCATGTTCGGCGGCCCGGAAGGCAGCGGCGCGCACGGCTTGAACGAACATATCCGCGTGAAGTCGCTGTACGATGGCCAGGAGTACCTGTACCGCCTGGGTAAGCGGCTGGCCACCGAGTAGTGCTTATTCCGGCACGACGATGCGCCAGCGCCAAGGCTTGAGCACGGCCTGGCCTTCGTCGCCGGCCAGCTTGTACTTCTGCAGCGTGGCGGTGGGGTTGACGATCACCCGAACAGTGTTCTTGCCCTGCGCGCGCTTGAACGCAAACAGCTGCTCGTTGCCGACGTCGAGCAGCTGCACCGCACCGCCGCTGGTGCCGTTCCACAGCGCCTGGTTTTCCTTCTTCAGCTGATTCAGGCCGGCGTAGAAGCCTTCCAGCTCGTAGCTCTTCCAATCGATCGGGTCTTTTTCGAAGAACTCCAGCTTCTTCTCCAGCCGCGCTTCCTGGCCGTTGTAGATCAGCGGAATGCCGGGCAGGGTGTAGCTCAGCACCGCCATCGCGCCGTAGGCCGGGCCGTACAAGTCCTTGTCCGTGCCCTGCCAGGAATTGAGGTCATGGTTGTTGGTGAACTGCAGGCGGTAGGCGTCGCGCGGATAGGCTTTCGGCGGATTGGCCAGATAGGCTTTCAGTTCCGCCGCGCCGGCCTGGCCCTTGGCGATCTTTTTCATGATCTCGCTCAGCGGCCAGTCGTAGCTGGCGTCGAACGCCTTTTCGTGCAGCGCCGGCTCGTTCCATTCGGCCAGCATGAACACCGGCTTGATCTTGTCCAGCTGCGCGCGCGCCTGGTTCCAGAATTCGGTCGGCACCAGGCCGGCGGCGTCGCAGCGGAAGCCGTCGATGCCGGCCTCGCGCACCCAGAACGCCATCGCGTCCGTCATGCCCTTCCACAGGTCCTTGTTGCCGTAATCGAGGCCGATCACGTCGGTCCATTCCTCCATTTCGCCCGCTTCGTTCTTGAAGGTGACGGAGTAGATTTCGCCCTTGTCGTTCTTCTTGTACCAGTCCGGATGCTGGGTGGCCCATGGATGGTCCCAGGCCGTGTGGTTGCCCACCCAGTCCAGGATCACGTGCATGCCCAGCGCGTGCGCCTGCTTCACCAGCTTGCGCAGGTCGTCCATGCTGCCGTAGTCCGGATTGACGGCGGTGTAGTCCTGTACCGCGTAGTAGCTGCCCAGCGTGCCCTTGTGGTTCTTGCGGCCGATCGGATGCACCGGCATCAGCCAGACGATGTCCACGCCCATCTGCTTCAGGCGCGGCAGTGTGGCGGCGAAGGCGTTCAGCGTGCCTTCCTTGCTGTACTGGCGAAGATTGACTTCGTAGATGTTGGAAGTGCGGGACCAGGCCGGGTGTTTCACGACGGCGGTTTCGGCATGGACCGCGAGCGGTCCAGACATCAGTGCTACCAGTGGCAGCAGGGCGGCAAGCTTTTTCATGGAGCTCCTTATGGTTTCAGCGTGCGTTCAAACAGCTGATAGATGCGGCGGTATTCGTCGTACCAGCTTTCCGGATGCACGAAGCCGTGACGCTCCAGCGGATACGGCGCCAGTTCCCAGTTATCTTTTTTCAGTTCGATGAAGCGCTGCGCCATGCGCACCGAATCCTGGAAGAACACGTTATCGTCGATCATGCCGTGGGCGATCAGCAGATTGCCTTTCAGCTTGTCGGCGTATTCGATCGGCGACGAGATCTTGTACGCGTCCGGGTCCAGCTCCGGCGTGTTGAGGATGTTGGCGGTGTACTCGTGGTTGTAGGTGGTCCAGTCGGTCACGGGACGCAGCGCCGCGCCGGACTTGAACTGCTCCGGTGCGCGCAGCAGCGCCATGAAGGTCATGAAGCCGCCGTAGCTGCCGCCGTAGATGCCGACGTTCTTGGCGTCGCCCTGCTGGTTGGCCACCATCCAGTTCAAGCCGTCGATGTAGTCCTCCAGTTCCGGGTGGCCCATCTGGCGGTAGATCGCGGTGCGCCATTTGCTGCCGTAGCCGAGCGAGGCGCGGTAGTCCATGTCCAGCACGATGTAGCCTTTTTCCACCAGCAGGTTGTGGAACATCTGCTCGCGGAAGTAGACCGGGTAACGCTTGCTGACGTTTTGCAGGTAGCCGGCGCCGTGCACGAACATCACCACCGGATATTTTTTGCCCGCTTCCAGCGTGGCCGGGCGATACAGCTTGGCCCACACCGGATCGGCGCCATGGGTGGACGGCACGGCGACGATCTGCGGCGTGATCCACTCGCGCGCCTTGAAGTCGGCGCTGCGGGTGTCGGTCAGCTGGGTGGCGGCGCCGCCGCTGCTGGCGACGGTGGCGATCTGGGTCGGCATGTAGGCGCTGGAGTAGCGCACCAGCAGCTTGCGGCCGTCCGGCGACAGCGCGAAGCTCTCCACGCCGCCCAGCGACGTCAGCTCGCGCAAGGCGCCGTCCTTGGTGGCGGCGGAGCACACCTCGTAGGTGCCCGGCAGTTTTGGATTGCACAGGAAGTAGGCGATGCTGCCGTCGGCGTTCCATTCGATCTCGCTGGTTTCCCATTTGCCGGAGGTCAGCGCGCGCGACTTGCCGTCCGCCGTTTGCGTGTACAGGTGGGAGTAGCCGCTTTCCTCGGACTGGTACCACAGCGTGCTGTTGTCCGGCTGCCAGCCGAAATCGTTGCCGCGGTTGTTGACCCAGGCGGCGTCGCTCAGGCGGTGCACCGGTTTCAGTTTGGCGCCGGCCAGGTCGACGGTGGCGATCCAGCGGTCCTTGTTGTCGATCGCCTGCACCATCACGGCCACCTGCGCGCCGTTGGCGCTCCAGCGGATCGAGTCTTCGCGGTTTTCGAAGCGCAGGCCGCGATTGCCTTTGAGCGGATCGAGCTTGTGCGCGGCGCGCAGCTCGGCCAGCGGATCGACGGCGATGCCGGGCAGGGCGTCGAACGACAGCTCGGTCACTTTGCGGGTCGACAGTTCAACCAGTTTCAGTTGCTGCGGCAACGGGCCGGTGTCGCTGACGCGCTTGCGCTGGTCGTCGCTTTCTTCGTAGCCCGATTCGGTCACGTACTTGGCCAGCTTGCCGACGCGGCGCTTGTCGCCGTCCTTGGCGCTGGTGACCACCAGCAGGTAGCGGCCGTCCGGCGACAGCGCGCTGGTGTCGATGACGACCTTCTCGCCGAGGTAGACCGGCAGCGGCGCGCGGGTGGCGTCGGCGCTGCGCTCTTCGTTGCGGCGGTCGCGGGTGGCGTCCTTCTCTTCCTTCAGGCGCGCCAGCGTGGACATCAGGCGCAGTTGCAGGTCGCGGCGGCTGTCGGCGTCCGGCGCGGCGTCCGGGTCCTTGGCGGTGCGCAGCAGCGCCACCGGCGACACCAGGCGCTCGGCGCGGCTCCAGCTGAACCAGTCGGCGCCGACGCGGAACTGCACGTGGGCGCCGTCGGCGGCATATTGCGGATCGACGGCCGGCGTGGTGCCGCGCAGGATCTGGGTCAGCGCGCCGGTCTTCAGGTCGCGCTCGAACAGGTCGCCGTTGCGCGGCAGCAGGGCGCGGGTGTGGTCGCGGTTGTAGACGGGAGCGGCGACGTCAAGGTTGGCCAGCTGCTTGTCGTCGACCGGTTTCGCGGCGCCCAAGGTGGCGTTGGCGATCTGGAAGGTGTCGCGCAGCGGCGAGCCGGCGCGCTTTTGCTTGTAGTAGACCTGGCGGCTGTCCCAGCCCCACCATGCGGCTTCCACCGGATTGCCGATCCAGTCGGGATTGGCCATCGCCTGGTCCAGCGTGATCGGGGTTGCGCTAGTGATGGCGGCTGCGCCGGCGCTGGCGGTGAACGGGCCGGCCATGGCGGCGGCTAAAAGGGGCAAGACAAAACGCATCGGTAAGGTCGCTTTGAGGTTGGGTGAACGGGAGCGCCGGATCACGGCGCGTCCACGATTCTAGCCCAGGCTCCAGTGTGCTGTAATGCTTATATGTTCAGTTGCGTCTTCAGTTGCGGGCCATCTTGTCGCTGCTGCCATGGCGCGCGTCCGGGCCGCCGTGGCGTGGCGCCAGCCGCAAGGCCAGCAGCAGGATGGCGCCGGCCGCCAGGTACATGGCGATCAGCACGGCCAGCATGGCGGCGCTGCCGCCCCACGCCAGCAGGCGCGCGCTCAGTACCGGGGCGAAGGCCCCGCCCAGCAGGCCGACGCTGAGCACCAGCGCGATGCCGGCCGGCGCGCGCCGGCGCGACAGCAGGTCGGTGACGATGGCGATCAGCAGCGGCGCCGCCGAGGCGATGCCCAGCGACGCCAGCGCCAGCCCGGCCAGCGACCAGGCCATGCCGTCGTTGGCGGCCAGGGCCAGCGCCAGGCCGCCGGCGGCCAGCACCATGCAGGCGACGAAGTGGCCGCGCCGTTCGCGCCGGCGGTCGGAGTCGTAGCCGATGGCGATCATGCCGATCACCCCCGCCAGGCTGGGGACCGCGGCCAGCAGGCCAGGCTGCATATGGCTTGCTTCGGCCCAGCGCTGCATCAGCGCCGGCGCCCAGGACAGCAGCGCGTAGCTGGCGCCGATCAGCAGCAGGTTGGCGGCGGCCAGCAGGCACAGGGCGCGGTCGCTCAACAACGAGGCGATGATGTCGGCGGTCGACGGCGACGCGGCGTCGTCCGGCGCCGGCTGGCCGGCAGTGAATGCCGCCAGCAGTTGCGCCTCGTCGCGTTCCAGGTCCTGTTCGATCATCAGTTGTTCGAACGGCGACAGCCAGTCGGCGTCGTCGGGGCGCTCATCCAGGTAGCCGTAGACGACGGCGCCCAGCAGCACGGCCGGCAGGCCTTGCGTCAGCAGCAGCCATTGCCAGCCTTGCAGGCCGGCCGCGCCATGCAGGGCGGCCAGCGTGGCATCGCACAGCGGACCGGCGGCGACGCCGGCCAGCAGCGCGGCCGAGGCGAACACCGCGAACGCGCGCGCGCGGCGCGGCGCCGGGTACCACCAGCACAGGTAGAGGATCACGCCGGGGAAGAAGCCGGCTTCGAACGCGCCCAGCGCGAAGCGCAGCGCGTACAACTGGAACGGCGTGCGGACGAAGGCGGCGGCGGCCGACGCCACGCCCCAGCACAGCATCAGGCGCAGCAGCGCGCGGCGGGCGCCGGTTTTTTCCAGCAGCAGGTTGGCGGGCAGGGCGAACAGGCAGCAGCCGGCGAAGAACAGGCCGGCGCCCCAGGCGTAGACCTGGTCGTCGAAGGCCAGGCTGGCCTGCATCTGCTGTTGCGCGTAGCCGAGGTTGATGCGGTTCAGGCAGGCGACCGCGTAGCACAGCATCAGCAGCGGCAGCAGGCGCCAGCTGATTTTGCGGTAAATGGCGTCCATGCCGGCGGCGCCGCGGAGGTGCAGTACGGTGGCGGTATGGGTCTGCATGCAGACGATATTATCTGCACGATTTTGCTTAGGCAAGCTTTAGCGGCGCGCGGCGGAACTCAAAACAACAGTGTTCCGCAGTGTTCCCGCACCGCGCTTGCGCCAGGTCAGGCCGCCGCTGCGCCGGGACCGGCGTCATAGATGCGGGCGCGGCGCGGCCGCAGCTCCGGCTGGGTGGCGGCGCCGTTGTCTTCCTGCGCCAGGAACTGGCTGCCGATCTCGAACCATTCTTCGCTGGAGATCACCTTCTGCGCCAGCGGCAACAACTCCTGCTCTTCCTTGTCGAGGCGCTTGAGCAGGTTCTGGCAATACAGGTCCACCGTGCGGCACAGGAACTTGCCCTGCGAAGCGCTGCGGCGCATGGCGCGGCGCAGGCATTTGTGCACGGCGTTGAGCATGGCGCCGCCGAGCCGGCTCAGCGATTCGAGATCGTTCATCAGCGCGCCGCAATTGGCGTCGGCCGCGCGCACGGCCGGCATCAGGCAGACCTCGACTTTGCGCTGGTGGCGCGACTCGGCAAAAGTGGTCAGTTCCTTGAGCTGGGATTCGATGAACACAGGATCGATTTCCTGCGGGCGACGCGCGATCGACTGCACGTATTGCAGCAGGCGGGCGATGAAGTGGCGTTCTTTTTTTTGTTCGATGGATAGTGTCAATAAGACATAGGTGGCAGTGAGCATAACGTTTCCCGTATTTCGTCTGACTTCGGCTGCGCGGCAAGCGTTGGATGGCGGACGCGCCCGAGGTGAAGACCGCTACCTTAGCGCTGTGTCGGACTCATTCAACGTCGATTTACAATTGTTCACAACTGGTCGTGTGGCAATAACATTATCGAAATAAAATCGCGAAGATTACCGGCGGGGAAAACGAGTTGACTACACGCCATGCCGGTCGTGAACGTGCGTACTCTTCCTGACTGAGTAGGAAATTATGCGCCTATTTTGCGGATGAAAATACGTGATTTATTGCGTCGATCAAAAATATTTTGTATCTGGCCGCGTCGATGTTTCGCCGCGGCCAGATTGCTGCGCTGCGGTAGCGATCAGGCTGGGCGCGGCTGGCCCAGGTAGGCGCTGCGCGGCGCGGTGAAGCCCTGCTTGACCTGGCGCGCGGTGTCGTCGGTCAGCACTTCGTCCTGGCCCGCTTCCAGCGCCGAGACGATGAGGCGGGCGACTTCGGCCGGGGCCGATTTGGGCGCGTCCACGCCATCGGTCATGTCGGTGTCCATAAAGCCCATGTGGGCGCCCAGCACCTGGGTGTTTTGCGTCAGCAGTTCGGCGCGCAGGCCGTTGGTCATGGCCCAGGCGGCCGCCTTGGACACGCTGTAGGTGCCGCTGGTCGGGATGGTGATCCAGCTCAGTGCGGACAGGATGTTGACGATGGCGCCGCCGCCGTTGCGCTTGAGCGTGGGGGCGAAGGCCTGGCTCAGCGCCATCGGGCCGAACAGGTTGGTTTCCAGCTCGGCGCGCGCCGAGGCGGCGGCGTCCGGCGTGGAGACGTCACTGCCGGTGTAGATGCCGGCGTTATTGATCAGGATGGTCAGGTCGGGGATGGCCTGCGCGGCGGCGGCGATGTCGGCCGCGTTGGTGACGTCGAGCTTGATCGGCGTGACGCCGGCCAGGGTGACGCTGGCGGGATCGCGGGCGCCGCCGTACACGTTGCGGGCGCCGGCGGCGAGGACGGCTTGCGCCAGGGCTTTGCCCAGGCCGCGGTTGGCGCCGGTGATGAGGACGACGGCATCTTTGATGTTCATGGTAGTTCCTTTCAGTGGTTAAAATCGATGCAAAACAATATGACCGGTCATCTTAAAAACCGGCGAAAAAAAAAGCATCACAGCAAAATACGGTTCAGCACCATGTCGGCGTAGCGGTCCAGCGGCGCGCGGCCGTGGGCCGCTTTCGCGTGCAGCACCGCGCCTTGCCAGGCGTCGATGACGAAATGGGCCAGTTCCAGCGCCGGCTGCGGCGCGCCGATGCTGCCGTCGCGCTGGCCTTCGGCGATCACCACCGCCAGGCCGGTCGCCCATTCATCGTAGGCCAGGCGCAGCGCGTCGCGCATGGCCGGGATCTGGGTCGACAGCTCGCTGCTGAAGTTGCCCAGCAGGCAGCCGCAGTTGTAGTCGGTGGCGGTGTTGGCGCCGATCAGCAGGTCGAAATACGCCCGCAGCCTGGCCTTGGGCGACAGGCCGGCGTCGTCCAGCACGTCGAGATAGCCGGCCGCCGCCGCGCGGTAGCGCTGCAACACTTCCAGTCCCAGCGCTTCCTTGCTGGCGAAGTGGTTGTAGAACGAGCCCTTCGGCACAGCGGCAGCTTCCGTGATGTCCTGGACGCTGGTGGCGTTGAAGCCCTTGCTGTGAAGCAGGTTCAAGCCGGCGGTGACGATTTGCTCTTTGACGTGTGGTTTAGCCATGCGCTAAATATGACCGGTCGTCTCAAAATAGTCAAGAATTATTTTTGTTGTCAATATATGATATCAATACACTAACCATAAGTTCTTGATAAGGGTTTTGACTATGTCTTCCAAACTGCTTTCCTTGCTGGCTGGTCTGTGCGCAGTGCTGCTGGCGGGCTGTGCCACCACCGCCGATACCGATAGCGCGGTGCCGGCGCAAGCCTCGGCCGGCAAGTCGTGCCGCTCGTCCGAACCCGCCACCGGCACCTCGATCCGCCGCCGCGAATGCTCCAACGACGGTGTGCAAACCGTCACCCAGGACGATTTGCGCGAGTACCGTCGCGAAAGCACCAACGTCGGCGGCAAGTAACTGGTAAGTAACAGCCAAGTAACTGTTTTGCTTGCTGCACTGCGATCTTGGTATCATGCCGACAGCCGGCCACCAGCCGGTATTTTTCTTATAACGTCGGAGATCACCGAATGAGACTATCACTGCTGCTGTTGGGAACCGCCGTCGCGGTTTCCAACGCCTGGGCCGCGCCGCGCGGCTTTACCGTTGAAGACATGGTCAAGATGGAGCGCGTCGGCAGCCCAGTGCTGTCGCCGGACGCCACCCGTGTCGTCTACACGGTGCGTTCCACCAACCTGGACAAGAACCGTGGCAACACCCAGTTGTGGATGCTGGACCTGCGCGCGCCCAAGGCCGCGCCGGTGCGCCTGACCCAGGCCGACGCCAGCAGCAGCGATCCCGAATGGTCGCCGGCCGGCGACGCGGTCTACTTCCTGTCGGCCCGTTCCGGCTCGCAGCAGGTGTGGCGCTTGCCGCTGGCCGGCGGCGAGGCGGCGCGCGTGACCGACCTGGCGCTGGACGTGGAAAACTTCCGCCTGTCGCCGCAGGGCGACCGCCTGGCGCTGAGCCTGGCCGTGTTCCGCGATTGCGCCGACCTGGCCTGCACCAAGTCGCGCCTGGACGCGCAGGGCAAGAACAAGGCCAGCGGCAAGGTCTACGACAAGCTGTTCGTGCGCCACTGGGACACCTGGGCCGACGGCCGCACCAACGTGCTGTACGCGGCGCCGATCGACGCCAGCGGCAAGGTCAGCGCGCAGCCGGTCAGCCTGTCCGGCATGCTCGACGGCGACGTGCCGTCCAAGCCGTTCGGCGACCACGACGAATACCATTTCAGCCCGGACGGCAAGACCGTGGTGTTCTCGGCCCGCATCGCCGGCCGGACCGAAGCCTGGTCGACCAACTTCGACGTCTACACCGTGGCGGCCGAAGGCGGCGCGGTCAAGAACCTGACCGCCGACAACCCGGCCTGGGACACCAAGGCGATCTACTCGCCGGACGGCAAGACCCTGGCCTACCTGGCCATGGACAAGCCGACCTTCGAGGCCGACCGCTTCCACCTGGTGCTGCTCGACGTCGCCACCGGCAAGAAGCGCACCGTCGCCGACAGCTGGGACCGCTCGATCGCCGACTACCGCTGGACTCCGGACAGCAAGACCCTGCTGGCCAACGCCGACGATATCGGCCAGCACCGCCTGTTCTCGATCGACGCCGCCAGCGGCAAGGTGACGGCGCTGACCGGCAACGGCTACGTCAGCGGCTTCGACGTCGCGCGCGACACCGTCGTCATGGCGCAGGCCAACCTGGCCTCCGGCGCGCAGCTGTTCAAGTTCAAGCTCGGCAGTATGGCAAATTCGGCCGATAAGCTGCAGCAGCTGACCACGCTGAACGCGCAGGCGCTGGCCGACGTCAAGTTCGGCGAGTACGAGCAGTTCTCCTTCACCGGCGCCAACGGCGAGACCGTCTACGGCCACGTGATGAAGCCATGGAACGCCCAGCCCGGCGTCAAATACCCGATCGCCTTCCTGGTGCACGGCGGCCCGCAGGGCAGCTTCGGCAACTCGTGGAGCTATCGCTGGAATCCGCAGGTGTACGCCGGCGCCGGCTACGCCACCGTGTTCATCGACTTCCACGGTTCGACCGGCTACGGCCAGAAGTTCACCGATTCGATCAGCGGCGACTGGGGCGGCAAGCCTCTGGAAGACTTGCAAAAAGGCCTGGCCGCAGCGGTGCAGAAATTCCCGTGGCTGGACCGCGAGCGCAGCTGCGCGCTGGGCGCGTCCTACGGCGGCTTCATGATGAACTGGATCGAGGGCAACTGGTCGGACGGCTTCAAGTGCATCGTCAACCATGACGGCGTGTTCGACACGCGCGGCATGGCGTACGCCACCGAAGAGATCTGGTTCACCGAATGGGAAAACGGCGGCGCCTACTACGACGTGCCGGAACTGCACGAGAAGTTCAACCCCGCGCTGAAAGTGAAGAACTGGAAAACCCCGATGCTGGTGGTGCAGGGCGACCTGGACTTCCGCATCCCGACCACGCAGGGCCTGGGCACCTTCACCGCGCTGCAACGCCGCGGCATCCCGAGCAAGCTGCTGATGTTCCCGGACGAAAACCACTGGGTGCTGAAGCCGGCCAACTCGCTGCTGTGGCACCACACGGTGATCGACTGGCTCGATACCTACCTGAAAAAGTAACCCCACCGCTGGGGTCGGACCCCGAGGGGTCCGACCCCGGTTTGCCGTGCGGGGTGCAAGTCCGCACTCACGAGCCGCGATCCCCGCAAGCACCTCCCCCATTCCAGGACAACACATGAAAAAGACCTTAACCGCCGTCGCCGTCGCGCTGGCCTATGGCGCCGCGCAGGCCGCCGCTCCGGCCGCCGCCCCAGCCACCACCCAGCGCGCCGAGAACGCCTTCCTGTCGCAAGCCGACGCCGCCGCCCGTTCGGCGCGCGTGGCCAATGTCGACTACACGCTGGACTTCACGCTGACCGGCAAGGAAACCTTCTCCGGCACCACCACGCTGAGCTTCGACCTGAGCGACGCCGGCCAGCCGCTGACCATCGACCTCGACAAGGCCACCATCCTCAGCCTGACCGTCAACGGCAAGGAAGTCACGCCGCAATACAACCAGTGGTTCATCACCATCGGCGCGGCCGCGCTGAAGGCCGGCCGCAACAGCGTCACCATCAGCTACACGCGCCTGCACAGCACCAACGGCGAAGGCTTGCACCGCATGGTCGACCCGGTCGACAACCGCGTCTACACCTATTCGCACTTCGAGCCGGCCGCCGCGCACCAGATGTTCCCGGTGTTCGACCAGCCCGACCTGAAGGGCACGTATGAAATCACCGTCACCGCGCCGGCCGACTGGGTGGTGTCGTCGACCAAGCGCGAGACCGGCATCCAGGACATCGGCAACACCAAGCGCTGGACCTTCCCGCGCACCAAGAAGCTGAGCTCGTACAACTTCGCCATGCACGCCGGCCCGTACAAGGTGTGGGAAGACCACGGCGGCCCGTACCCGATGCGCCTGTTCGCGCGCCAGTCGGTGGCGTCGCAGGTGTCGCCGCAGGACTGGTTCAACTACACCCGGCGCGGCCTGAAGTTTTTTGACCAGTACTTCGGCGTGCCTTACCAGTTCGAGAAATACGACCAGCTGCTGGTGCCGGACTTCCTGTACGGCGCGATGGAAAACGCGGCCGCGATCACCTTCGCCGAGCGCGGCTTCCTGTACAAGGACGAGATGACGGCGGCGCAGAAGCAAAGCCTGGCCGGCGTCATCATGCACGAGATGGCGCACCAGTGGTTCGGCGACCTGGTGACGATGAAGTGGTGGAACGGCCTGTGGCTGAACGAAAGCTTCGCCTCCTTCATGGGCACGCTGGCCACGGCCGAGTCGACCGAGTTCAGCAACGCATGGCAGGGCTTCTACTCGGGCGCCAAGCAGGGCGCCTACGTGCAGGACCAGCGCGTGACCACGCACTCGATCGAAACGCCGGTGCCGTCCACCGCCAACGCCTTCGACAATATCGACGCCATCACCTATTCCAAGGGCGCGTCGACCTTGAAGCAGCTGCGCCACCTGCTGGGCGAGGAAGTGTTCCGCCAGGGCGTGCACAACTACCTGGTCAAGTACTCGTATCAAAATGCGAAGCTGGACGATTTCATCGGCAGCCTGGGCGAGGCCGCGCACCGCGACCTCAGCGGCTGGACCAAGCAGTGGTTGTACGAGCCGGGCGTCAACACCATCGCGGCGGAATTCAGCTGCGCCGGCGGCAAGATCAGCAGCTTCAATCTGCGCCAGAGCGCGCCAAGCAAGGCGATGCCGACGCTGCGCGAACAACGCGTGCAGATCGGCCTGTTCAACCTGGGCGCGGACGGGCTGAAGCTGGGCAAGAACGTGGCCGTCACCTACAAGGGCGCCAACACCGCCGTGCCGGAACTGGCGGGCGCCGCCTGTCCTGACCTGGTCTACCCGAATTACCAGGACTGGGGCTATGCGCAAGTGCAGCTGGATAAGAAATCCTTCGCCACCGCGCAGGCCAGCCTGGGCAAGGTCGACGATCCGCTGCTGCGCTCGATGTTGTGGCAAAGCCTGTGGGACGGCGTGCGCGCCGCCAAGCTGCCGCTCAACGAGTTCCTGAAAACCGTGCTGGCCAACGCGCCGGGCGAGAAGGACTACACGCTGCTGGGCGACGTCACCAGCAAGATCCGCAGCGCCAAGGCCTACCTCGATGAGATGGGGCCGTCGGTGGCCGGCTATAAAGGCCAGATGGCGACGCAGCTGGAGCAGATGGCGTTCGCCGCCACCCAGGCCGCCAGCGGCGACAACAACTTCCAGCGCCGCTGGTTCTCAACCTACTTGGACATCGCCAGCACCCCGGCCGCGCTGGCCCAGCTGGCCGACATCCTCGGCGGCAAGCTGGTGGTGCCGGGCCTGAACGTCAGCCAGGACGTGCGCTGGGACATCGTCAACCGCCTGAACCGCTACGCCTATCCGGGCGCGGCGGCCTTGCTGGCGGCGGAACAGGAACGCGACAAGTCCGACAGCGGCCAGGCCGCCGCGCTGGGCGCCGCCGTGGTCCAGCCGGACGCCAAGGTCAAGGCCGAATGGCTGGCCCATATCACCGACCCGCAAACCAAGCTGCCGTTCTCGAAGATCCGCCGGGCGATGGAAAACCTGTATCCGGCCGAGCAGGGCGCTCTGAGCGAGCTGAGCGCCAATCAGCGCCTGGCCCAGCTGGGGCAGGTCGACAAGGCCGCCGGCCCGGTCTTCATGCGCTCCTATGCCAACATGATGATACCGGCCAGCTGCACGCCGGCCAGCGTGCAGCGCTTGCAGGCGGCGGTGGGCAAGTTGAAGGACCTGTCGGCCGGCACCCGGCGCGCGCTGCTGGTGACGCATCAGGAAGATGAGCGTTGCGTCTCCATCAAGAAGGCGATGACCGTCAACTAAGCTCGTCAGCTGAAAAAAAACCACCTGCACCGAACGCGATCTTGAGCGCGTTCAGGCTGGTGGTTTTTTTTATGGCTGGACGCTCTCCACGTTCAGCACGCAGCGGCCGGCGCGGCAGACGGCGCCGCTATCCACCGCCAGCATGCAGTTCGACAGCACGTGGCCGCGCTTGTCTTCCTCGACGCGGGCGGCGGCATGTTGCGCGACCAGCTGTTTGAGCGTGGCGCCGTCCTGCGCGCGCTCGGACCAGGCGATGTAGCGCTCCGGTCCGCCGCAAGCCTTGGCGCCGACGGCGATGGTGTGGCATTGGCTGTCGCGGTCGCAGCCGGTGTCGGCGTTCTGGGCCTGGATTTTTTGCCACAGCGGGGCCGCGCTCGCGGCGGCGGGTGGCGCGCTGTGGCAGGCGGTGGTGATCAGTATCAGAGCGCCGGCGGCGGCCAGGAGAAGGGGGCGGAATGTGGTTTTCATGGCCACATCATGATCCTGTCCGGCGGGCTTTACAAGCGTTCGCTCAGGCGCGCTTTGCGCGCCATGCCGTCCGGGCCGAACAGGATGACGAAGTCGGCGTAGCGCGGTTCGCCATTCTTGGCCGGAGCCAGCGACGGATAGCGGTAGCGCCACACCTGGTAGCCGCTGTCGAAGCGGATCACGCTGGCTGCTCCCAGCGCGGCCTGCATCTGCCGCATGCTGCGGTGGTCGTCGGCCACGGCGGTGTCGGCGGCGCCGGGCGGATCGTCCTGGTAGCTCAATTCCAGCAGCGTGTCGTCGGACCAGCCGCGGTCCCACAGCGGCGCGTAAAAGCTGCGGTCCAGCAGCACCTGGCAGTCGCAGAAGGGCAGCGTGTCCGGCGTCTGCGTGCCGCCGGCGTACAGCAGGTCGAACGGCAGCGTCTCGCTGCGGGCGCCGTCGCGCAGCGTGACGGCGAACAGGGGACGTTCGCTGAAGAACAGGTAGTTGCCTTGCGGCGAAGCGCAGACGCGGTCGGCGTCGGTGAGCAGCTCGCCCAGCCAGGCGAACATTTGATCGTTGTTGGACAGCAGCCCGGCCTGCACGCCGACCTTGCACTCCAGCCGCAAATCGCCCAGCCGCCGCATGCCGGCCGGCACGCCGGGACTGCGCACCCGGGCGCGCCAGGTCAGCGTGCTGGTCTTGCTGCTGGCGACCAGGGCCGCGTCTTCCTTCAGCGCCTGGGCGTTGAGTTCCAGTGTGAAGGTATGGTCCGGCGCCACCGTCACCGGCAGCGACAGCGTGTCGCCGGCCACGCGCAGGGTGATGCCGTCGAGCCGGGTGGTGGGCAGGCGCGGCAGCAGTTCGAAGCGCAGCGTGGCCTGCGGCGCCAAGGCATGCTCGCGTTCGAAGCGCTGCATGCCGGCGATCATCTTGCGGTAGGATTTATCGACCGGGTCGCGGGTGGCCGCGATCGTCACGCGCGGCGGTGCGGCTTGCTGCCCGCGCGCGGCATTGGACAGCAGCGCGGCGGCCAGCAGCCAGGCAGAGATCCGCAGGTTCATCATGCCGCTCCATCAGGCCGTAAAGCCCGATGGTAAAGCGTGGCGCGCTTTGGCGCCGCACGGTTAGCCGCTTACAGGTGGATCAGCGTCCAACTGCCAGCCGTGCCGTCGGGGAATTTCCAGGTACCCTGCAGACTCAGCGCCGTATCGAGGCTGCCGCTGAATTGCGGGCCGCCGGTGGAGCCCTGATAGAGCGCAAGCGTCGCATTCCCCTTGGCGTCGATATTGCCCTGGATGTTAAAGCCGCCGTCGCAACCCACTGTGAGCACGCCAGCTGTCGTGACGTAGCCGCTGCAGTGGCCGTTGTAAGCGCCCGTGTACGAGGCGGTCCAGGGGCCGGCGAAGCGTTCGACATTCGGTAAGGAAGCGCCGGTCTTGGCTTGCGAATAGCCTTGCAGTTCGACGGCGCTGGCGTAAGCGCTAGTCTTCCCGGTCGCGCCGGTAAGTGTCGTCGTCTGTCCGCTGTATTTGATGATGCGGTGGGTGCCGACGTCGAGCCAACTCGTGTATTCGGTGGTGACCGACGTGCCGCTTGCGTACTTGAAATTGCGGGTGCCGGCCACCTTCACGGTATTGAAGGTACCCGCCGGCACCGTCACCGATTCCAGCGCGAGCACGTTGATGCTTGCCGTGTTGGAGATCGAGTAGCTGGCGGTGCAGCCTGCCGATCGCGTGTAGGCCGTACTGCTGGTCCAGCCGGCGCCCACGACGAAATCGTGCTTGGCGGCGCTGTAGGTCACGCCATAGTTCTGGATGCAGCCGCCGTTGACGTAGCGGTCGTTGTCGCCGTTGGCCTGGTAGTGGTACAGGACGCGCATCGATGACGAATCGGCACCGACGGTGACATCGGTCCATGAGCCGTCCGCTTCCACTTCATTGACCACGTCGGTGTACCACGAGGGTGGCAGCGTTTGCTGGGCGGCGCCGGGCGTGATATTGGTATTGAGCTGTTTGTAGGAATAAAAATCGCCGACGGTCGGCGTCAGGCTCGCTTGTGCGGGCGTGTTGGGCGCGGGCGTGCCTGGCGCCGCCGTGCTGGAGCCGCCACCGCCGCCGCAGGCGGCCAGCAAGGCGGTGATACTGAGGATGGAAATGGTGCGTAACATAATGCCCTTTGCAGAAAGGACATCATCTTAAGGGCTGGGCTGTATATTGTCTAGTTTGCAACCTGCTGTTCGATCCAGCGCAGCAGTTCACGCCCGAACACACGGGTGCGGGCGGTGTCGAGCTGGCGTTTCTTGTAGGCGTCGTGGCTGGCCGGGCCGGTCAGGCTGCGCTGGTAGCTGGCTTCGTCCATCAGCTGGATCTCGTACTCGAAGAAGAAGCCGACGTCGTAGTCCTGCTCCGGTCCGGCGTCGAGCTGCTGCACGTGGATCATCTTGCGCACCGTGACCTGGATGCTGTTGAAGCCGCTGCCGCTGTGCGGATTGTCGCAGCGGGTTTGCGGTTGCGCCAGCTCGGCCAGTTCGGCGTCCATGACTTGCAGCAGCGCGGCCGGATATTCGTCGCTGTGCTCCAGCTGGGCGCGGTATTTGTTGAAGATCAGCTTGGCCGCCTCCAGGTCCAGCAAGGTGTTGCGGGTGCGTTCGGCGTCCACGTTGGTGACCGACAGCAGGTGCGCCCGCTGCAGCGTGCGCAGCGCCAGCAGGCATTCGAAGCGGGTGGCGAACACCAGCCGCACGCCCAGGTGGTCGAAGATGTCGGCCGCCAGGTAGGCGGCTTTTTGCAGCAGCTTGAGCAGGATGCTGCTGCGGCCCTTGTTGTCCTTGCGGTCGTAGTGCAGCATCGGCAGGCAGACTTCGCCGTCGGTCAGGTAGTGGCGGTCGCCGTCGTGGCGTATCACTTCGTCCAGCGTGCCGAACACCTGGGCGCGGATGGCATGAAAGTGGCGCAGCTTGAGGTTGTTGTCGATGTAGAAGATGCCGTGCATGACCTTCAGCACCGCGCACGACCACATGCGCCGCAGGTCGACATGCTGGCCGCGCAGCGAGGCGTACACCAGCAGTTCCAGCGGGTCGTCGGGATGGGTGACGTCGGCCGGGATCAGCGCCGCCTGGTCGGGCGTGAGGAAGCTGCCGGTGATGAAATCGATGGCCTCGCGATGGGCGCGCTTGATCAGCGCGGTCGCGGCCGGCTGGTCCAGGTCGAAGCCGTACTCGCGCACGAACTGGTGGGCGTCGTGCAGGTTGCGCAACGCCAGCGCCCCCAAGTCGATTGCCGAGACACCGTTGGCAATCGCGTTGAGATAACTCCAGTTGAGCGAGAACTTGCCCCCGCTCTTGAGCGAGGCTTTGAGTCCGGTCATGGCATCAGACAGAGGCGGCGATGATTCAGTATCGCAGTCCGCTTGATCAGCGTCAATGCTGCACCGCCGCACCGTGCGCGGCGGCCTGCGACAATGCGGGGTCTGCTTTCAGTCCAGCTACGCCGGCGCCGGTTTTTCTCTACAATTCGCCGATCTCATTTGAATCGATGGAGTCCGCATGTCCTTCCTGATCGTGCTTGCCGCACTGGTGTTTCTGATGCTGGCCGCGTATCGCGGCTACAGCGTTATTTTGTTCGCGCCGGTGGCGGCGCTGGGGGCGGTGCTGCTGACCGATCCGGGCGCGGTGGCGCCGGTGTTCAGCGGCATCTTCATGGAAAAAATGGTCGGCTTCGTCAAGCTGTACTTTCCGGTGTTCCTGCTGGGCGCGGTGTTCGGCAAGCTGATCGAGCTGTCCGGCTTTTCCGAAGCCATCGTGGTGGCGGCGATCAAGTACATCGGCCGTTCGCGCGCCAACGCCGTCATCGTCGCCGTGTGCGCCTTGCTCACCTACGGCGGCGTGTCGCTGTTCGTGGTGGTGTTCGCGGTCTATCCGTTTGCCGCCGAGCTGTATCGCCAGAGCAATATCCCCAAGCGCCTGATGCCGGGCGCGATCGCGCTGGGCGCGTTCTCGTTCACCATGGATTCGCTGCCGGGCACGCCGCAGATCCAGAACATCATCCCCACCACCTTCTTCAAGACCACCGGCTGGGCGGCGCCGTGGCTGGGCGTGATCGGCTCGCTGTTCATCCTGGTGGTCGGCCTGAGCTTCCTGGAGTGGCGCCGCCGCGCGGCCATGGCCAGGGGCGAAGGCTATGGCGCCAGCGCCGCCAAGGATACCGCCGCCGGTGCCGCCACCGCCGGCACCGGCCTGCCGCATCCGCTGCTGTCGGTGGCGCCGCTGCTGCTGGTGGGCGTGGCCAACTTCATGCTCACCAAGCTGATCCCCGGCTGGTACGGCGACAGCTACGCGCTGACCATCGAAGCCTTGCCCGGCCTGCACGCGCCGGTGGCGGTACCGATCAAGACCGTGATCGGCATCTGGGCGGTGGAGGGGGCGCTGTTGTTGGGCATCCTGCTGGTGGTGGCGACCGCCTTCGGCCGCATCCGCAGCACCTTCGCCGAGGGCACCAAGGCGGCGGTCGGCGGCGCGCTGCTGGCGGCGATGAACACCGCCTCCGAATACGGCTTCGGCGGCGTGATCGCCTCGCTGCCGGGCTTCCTGGTGGTCAGCGACGCCTTGCGCAGCGTGCCCAATCCGCTGGTGAACGCGGCGGTGTCGGTCAGCTCGCTGGCCGGCATCACCGGCTCGGCCTCGGGCGGCATGAGCATCGCGCTGGCGGCGATGGCGGACGCCTTCGTCAAGGGCGCGCAGGCGGCCAATATTCCGCTGGAGGTGCTGCACCGGGTGGTGGCGATGGCCAGCGGCGGCATGGACACGCTGCCGCACAACGGCGCCGTCATCACGCTGCTGGCGGTCACCGGGCTGACCCACCGCGAATCCTACCGGGAGATCTTCGCCATCACGCTGATCAAGACCACGGCGGTGTTCTTCGTCATCGCGGTGTACTACCTGACCGGGCTGGTGTGACGGCCGGCGCCACGGCCCGGCGACCAAGCGCGTGGTACAGCCAGGCGCCACCGGCGGCCAGCGCGACCAGGATCACCTGCTTGAACGCCAGCAGCAGCGCGGACAGCTTGCCGAACAGGCCCAGCTTGGCCGCGACGCCGCCGGCCACCAGCGCCGCCAGACCGTAGTCGGCCAGCTTGTCGGTCTTGGCGTCGAAGTCGGCGTAGCGGTTGCCCGGCGTGAAATCGGTGAAGGCGGTGACGTTCTTCATCTCGCTCCTGACTTGCGCGATCTGGTCCATGCCGGCCACGGCGTTGAGCACCAGCACGCCTTCGCGGCCCAGCACCCGGATGTGGTAGTTCAGGCCGTTCTCGTTGCTGCCTTCGGTATGCAGTTCCTTGGCCCAGAACAGCTGGTGCCGCGCGGCGTCGTAGCTGGGCTGCTCGGCCCAGCCGATCAAGGTCATCGCCGCATAACCCTGTTCGCGGCGCGCGCTGTTGTTGTCGGCGACCGCGTCCTTCAGCTGCGCCAGCAGCTCGGCGTAGTCGATGCCGCCGGCGTCGTCGTCGCGCACGTGGCCGCCCCGGTCGTAGCTGACGATCACGCCCCAGCCGGCCGCGCCCAGCGGATCCACATTGGTCGGCAAGATCATGCCCAAGGTCGGCGCGCCCGGCGGATTGCCCCAGCCGTCGACCAGCAGCTTGTTGCTGCCTTCCGGATTCAGGTAGCGGAAGTGCGGCGGCAAGTCCAGCGTGGCGATGCCGCCCGGCAGCGTGACCCTGCCGGTCTGGAAATGTAGTCCAGCCAGTAACTGCTCCGGCGTGTCGACGGCGCCGGCCAGCAATGGTGCGCACAGGATCAGGCACAACAGGGCGGTCAGGACACGGCGCATCGTCACTCCTTGTTAGAAAAGTCATATCCTACAGGAAAGTATTGCGTATTTGGTAATTACTTGAAGTCGTGCGCGGTGTGGATAAAACGGTACGCCCCGCATGCGCCTGCATGATTGCCGGTGAGTGGATTTCATGTCAGTATTGCCGCGCAGTTTAATTAAAATAATTTCGGAGACAGATTTGAAAAACACCATGCTCATTTGTTCGCTGGTCGCCGCCGCTACCGCCCAGGCAGCCAGCAGCGTTCCGGAGTTCGATGCCAGGCATTTGTCGCAAGACGTCAAAGTGCTGGCGTCGGATGAATACGAAGGCCGCGGCCCGAATACGGCCGGCGAAACCAAGACCGTCAACTACCTGATCGAGCAATTCAAGGCCGCCGGCTTGCAGCCGGCCGGCGACCTGCTCAAAGGCCAGAAGACCCAGCGCAGCTGGACCCAGGATGTGCCGCTGGGCCGCTTTGAAATCAAGGGCCCGGTCAAGCTGGTGGTCAGCGACGGCGCCACCCGCCAGGAACTCAAGCAGGGCGACGACATGGCCGTGCGCGCCGCCATGAACGGCAGCAAGCAGGTCGACTTCCGCAACGCGCCGCTGGTGTTTGTCGGCTACGGCGTCAATGCGCCCGAGCGCAAGTGGGACGACTTCAAGGGCTTCGACCTGCGCGGCAAGCTGGCGGTGGTGCTGATCAACGATCCCGATTTCGAGACCGGCAGCGGCGACTTCGGCGGCAAGGCCATGACCTACTACGGCCGCTGGACCTACAAGTTCGAAGAGATGGCTCGGCGCGGCGCGCTGGGCACCATCATCGTGCACGAGACCGCGCCGGCTTCCTACGGCTGGGCCACGGTGAAGAACTCCAACACCAACGTCATGTACGACATCGTGCGCAAGCAGCCGGCCATGGCGCACGCGCCGATGGAAGCCTGGATCCAGCGCGATCTCGCCATCGACCTGTTCAGGCGCGGCGGCCAGGACTTCGAGGCGCTGAAGAAGCAGGCGCAAACCCGCAACTTCAAGCCGGTGCAGCTGAAGGGCGTGAACCTGAGCGCCAGCTACGCGGTCGACGCCCAGACCATCGTGTCGAAGAACGTGGCCGGCCGCGTGATCGGCAGCAGCGCGCCGGAACAGACGGTGATGTACAGCGCGCACTGGGACCACTTGGGCGTCGGCCTGCCGGACGCCAAGGGCGACAAGATCTACAACGGCGCGGTCGACAACGCCACCGGCATCGCCGCCTTGCTGGAACTGGCGCGCGCCTACGGCAAGGCGCCGGCGCCGCAACGCAGCGTGGTGTTCCTGGCGGTGACGGCCGAGGAGAAGGGCTTGCTCGGCTCCGAGTACTACGCCGCCTATCCGCTGTATCCGCTGGCCGAAACGGCCGGCGTGATCAATATGGATGCGCTCAGCCCTTACGGCCCGGCGCGCAACTTCACCATCTCCGGCAGCGCCAAGCTGGACCTGCTGGACCAGTTGATCGCCAAGGCCAAGCAGATGGACATGGCGTACGCGCCCGATCCGAAACCTGAAGCGGGCCACTTCTTCCGTTCCGACCACTTCCCGTTCGCCAAGCGCGGCGTGCCGGCGATTTCCTTCGGCTCCGGCGACGACTGGATCGACGGCGGCCTGGCGGCCGGCCACAAGGCGGAAGAGGACTACAACACCAACAACTACCACCAGCCGTCGGACGAGTGGAGCGCCGCCTGGTCGTTCACCGGCATGGCGCACGACCTCGGCCTGTTGTATGGACTGGGCCGCGACCTGGCCGATTCCAGCGCCTGGCCGAACTGGGCGCAGGACGCCGAATTCCGCGCCACCCGCGACGCCAGCTCGGGCAAGCGCAAATAGTCGCCAATTTAACTAAAAAGCAATAGAATACTTGCGCACCCGCTTCAATGCCGGTGCGCTTTTTTTTTGCAGCCTGCCTTTCCTACCGAGGAGATTCCGCATGACCCTGTCCTTACGCCGCACCATCCTGGCGGCTTCGATTGCCCTGTTGTCCGCCAGCGGCGCGCTGCACGCCGCCGAGCCGGCCAAGTCCGTCAAATCCGATATCGCCATCCCCGATATCCCGTACACCAAGTTCGTGCTGAAGAACGGCCTCACCGTGCTGGTCCATGAAGACCACAAGACGCCGGTGGTGGCGGTCAACACCTGGTACCACGTCGGTTCCAAGAACGAGAAGGCCGGCAAGACCGGCTTCGCCCACCTGTTCGAACACCTGATGTTCAGCGGCAGCGACCACTTCAACCAGGGCACCTTCATCAACGCCATGGAGCGCATCGGCGCGACCAACCTGAACGGCACCACCAACACCGACCGCACCAACTATTTCGAGAACGTGCCGACCTCGATGCTGGACTACACCCTGTTCGCCGAGAGCGACCGCATGGGCCACCTGCTCGGCGTGCTGGACCAGAAGAAGCTGGACCTGCAGCGCGGCGTGGTGCAGAACGAAAAGCGCCAGGGCGAGAACCAGCCTTACGGCGTGGCCTACCAGCTGCTGACGGAAAACACCTGGCCGGCCGGCCACCCGTATTCGTGGACCGTGATCGGCTCGATGAAGGACCTGGACGCGGCCTCGATGACGGACGTGCAGGAATGGTTCAAGACCAACTACGGCCCGAACAATGTGACCCTGGTGCTGGCCGGCGACATCACGCCGGAACAGGCGCGCGAGAAGGTCGAGAAATACTACGGCGAGATCCCGGCCGGCCCGCCGCTGGCCAAGCATGAGGCGTGGATCGCCAAGCGCACCGGCACCCATCGCGGCACCGTGCAGGACCGCGTGCCGCAGGCGCGCATCTACCGCGTGTGGAACGTGCCGGGCGCGAACACCGCGACCGAGCCGCTGCTGGACCTGGCCGCGCACGTGCTGGGCGGCGGCAAGACCTCGCGCTTCTACAAGCGCCTGGTGTACAAGGACCAGCTGGCCACCAGTGCCAACGCCAGCAACGACTCGTCGGAAATCGCCGGCCAGTTCGACCTGACCCTGACCGCCCGTCCCGGCGTCGACACCCGCAAGCTGGAGCAGGCCGCCGACGAAGAGCTGCGCGCGCTGATGAAGTCCGGCCCCACCGCGGCCGAGCTGGAGATCGCCAAGACCGCGCTGCTGGCGCGCTACACCCGCATCGTCGAGCGCGTCGGCGGCTTCGGCGGCAAGAGCGACCTGCTGGCTTCCTGCAGCACCTACACCGGCAACCCGGACTGCTACAAGGACTACCTGAAGGCCATCAAGGCGGCCACGCCGGCCGCCATCAAGCAGGCCATGAACGAATGGCTGAGCGACGGCGACTACGTGCTGGACGTGCAGCCTTTCCCGACCAACCTGTCGGCCGGCGCCAAGCTGGACCGCAGCGCGCCGCCGACGCTGGGCCAGCCTGAATCGCTGAAGCTGCCGGCCATGCAGAGCGCGACCTTGTCGAACGGCCTGAAGGTGGTGCTGGCCGAGCGCCACAGCGCGCCGGTGGTCAACCTGTCGATGATGATCGACGCCGGCTACGCCTCCGACGCGCAGGACCTGCCCGGCCTGGCCAGCCTGTCGCTGCGCATGCTGGAAGAGGGCACGCCGACGCGCGGCTCGCTGAAGATCAGCGAAGAGTTCGAGGCGCTGGGCGCCGAGTACTCCGCCAACAGCAACCTGGACGGCGCCTTCGTGCAGCTCAACGCGCTCAAGGCCACGCTGCCGAAAGCGCTGGACATCTACGCCGACGTGCTGCTGCATCCGGCCTACGCCCAGAACGAGCTGGACCGCCTGAAGAAGGACCGGCTGGCGGCGATCGCGCGCGAGAAGAGCAATCCGCAATTGATGGCGCTGCGCGTGATGCCGGGCCTGATCTATGGCCAGGGCCATGCCTACGGCCTGCCGCTGACCGGCTCCGGCACCGAGGCCGCCGTGGCGCGCATCAGCCGCGACGACCTGGTCAAGTACCACCAGACCTGGTTCAAGCCCAACAACGCCACGCTGCTGGTGGTGGGCGACACCACGCTGGCGGAGATCACGCCGCTGCTGGAAAAAACCTTCGGCGGCTGGAAGGCCGGCGCGGTGCCCAAGAAGAACGTGGCCCAGGTCGCGCCGGCCGACAAGCCGGTGGTGTACCTGATGGACAAGCCGGGCGCGCTGCAAAGCGTGATCTACGCCGCGCAACTGGCGCCGCCGCGCAACGCGCCGGAAGCCGTGCCGCTGCAAGTGGTCAACAACATCTTCGGCGGCAGCTTCAGCTCGCGCATCAATATGAACCTGCGCGAAGACAAGCACTGGTCGTATGGCGTGAACGCCGGCCTGCAGCCGGCGGTGGGCCAGCGCCTGTACCTGAGCACCTCGCCGGTGCAGACCGACAAGACCGGCGCGGCCCTGCAGGAACTGGTGCAGGAATACGCCAACATCGCCGGCGCCAAGCCGATCACCGCGGCCGAGCTGAGCAGCGCGCAGGAAAACGAAACCCTGCGCCTGCCGGGTTCGTTCGAGACGGCCGGCCAGCTGGCCGGCGCCTACGGCACCATCCTGCAATACAAGCTGCCGGCCGACTACTTCAACACCTTCACCGGTACCGTGCTGGCGATGACGCCGGCGCAGGCCAACGCGCTGGCGGCGCGCACCATCACGCCCGGCAAGCTGACCTGGCTGGTGGTGGGTGACCTGAGCAAGGTGGAAGCCGGCGTGAGGGCCCTGAACCTGGGCGAAGTGCGCAAGATCGACGCCGACGGCAAGCCGGTCCAGTAAGTTTTAAATTCCTGTCTGAATCCCCGCCTTGTGCGGGGATTTTTTTTGTGGCGCGGATGCAGCGGAACATTTCCTTTGTTGCAACTTACGTTGTATTTTGATAATTTTAATGTACAGAATGCATCGAATGTGATCTACTTGAATCTCTTCTCCCACTTTGCAAGGAGCACCAGTTATGAACAAGAAGATCCTCGCCGCTCTGGTCGCGGCCTCGGCGGCATTGAGCATGGGGGGCGTCGCGCAGGCGGCGGCCAACCTGGTGGTCAACGGCAGTTTTGAAGATCCCGGCTTCAGCCTGCCGGCTGGATCCTACTGCTACCTGGGCGGCCCTTACGATTGCGGCAGCGTCAACGGCTGGACCGGCGGCTTCCCGCTGATGCTGACGAATAGCGGCCCATGGGGCAATCCGAACACGCCTGACGGCAATGTGCTGATCGGCATCCAGGGCACCAGCTTTATCCAGCAGACGCTGAACCTGGCCCCCGGCACCTACACGCTGTCCTGGATGGACGCCGGCCGCGGCAATTACGGCGGCCCGACCGAAGTCTATGAGGTCTCCGTCGGCGGCAACGTGATGAGCGTCGAGTCGGTCAACTACGGCGCGGGCTGGACGGCCAAGTCGTTGACCTTCAGCGCCGCCGGCGCCACCACGCTGAGCTTTGCCGGCCAGACCCAGTACGACGCCACCGCCTTCGTCGACAATGTCGCGGTCACCGCCGCCGTGCCGGAACCAGGCACCTACGCGATGCTGGTGGCCGGTCTCGGCCTGCTGGGAGTGGCGGCCCGCCGCCAACGCGCGCGCCGGACCAGCTAGCCTGAACCGCAGCACAGGAAAACCCCGCCGGCGTTGCGCCGGCGGGTTTTTTTTATGGCCGTGTAGTAAAAGATGAAAGTGTTGTCATAATTTCATGATAGTATTTAGTCATTCTTTTGCGCACGGGTAGATGAGCCATGAAGCTGCTGTACAAATTCAACCTGTTGCTGCTGCTGATATTTGGACTGGGCTGGCTGGCCACCGGCGCCATGACCCGCGATGTGCTGCGCGACAATGCCCGGCGCGAGGTGGTCTCCCACGCCAGCCTGATGATGGACGCCGCCATGGCCGCCCGCGAATACACCACCAACGAAGTCAAGCCGCTGCTGGCCGAGGGCATGCTGACGGCATTCCTGCCGCAGTCGGTGCCGTCCTACGCGGCCACGCAAAGCTTCAACAAGCTGCACCAGACGCACCCGGATTTCAGCTACAAGGAAGCGGCGCTCAACCCCACCAATCCGCGCGACCGGGTGGCCGACTGGGAGGCCGACGTGGTGCGGCAATTCCGCGACCACAGCGAACTGAAGGAAGTGATCGGCGACCGCCAGACGCCGTCCGGCCCGTCGCTCTACCTGGCGCGGCCGATCCGCATCAGCGACGGTCGCTGCCTGGCCTGCCACAGCACGCCGGCCGCCGCGCCGCAAACCATGAAGGCGCTGTACGGCGTCAACAACGGCTTCGGTTGGAAGCTGGGCGAGACCATCGGCAGCCAGATCGTATCGGTGCCGCTGGCGGTGCCGCAGCGCGAAGCCGAGCGCGCCTACACGCTGATCATGGGCGGCATGGCGCTGACCTTCGGCGCGCTGCTGCTGGCGCTCAACCTCATGTTCTACCTGCTGGTGCTGCGGCCGGTGCGGCGCATCAGCCACATCGCCGACGCCGTCAGCGCCGGCCGGATGGATGTCGAACCGTTCCCGGCCGGTGGCAGGGACGAGATCGCCGTGCTGGGCCAGGCCTTCAACCGCCTGCGCCGCAGCCTGGAAAAAGCCATGGCCTTGCTGGCCTGAGGCGCGCGATGGGCGTCGACGTTTTCCTTAGCCACTCTCATGTCGACAAGGTGTTTGCCGACGCCATCTGCCATCGGCTGGAGGCGGCCGACATCCGCTGCTGGGTGGCGCCGCGCGACATCCGTCCCGGCGACGACTGGGCCGAGTCCATCATCGACGCGATGGACCAGGCCAAGATGCTGGTGTTGATCTTTTCGGCCAGCGCCAACAATTCGCCGCAGGTGCGGCGCGAGGTCGAGCGCGCGGTCAACAAGGGCTTGATGGTGCTGCCGTTCCGCATCGAGAACGTGCCGCTGTCGAAGAGCCTGGAATACTTCATCAGCACCCAGCACTGGCTCGACGCCATCACCGGCGACCTGGAACAACACCTGGACGAATTGTGCCACTGCGTGGCGATGCTGCTGGAGCGCTTGCCGCCTGCGGCGTCGTCATCGCCGGCGGCGTCCGACACGGCGGCGGCGCCGGCCGCCACTGCCGCCATTGCAGCCATCACACCGGCCGCGCTGGAGGCGATCGAGCGCGCGCTGGCGCTGGAGCTGGGGCCGATCGCCAGCCTGCTGGTGCGGCGGGCGATGCTGGCCGCGCCGTCGCGCAACCAGCTGGTGGCGGCGCTGGCGCAGGAAATCGACGACGCCGCCGAACGCCAGCGCTTCCTTACCCGCTGCCATGCAGCCGGCTGACGAAGCACTCTCGCCATCCGCGCTGCCCTTCGTGGTGGCGATCTCCGGCCATCGCGACCTGCATCCGGACGACGTGCCGGTGGTGGCCGCCCAGCTGTACCAGGCTATCGAACTGATCGCGGCGGCGCTGCCGCACACGCCCATCCATTTTCTGACGGCCCTGGCCGACGGCGCCGACCAGCTGTTCGCCGAACAGGTACTGGCCTTGCAGCGCGCCTGCGCCGCGCGCGAGGGCGATGGCGGCCGCCGCATCGAGCTGGTGGTGGCCTTGCCTATGCCGTTCGACGACTACTGCCGCGAGCAGGCCGGCGGCGCGGCCGAGGCGCAGCGCGATCCGGCCGGGTTCGAGGCCGGCCGGCTGGCGTTTAGTGCGCGCTTCCAGCGCTACAGCGCCTGCGCCGGCAAGGTGTTCGTGATACCGCCGGCGCCGCCGGACGCGCTGCCCGGCACGCCGATGACGCCGACGACGCACGCAGAAGCGGCCTATGCGCAGCTGTCGCGCTACCTCGGCATCCACGCCCAGCTGCTGCTGGCGGTGTGGGATGGACAGAGCGGCGGCGAGCAGTTTCCGCGCCTGCCGGGCGGCACGCTGGACCTGGTGCATGCGCTGTTGCACGGCGTCGAACGCGATCCGCACCGGCGCAGCCGCCGCCGTTTCGCCGAACCGGCGCGCGGCAATCTGCTGCATATCTACAGCCGCCGCGCCCAGGCTTCGTCGGACGGTTTGCCTGCAGCGTCGGCGGCGGACGGCGCGCGGCTGCTGCGCGCGGGCGCGCGGGACGGCGAGGCAGTGGCGCATTGGGCTGCGCCGCAGCCGGAGTGGCCCGGCGTGCTGGCGCCACCGCTGCGCTCATGGCTGCGCGCGCCGATCCGCGCCTGCGAACGCTGGGCCGAATACCGCGCCTGGCGCGACGCCGTCGCCCACACCGAACGCCGGCTGGAACGCGCGCTCGATGCGCCGACGCTGGCGGTGCTGTACCGCGCGCATGCCGCCGGCCGCGAGATCGATCTGCTGAATCGCCTGCACCGGCAAGCGCTGCTGGCACACGACGGCGACACCGCGCGCCGCTACGCCGCCAGCCTGGAAGCCAGCGGCGGCGCTTTCCTGGCCAGTCTGGGACAGGGCGGGGCGGAGCAGGGGACTGCCGCCTTGAGCCCGGCCCTGACGCCGCTGCTGCAAGCCTTCCGCGTGGCCGACGTGCAGGCCGAGCGCGCCAAGCGCTGGTGGCGCTATCGCTGGCGCTTCATGGCGCTGGCGGTGATCATGGCTTCGGCCGCGCCGACGCTGCGCTTGACCAGCGCCATCCACGGCGAACTGGTGGAGTCGGTGGTGTACACCTCGGGCGCGATCTGCGCGGTCGGCACCTATCTGTGGGTGGCGCTGTCGCGCCGGCGCAATGCCTATCTGGACTACCGCGCGCTGGCCGAAGGCTTGCGCTGCCAGATGTACTGGCTGTGCGCCGGCGAGCCGTCGCTGGTGACCGACCACTGCGCGCAGCGCGCCGGCGGCGGCATGGGCTGGGTGCGCCAGGCGCTGGACGCCTGCCTGGTGGCGCCGCCGGTGCCGGGCCTGGCGGCGCGCGGCGTGCTGCGCGGCTGGATCGACGACCAGCGCGCCTACCTGAGCGGCGCCGGCAACCGCTGGCGGCGGCGCCAGCATGCGCGCGCTGTCGCGTTCGGCAACAACATGCTGCTCAGCGGCTTGATGATGTCGGTGACGGCGCTGGCGGTGGCGCTGGTGTTCGGCCACCGCCTGATGCTGCCGCTGATCCTGCTGCTGGCGGGCATGAAGCTGGCGACCGGCATCGGCGCCGCCTGGCTGTCGCTGGCCACCAAGATGGGCCACGGCGAAACGGCGGCCCAGGCCGAGCAGCTGCACAAGCTGTATGGCCGCGCCGACGCGGAACTGGTGCGCAGCGAGACGGCGCCGTGTTCGAACGCGGAAAAAGAACACCAGGCCCGCGACCTCGCGTTCGCACTGGGCAAGGCCGTGCTGGATGAAAACGCCGGCTGGCTGGCCGCCTACCAGCAGCGCCGCCTGAACTGGCACGGACGCTAAGCCGATACCGAAGCGCGTATCGGCGGCGCTCAAAATGTGATTGGAGGGATTTTCATTCGCCCCGTAGCATGCGATGAAAATATAACGAGAAGCGCCCCTCAATCGCACTGGAGACAACCATGAAGCGTCTACTGTCATGCATGGCCATGCTGTTCAGCATGGCCTGTTCAGCCTTTTCCGCGCACGCCGCCATCACCATGAACACCAGCGTGCAATACCAGATCAAGAACGTCAACAGCGGCCTGGTGCTGGGGATAGACGGCGCCAGCCAGGCGGCCGGTTCCAAGGTGGTCCAGTGGGCCGACAACGGCACCGCCGACCACCTGTGGCACTTCATGCCGATGGGGAATGGCCAGTACAACATCGAGAATATGCTGACGCACCAGGTGCTGGGCGTGGCCAGCGCCGGCACCGCCGACGGCGCGCAAATCGTCCAGTGGGCCGACAACGGCACCACGGACCACCTGTGGACCGTCACCCAGGCCGCCAGCGGCAACTTCCTGATCCAGAACGTCAACAGCGGCAAGTACCTGGAGGTGTTCCAGGCCAGCAACCTGAACACCGCCACCATCGACCAATGGGCGTTGACCGGCTGCACCTGCCAGGAATGGCAGCTGGTGAACACCAAGACCAGCCCCTACCCGGCGCCGCGCACCGTCAGCGGCGACGGCATCTTCGTCCACGACCCCTATATGTTGCGGGATGCCAGCGGCAAGTACTGGCTGTACGGCAGCCACCAGACGCTGGCCACCTCGACCGACCTGAATACCTTCACGCCGTACACCAACTGCACCACCACGCAGATGGGCGGTTATGCGCCGAACTGCCCGTCGATCGGACCGGACTTCAGCTCCTGGAGCGGCTTGCAGACGCCGAAGGGATGGAACAGCGGCGCCAACACCGACATCTGGGCGCCCAGCCTGCTGGTCGCGAACGGCACGTATTACCAGTACTACTCGATTCCCTATCTGCCGAGTTCGGGCGCCGAGGCGGTGATCGGCGTCGCCACCGGCAGCGCGCCGCAAGGGCCGTGGACCGACCGCGGCTTCGTCACCAAATCCTGGACCAGCACGACCACGCCGCCGTCGGGCTTCACGACGACCACCGACAACGCCATCGATCCGGCGCCGTTCACGGACGCCAGCGGCAACTGGTGGATGGCCTGGGGCTCGTGGACCGACGGCACCCACCTGATGCAGCTCAATCCCGCCACCGGCCTGAAGTCCACCACCAACACCACGGTCTATACGATCGCGCGGCGCGGCTCGCCGACGTCGGCCGAGGAGGGCCCGTTCATCTACTACTACAACGGTTTCTACTATTATTTTGCGCCGATCAACGCCTGCTGCAGCAGCACGTCGCCTTACCGTACCATCGTCGGCCGCTCGACCAGCGTGACCGGGCCTTATGTGGACCGCGGCGGCGTCGCCCTGACCGCCGGCGGCGGCACGATACTGCTCAGCACCCACGGCAACATCATCGGGCCGGGCGGCGGTAGCGTGTTCACCGACGCCGGCCACAACAACCGGCCGACCCTGGTCTATCACTACTACGACGGCAACAACAACGGCCGGCCCACGCTGGGCATCAACCCGCTCGGCTTCACCAGCGACGGCTGGCCCTACGTGATGGCGAACTAGGCCGGCGGCTCACAGCGTCTTGCTGCACAGCCGGAAGTCGGGGTCGTCCTCGTAGGGACGGATCTGGAAATCCAGGCTGGCCATCAGCTTGAGCATGCCGCTGTTCTTGCACAGCACCAGGCCGTCGATCTCGCTCAGGCCCTTGTCGCGCGCCACGTCCATGATGCCCAGCATCAGGCGCGTGCCCAGGCCCTGGCCGCTGTAGCGGTCGTCCACCAGCAGCGAGAATTCGCAGCTGCTGAGGTCGGGGTTGGCGATGTAGCGCGAGACGCCGATGATGCTGTCGGTCTCGACGAAGTCGCCGTCCGGGCCCGGCGCGCGCTGGGTCAGCACCGCCACCAGCGCCATCTCGCGGTCGTAGTCGATCAGCGTGTAGCGCGCCAGCATCGGCACCGACAGCTCGCGCAGCGATGAGGCGAAGCGGTAGTAGCGCGACTTCTCCGACAGGCCGCGCACCAGCTCCTGCAGCATCGAGGCGTCGTCCGGCTGCACCGGGCGCAGCGTGTACTGGCCGCCGCCGCGCATCGGCCATTCCTGGGTGTAGCTGGACGGGTAGGGCAGGATCGCCAGGTGGCCGTAGTCGTGCGCCGACGGCGGCGCGGCGTCGATCACGATGCGGGCGTCGACCGCCAGCGCGCCGTGCTCGTCGACGATCAGCGGGTTGATGTCCATCTCGCGCAGCTGCTGCAGCGCGCACACCATTTCCGACACCCGCAGCAGCATCTGCTCGACCGCCTCGCGCTGCACCGGCGGCGCGCCGCGCCATTCGCCCAGCATCCCGGCCGAGCGCACCCGGCCGATCAGGCGCTGCGCCAGGAACAGGTTCAGCGGCGGCAGCTCGACCGCGCGGTCGTTGATCAGCTCGATCATCGTGCCGCCCGCGCCGAAGGTGATCGCCGGCCCGAACAATTGGTCGGTGACGACGCCGATATACAGTTCGCGGCCGTTGCGCTTGCCGGCCATCTTCTGCACCGTGACGCCGTTGATCTGCGCCTCCGGCAGCAGGCGGCGCACGGTGGCCACCATGTCGCCGTAGGCGTCGCGCACGGCGGCGGCGTTGAGCAGGTTGAGCACCACGCCCTGCACGTCGGACTTGTGGGCGATGTCGGGCGAGTCGATCTTCAGCGCCACCGGGTAGCCCAGCTGGCTGGAGATCAGCATCGCCTCGCCGGCGCTGCGCGCCAAAATCGTTTGCGTGATCGGGATGTGGAAGGCCGCCAGCAGCGCCTTCGATTCCATTTCGGTGAGCACCTTGCGGCGCTCGGCCAGCACGCCCTCGATCAGCAGGCGGGCGCCGTCCAGGTCCGGCTGGGCCAGTTGCGACAGCGGCGGCGGCGTCTGGTGCAGCAGCTGCTGGTTCTGGTAGAACGAGGCGATGTTGGAAAAGCCGTCGACCGCCGCTTCCGGCGTGCGGAAGGTCGCCACGCCGGCGGCGTTGAGCAGCTGGCGCGCCTCGGCCACCTGGCGGTCGCCCATCCAGCATGTCAAGAGCGGCTTGCCGAGGCCGGCGTTGAGGGCGCCGACCGCCTGCGCCACCGCCGCCGGATCGCCGCTCAGCTTGGGCGAATAAATCACCAGGATGCCGTCCACCTGGCTGTCGTGGCCGCAGGCCTGGACCGCCGCGCTGAAGGCGGCGGCGTCGGCCTCTTCGGACAGGTCGAGCAGGTTGGCCAGCGTGGCGTGCGGCGGCAGCGAGGGCGCCAGCGCCTGCGCGCCGGCCTCGGACAGCGTCGCCAGTTGCAGGCCCAGCTCGGCGATCCAGTCGGCCGCCAGCACGCCGGGGCCGCCGCCGTTGGTGACCACGGCAAGGCGCGGGCCGACCGGACGGTAGCGCGAGGCCAGGCATTTGGCGGCCGAGAACAGTTGCACGAAAGTTTTTACCCGCACCGCGCCGGTGCGGCGCAGCGCGGCGTCGAACACCTCGTCGCTGGCGACGATGGCGCCGGAGTGGGTCAGCGCCGCCTGCGAGGCGGCCGCCACCTTGCCGGCCTTGAGCACCACCACCGGCTTGGTGTTGGCGGCGCCGCGCAGCGCCGACAGGAAGCGGCGGGCGTCGGTCACGCCCTCCATGTAGATGACGATGCTTTGCGTGGCCGGATCGGTGGCCAGGAAGTCCAGCGTCTGCGCCAGGTCGACGGCGGTGTTGGCGCCCAGCGAGACCACGGTGGAAAAGCCCACCGCGTTCTGGCTGCCCCAGTCGAGGATGGCCGAGGTCAGCGCGCCCGATTGCGAGATCAGCGCCAGGCTGCCCGGCTGCGCCAGCTGGCCGGCGACGCTGGCGTTGAGGTGCAGGCGCGGCCGCTGATAGCCCAGGCAGTTCGGCCCCAGCAGGTGGATGCCGTGCTTGCGGGCGATGCCGTGCAGCTCCCTGGCCAGCGCGCCGTCGACGCCGGCCGACAGGATCAGCGCGGCGCGGCACTGGATGCGGCCGGCCACTTCCAGCGCGAAGCTCAGTTCATCGTTGGGCAGGGCGATCACGGCCAGGTCGGCGCGCGAGTGGGCCAGGTCGGCCAACGTGCCGCTCATGCCGACGTCGAGGTAGGTCACCGGCCCGGTGTAGCCGCCTTGCTCCAGCTGGGCGCGGATGCCGCGGCCGTAGCAGGTCTGGCTGTCGGGCTGCTCGGCCTTGCCGGCGAACACCACGATGGACTTGGGCGAGAACAGCGGCGTCAGGTAGTGGGTTTCCATGGATGCTTTCGTAAGGGCTTAGTCGTCCATGCCCAGCAGGACCTTGACATGGGCGGCGGCGCTGCGCGCCAGCGACGACAGCTCGTAGCCGCCCTCCAGGCAGGAGACGATGCGGCCCTGGCTGTGGCGCGCGGCGACGGCGACGATCTGTTTGGTGATCCACGCGTAGTCGGCTTCGACCAGGCCGAGATTGCCCATGTCGTCGTCGCGGTGGCCGTCGAAGCCGGCCGAGATGAAGATCAGCTGCGGGCGGAAGCGCTCCAGCGCCGGCAGCCATCGTTCGCTCACGGCCCGGCGCATCAGCTCGCCGCCGGAGCGGGCCGGCAGCGCCACGTTGACCATGTTGGCGCCGCGCGGCGTGTTGCCGCAGAAGGGATACAGCTGGTCTTCGAAGATGGAGCACATCAGCACGCGCTCGTCGTCGCGCAGGATGTCCTCGCTGCCGTTGCCGTGGTGGACGTCGAAATCGACCAGCGCCACCCGTTCCAGGCCGTGCACATTGAGCGCGTGGCGGATGCCGACGGCGACATTGTTGAAGAAGCAGAAGCCGCCGGCGGCCGCGTGCTCGGCATGGTGGCCGGGCGGGCGCACATTGCAGAAGGCGGTGCCGGCGCCTTCGGTCAGCACCAGGTCGGTGGCCAGCACGGCCGCGCCGGCGGCCCGCAGCGCGGCCCGGTAGGTATGCGGGTTCATGCTGGTGTCCGGGTCGACCTGCACCGAGCCGTCCAGCGGCGAGAGCGCGGCGAGGTCGTGGATGTACTGGGTGGTGTGCGCCTGCGCCAGCTGCTGTTCGGTGGCCAGCGGCGCCTCGCAGGGCTGCATGAAGTCCAGCAGGCCTTTGATCAGCAACATATCGCTGATCGCGCCGATGCGCTCGGGGCATTCGGGATGCTGGTCGCCCATGGCGTGTTTCAGGCAGTCCGGGTGCGAGATATAGGCTGGCAGCATCGTGACCTTGGTTGGCGTTGACGAGGATGAACCGAATATAACTTGAATCGAGTGTAATGAGCTCAATCAAATTTTTCGTTGATCCAAGTCAAAGTCTACGCTATGCGGCGACCGGGCTGCGCAGCGCGGCCGCTTGCCGTTGCTTGGCCCCCAGCACCAGGATCCAGAAGGCAAACGCCACTTCGCCCAATTGGCAAGGGAAGGCCAGGCCGGCGACCAGGTCGTTGTATTCCGGCTGCAGCAGGCCGGCGTAGCTCAGCGCCAGGTAGGCGAAACCGTTGATGGTCAGCCATACCGCCAGGAAGCGCGGCAGGAAACCGCTGCGATACACCAGCGCCGCCAGCGGGAACAGCCACAGGCCCCAGAAGATTTCCGACGCAAACGTCATCATGCTGTGCACCCGCAGGAACAGCGTCGCCAGTCCGGCGCGCTGGGCCTGGTCGAACGCGGCCAAAAAGTCGGGGCCTTGCACCAGGATCAGCGTGGCCATGTCGTTGAGCGTGTTGAAGAAGTACAGCGGCGTGTCCATGAAGCCCAGCATCAGCATCAGCAAGGCGGTGTTCTTGTGCACGTCGCGGAACAGTCGATACAGCGTGAAGGTCAGCACCAGGCTGACCGCGCCGGTCACCAGGTCGCCGGCTATGCCCAGGCGGAACAGCAGTTCATTACTGGCGATGGCGTGGATGGTGGCGGCGGCATCACCGCTGACGAACAGCTTGCTCGGGATGTAGACCAGGCGCAGCGGCGCGATCAGTATCACCAGCAGATAGAAGAAACCCGCGATCCTGGCGTTTTTGCTGAGGGTGTTCATGCGCTTGCCTTTTTAGAGTGAGGTTGAGATTTCATGTGTCAACAATATCTGACATATGAAAGTCAGGCAAGCTAAATTTGATATTAATTTAGTCATGTTGGCGGAAACGTGCTTTCGCGCTGCAAGTGGCAAATCTTGACGCTGTACTCGGAAAAAAAGCTGCCGCGTCCCATCTTTTTGGCTGCCACGTGTTCCGGGTGAGTCGCCCACGTGCGCATTGCCTGCTCGGTTGCAAACTCGACGATGGTGACGCGCTCGCCATCCTGGGCGGTAAATCCCTTGTGCGACAGGTGGCCGGGGATGCCCTTGGCCAGCATGCTCATCCGGTTCGCCCATTGCTGGTACTCGGCCTGGTGCTCGGGGTTCAAACGCGATCTGAAGACGACAACGATCATTTTCTGGCTCCTTAATTTGGGTGGTGCGGGAATGATAGGCAGCTGCGGTGAATAAGCAAAGCGAATGATTTTGATAGAATCTATCAATTATCTTGATGGGGTGCCGACGTGGAAAACGATATCGACATTGCGCTGCTGCGCGCTTTCCTCGCGATTGCCGAAGGCGGCAGCTTCACGGCCGCTTCGCGCAGGCTGAACCTGACGCAGTCGGCGGTCAGCATGCAGATCAAGCGTCTGGAAGACATCGCCGGCGGCGCGCTGTTCGAGCGCAATTCCCGCAACGTGACCCTGAACCGGCGCGGCGAGCTGTTGCACAGCCATGCCCGGCGCATGGTTACGCTCAACGACGAAACGCTGGCCCGCATGCGCGACGAGTGCTTTACCGGGCTGGTCAGGGTAGGGGCCATCGAAGACTACGCCGTGCATGCCTTGCCGGGCATCCTGGCGCAGTTCATGGCGACCCATCCGACCGTCGCGGTGGAGGTCGAGACCGGTTTTAGCCGGGCCTTGCTCGATCGCTTGGGCGATGAATTCGACATGGTGCTGGCGATGCACCCGGCAGGCGCGGCGCGCGGCGAGGTGGTGCGCAGCGAGCGCGCGGTATGGCTGGGGTCGCGCCTCCATGGCTGCCATGCGCAGGCCGTGCTGCCGCTGGCTTTGCATCCGCCGGGTTGCCAATTCAGGGCGGCGGCCTTGGCGGCGCTGGACCAGGCCGGACGGCGCTGGCGCCCGGCCTACATGTCGCAAAGCCTGGGCGCCATCGACGGCGCGGTCGACGCGGGACTGGCCATCACGGTGGGCAAAGCAGGATTCCAGGCGAAGGGCCTGGACATCCTGACCGAGGCCGATGGCCTGCCGCCGCTGCCGTCCTTCGAGATCGCCCTGCATCGCGCTCCGCGGCGGGAAAACGCCGGCGCGAACGCGTTGGCCGAGCTTCTGCTCACGCGTTTGCAATCGATATAAACGATTTAGCTTAAATGGGCTGCGATGTCAGGTGTGGTACTATTTTTGCAATCTTATTCGCCTCCACGAAGGAAAGTTCCATGCTGCTTAAGAAATATCTCGCCGCCTTGCTTTGGCTTCCTTGCCTTGCTGGCTTGGCGAATACAGATGACGCCAACAAATCGGCCCGGCAATTGATCCAGCAGGCGATGAAGGAGCAAGGCATCCCTGGCTTGCAGTTCGTGGTCATCAAAGACGAGCAAGTGGTCCTGTCCGAAACTTATGGCCTGTCGAATGTGGAGAACCATGTGCCGGCCACCAGCACGACGCTGTTTCCCATTAACTCCGCGACCAAGACCTTTACCGGCGTCGCCATGATGCAGTTGGCCGAGGCTGGACTGGTCGACCTCAACGCCCCGGTCTCCCGCTACCTCGATGACCTGCCCGAGGCTTGGCGCGGCATCCGCATCCGCCAATTGCTAGGCCATACGTCGGGACTGCCCGACGTCGTCGACCAGAAAGGCATGATCGGAGGGGGCAGCGAGCGGGATGCGTGGAAGTTGGTGAGGGGGCTGCCGATGGATGCGGCCGTTGGTGCTCAATTCTCCTACAACCAGACCAACTACGGTTTGCTGGCGCAGGTCATTGCCAAGCAGGGAAAAGTGCCGTACGAGCAGTATCTGGCCAAGCATCAGTTCGGCCCTGCCAACATGCCCTTGTCGACGTTCGGCGACAGCTATGACCTGATCCCCAATGCCGCGACGATCTATAGCTACTCGCCACGGGGAACCCTGGCCAAGGATGACGACCATCGGTTGTCCCGCTGGATGTACGAGATGCCGTATGGCCTATGGGCAGGCGGCGGCATCCAGACCACCGCCGATGAAGTCGCGCGCTGGCTGATCGCGCTCTCGAAGGGCAAGCTGATCAGCAAAGCCAATGTCAGGAATATGTGGATACCGGAAAAACTGAACAGCGGAGCCGACGGCGACTGGGCGGCCGGATGGCCGGTACTGCAAAGCTCTCCCGAGCGGCAAGTGGCAGGCATCGGCGGCGCCCGTGCCGCGTTTATCGTCTATCCGGACGAGGGCCTGGCCATCATTGTGCTGACCAACCTCGCGGGAGCGAATCCCCAGCGCTTGATACCGCGAATAGCCCAGCTCTACAAGAAATAAGTGCCGCGTCAGACAACCGGAATGGCGTAGCGCATCTGCGAGCGCTCGGACAGCGGATCGAAGCTGGCATCGTAGATTTCCAGGTCGGGGCCGCCGCTATGGCGGTGCCCGGATTGGCATAGCCAGTTCGAATAAATGAAGTCGACAGTACGGTCGACCAGCTTGCCCAGGCCGCAGTGCAGAAACGTCGCATACTGCGCCGCCGGGATTTCGATACGCTGCATGCCGGCTGGCAGCGAGTCCGCTTGCCGCACTTCGATGGCGGCGTAGTACTCGAGTTCGTCGGAGTCGCCTGATACCGGCCACACCACGCCATAGCAGTATCCCGGCACGGTATGTTCCACCTCGCCGAGTCGCGCGATGAAGCATTCCCACAAGCGGGGCAATTGCTGGCCCAAATTGTTCTTGTCCGAGTCGCTGCCGTAAAAGCGCGTGTGCATGCCAACCAGCACCATCGCCGGCCGCGCGCCCAGCTCGGGAACATGCTCCATGTTTTGGTGCAGATGGAGTAGATAGTCTCCGTCCATCTTCAGCTTGCGCACGATAAGATTGCGCCGTCCGCGCCGGCGGAATTCATTGGGCGTCAGCGCGTAGCGTTCCTTGAATGCCCGCGTGAACGCCTCCTGGCTCTGGTAGCCGGCCAGGAGGGCGATATCGAGTATGCCTAAACGCGATTCCAGCAATTTTTCGAGGGCGTTGGCGAGGCGGCGCGCGCGGATATAGTCCTTGAGCGTTTCCTTGGTCAGCGCCTTGAAAATACGCTGATAGTGCCATTGGCTTAAACCTGCTTCGCGCGCCACGCTGGCCAGTGGAATGTCTTCCTCCAGATAGGTTTCGATGAAGTCGATGCCTTGCTAGATCTGATACAGGTAATTCACTGGCGCTCCATTGCAGTTTCAGGTATCGAAGAAGCCCGTCACTGTCACGAGCCGGCCGGCGTCATTGTAGTGGCCTACGCTGACGCCATCGCCAATGATCTTGCCTTGGGCGTCCAGCATATCCCACTGCGCGACACTCTGCCCGTGGAGCGTGCGGAAGCGGCGCGTGACAAAATGACCGCCGGGTACTTGCTGATGGAAATTCGCCATGTAGGCAAGCAGTTCATCCCAGCCGCTGACTTTGATCAGTGGGTCCTGATAAGAACATTCGCGCGCCAGACTGGCTCCGATCAGGGCGCGCTTGTCGTCGACGTTTTCCGCCTTCCAGGCGGAAGCGTAGGTTTCCCAAATTTGATGGTGATCGATTTGCATGGTGGCTTCCTGGTTGATTGGCAAGGCATGCATGATGCGACCAGGCGGCGCTTTGGTTTTGATATTTTGTGCTGTCGCGGCGCGAGGACCTCAGTTACGTTTCAAATTTTTTCCAAAAAAATCAACCACCGAGCTGTTGAACGTTTGGTGAAACGCCACTCTGTCAAAGCCGGGATCGCTTTTGCAAATGGCAGGGGCAATGTTCGCGAGTGCAGCACTGCAAGGCGGCAGGAAGTCAAAATGGCCAGCTTTCGACACCACCTGGTAGTCTGGTGCCTCCGGCAGAGCCTGCCGAACTGCTTCGGCATAGCGAGGGTGCGGCAGGATGGTGTCGTCCCCGGCACGCCACAGCTGCACCGGTATCTTGACGTTTTTCAGCCCATCCGGCGAGAGCGTGAACCCCAGCGCCGGAGCCGCCACAACCGCAGCCTTGATGCGATGATCTTGCGCAAGGCTTGTATCGGGCAGCGCAATACCAGCCTGCCCGGTCTTCGCCATCAACTGGCAAACAAAATCTGCTGGATGTTCGTGGCACATCGGGCCCACCTTGGAGAAATCTGCAAGCCCGCCGATGCTTGCCAGCGTTGTAAAGCCGCCGGCAGAAAAGCCGAACATCCCGACGCGTGCTGAATCGATGGTGGCGCGGCCGTCCCAGCTTGACAGCATATGGTCAATCACACGGCTCATTTGCCTGGGGCGATCCATGATGTAGACGCTGCGGCTCTTATCGGCATAATTGTCGCCCGTGTGGGTGACGGCCGCAACGACATAGCCCGCGTCAGCCAAGGCAATGGCCGTATCGTAGTGCTCCAGGAACGAGCCTCCGGTGCCGTGCGACATCACCACCAACGGCAATGCGTGTCCTTCTACTGCGCCGTTGAACGCCACCGACATCGTTGTTGCTCCCATGGACATGGACTTCGGTGCTGCCTGGCTCGGATACCAGATGCCGATCTCCAGCGGCTTGCCGTTGGGATCGGCGGCAAACCCGTGCTGGAATCCAGCTGCATGGACGCACGTGGTGGAAAGTGTCATGGCTAGAGTCGCCACAGCAGACAACACGGCTAATTTCAAACTTTTCATGGATGGTCCCTGAGGAAGGTGGCAGTCATCAAATGCAGCGTCATCCCGATATGCCCAGAATGCCGTGCAGATAGGCGACATGCTGGTCAAATGCGGCTCTTCCGCTGGCGGAAATGGCGATACGCGTGCGCGGTTTTTTCCCCATAAAGTCTTTCTCGACCACGACGTAGCCGGCCTTTTCCAATGTGCCGATGTGCGCGCCGAGGTTGCCTTCCGTGGCCTCCACGATCGCGCGTAAACGCACGAACTCAAGCTGTTCACCGTGCGGCAAAGCTTTGAGCGTCGCCATGATTTTTAACCGAACAGGCTGATGGATGATGTCGTCGAATTGGGCCATGTCACACCCGCTTCAGCCATGCGCCGGCCAGTATCAGGGCGCCGCCGCCAACTAAGGCCATCCATAAATTGAAGTGGCTGTGCAGGAGGAAGAAGCCGAGCAAGGTGAGGGCGCCGACTAGTACGCCCAGGATCACGAGTCGTTTGCCGTGCCAAATGCCCACAAGAATATAGGCGGTAGCGATGACCAGTGGAACAAAGGCGGACATCTGCTTGCCCGAATGCGGCGGCAAGATCGCAAAGGTCGCCGTCGTGAAAGCCAGGAGCGTGAGAATGATGGCGCCGACGCGCCAATGTTCTTTGCGGACGGCCGGGCCATGGGCGCGCGCAATGCAGATCGACAGGGCGGCGCCTATGCCGTCCGCGATTAGCCATATGAGTCCCGCTTCGGAGGGCCATACATCGCTTAAACCGTAGGCCGCCATCCACACGCAACCCCAGAGAATTAAGTAGGGCGATATCTTCGTGTATTTGTACAGCGTTGCGCTGCGATGACCGGCGTGCTCCAGATCTTGCAGCGCGCTTTCCGCCTGCTCTTTTGATATTGTCATCAGGCTCACCTCGTTTAATTCAGAGTACTCTATCATGCAGAGTATGTGAGTGCAAGCGCTGGCGCGGATGGATCGGTTTACTTCGCGCCTTCCATGGATTCCACGGTGTCGAAAATATGCGCCAGCGTGCTACGTGCGGGCGTGGTCAGCGTTCTCTGAGGCGAGCACCGCTTCGTATGCTGCTTGCAGGCGTTCACCAACTGTCGGGCCGTGTGCCACATAAGGCGTGCCGAGGTGGCGCGCTTTCAGTTCGTCCATAAAATCTGACCAAAGCTGGGGGCCACCGGCCTCCAACAGCTCGGCGCGGACCGACAGCTCTCTGGACGCGGGCAAATGCCGCCGCCCCCAAGCTCCCATGTGGGCCAGCAGCGGCACCAGGTCGATGGCCTTTTCGGTCAGGCTGTAGACAAATTTCTGCTTGTGGGTCGGGTCATCCGTTTTGCTCAGCAGCCCCTCGTCCACCAGTCGTTTGAGGCGGTCGGCCAGGATGTTGGACGCGATTTTCTCAGTGGAATGCGTCAGCAGGGCCCCGAAACTTCGATGGTTGCCGAACATGATGTCACGGATGACGATGAGGCTCCAGCGGTCGCCCAGGGTCTCCAGCGTCAGATTGATCGGACAGCCCGACCGATATTCGTTATTTGTCATTTCATAAATTCCTGGCGACTTCAGTAAACCACTTGCACATTGCATTTGGTTTGATTATTATAAACCCATTGCACTATGCAAGCGGAGGTGATCGTATGCTGCTCCAAAACAAAGTAGCTGTGATTTATGGCGGCGGCGGGGCCATCGGCGGGGCAGTCGCCCGCACTTTTGCACGCGAGGGGGCGACCGTCTTTCTTGCTGGGCGTACACGCGCCAAACTTGAGCAGGTGGCCCGCGAGATCGCGGCGGCTGGCGGGAAGGCCGAGATCGCACAAGTCGATGCTCTGGATGAGAGTGCTGTCGATACGCATGCCGAGGCGGTGGTGAGCGCCGTTGGCCGCATCGACATCGCGCTGAATGCCATCGGCATTCACCATGTCCAGGGAACGCCCTTCCTGGAGTTGTCCGTTCAGGATTACACCCACCCCATCGCGGCCTACACTCGGGCCAATTTTCTCACCGCAAGGGCGGCCGCGCGATCGATGGCCAGGCAAGGCTCTGGCGTGCTCTTGACCTTGTCGACGCCGGGGGCGCGCATGTCCGGCCAAGGGTTCCTGGGATATGGCGTGACTTGCGGGGCGATCGAGACCTTTTCACGCATCTTGGCGGGCGAGCTTGGTTCAAGCGGCATCCGTATCATTTGCCTTCGGCCTGACGCCATTCCCGAAGCGCTGGCCGTTTCACATGCGCGTGGGGTGTTCGAGGGAATTGCACAACGTGCCGGCACGACCGTCGAGGCCATGCTGGCGCAGCGCGCGGCTACCGGTACGTTGCTGCGGCGCTTTCCGACACTCAGTGAGGTGGCGGACTATGCTGCGTTCGTGGCTTCCGACCGCGCCAGCGCGATGACTGGCGCCATTGCCAACCTGACCTGTGGCTCGCTGGTGGATTGACTGCTGCGATGGCCGCCTCGCGGCTTGGCGGCCATCACAACACTTATTGGGCTTTTTTACGCTGCCCGCGCACGGTCAGCTGTGCCGCGCGCAACTCGCGTTCGAATGCCGTGGTAGCCGTCGAGGGCGCATCATTTTTCCCATCGACGCTGAGGGCGACGCGGAAGCCTTCAAGGGAGCCCGTGAAGTCGGCCTCCGTACTGCCGCGTTCGAGCGATGAAAACACGGCCCAGTGCCAGGGGCCACCGCGCAGCACGCGTTCCTTGCATTCGCCATCGCTGCGGGCGCTGCCATCGGTCGGCGCACCAATATAGCTGTCGTGATAGCAATCCTGAACGAATTCGTTGATGTTACCGATCATGTCATACAAGCCATAGGCGTTCGCTTCGTACATGCCGACCACGCTGGCATAGCCGGACTGGTCGTCGCAAGGCATGACGCCGACATGGTCTTTCGATTCCAGACCGTCATAGTCGCGTTTGATGGCCGCCTCGGCGGCAAGGTCGGCCACATTGGCGAAGCGGCAAGCATCGGTGCGCTTGGCTCCCCAATAATGGGTGCTGCTTGTGCCGCCGCGCGCGGCATATTCCCATTCCGCCTCGCTGGGCAGGCGATAGGGTTTTCCGGTCGCCTTCGCCAGCCATTGCACGTAGGCGTGCGCCTCGTTCCATCCGATGCAGCTGACGGGTTCAAATTGGCTGGATGAAGTCGTATGCTTTTGCCAAGTGCCGGGGACATCGTCGAACCATTTCTTGCTATTCATTTGGACGCATTTGGTCGGCATCGGATATCCGCTCGCGTGGACGAACTCGGCAAATTCCTTGACCGTGACTTCATATTTCCCCAGTTTGAAACTGGGCACGCTCACCTTGTGTGCGGGTTTGATGTCCTTGATCGGCGACTCGCGGTCCAATCGGCCTTGCATGATGTCGGTGTCGCTTCCCATGATAAAGGTGCCGGCCTTGATCGTGACCATGGGCGGTTCGATGGGGCCGGCGGCAGCGTGGAGTGGCGCGCAGGTGGCCACGAGTGGAAACAGCAGATAACTTATTTTCATTGCGGGCAGTCCTATAAGAGATGTTTGGATGGCAGCCTTGGGCTCCATCGACAGCGATTATCGGAATTTCCCGGGCTGAAAGCGCCTCAGCCGATCGGCGCGAACGTCTCCGCCTGCAGTTTTCGCCACGCGGACGGCGCCATTCCCGTGCATTTCTTGAAACTGGCGTTGAAAGTGGTCTTGCTGTTGAAGCCGGCGGCGATGGCCAGTTCGAGCAGCGTGGCGCCGGCATGCGACTGGTCCCGCATCAGGCTTTGCACTTCGAGCGAGCGTTGCGCATTGATGTATTCGAAGAAACTCTGCCCGAGAGCCTCGTTCAGGTACTGCGACAGTAGTTGCGGTGAAGTGCCGATGCGCTCGGCCAGCTCGCCGAGCTTGAGGTCGGGTTCGAGGTAGTCGCGCTGTTGTTCCATGCGCTGCGCCAGCCGCTTGCCGATGAGTGATTCGGTCGCCGTATTCATGCCCGAACGGGCATATTTTTCGCCGCTATCGGTGGCGGTTGGTTCAGCGATCGGGGGTGTTTCGCTTGCCGGGATCGCAGCGGACAGTTCGGCATCGTCATGCTTGCGCATGAACAGTCCCGGCCGGCTCAGGCCATACCACCCCAGCGCGATGAGCAAGGCCAGGCGACCGGCTGCCAGGACCGCTTGCCAGTATCCGCCCAGTGCGACCGCCGGTATCCAAAGCGCCAGCAGCAGTAGCAGGAGCGCCGTGCTTTGCGATAGCCAGCGCAGGTCGCGTCCGGCCAGGGACGAGTAATTCTCGCGCAGCGTGGCACGGAACCGGCGCAATCGATATGACACTGCAATACCGTAGACCGCTGCCAGCAACTGGAAAATCAAGAGACTGGGACCGCCTGAGCAAGGCACGCAACCCTTGGCGGAAACCCGCCAGGCGCTTTCGGACATGGCGAGCAGGTCCCATAACATCGAAGCGATCAGCAGAAGTTGCGGGATGAAATGCCACAGCTGGCGCACACCATTACTCTGGCCAGTGAGCGCGCGTACGTAGCAATAGAAGGCAGGTCCCAGTCCGGCGATCGCCCAATGGAAGGCGACGACCCAGCCGGGGTGCGCGCTCATCGCGGGGTCGGAAAAGACGAAGTCGGCCAGGGCGAGCCAGGCAAATTCGAACAGGAACAGGGCCAGCCAGGCGTTGCCGGGCCGCTTGCTTGCCATTGACAAGAGCGGAAAGGAAAAAAACAGGCCGAGCACGGCGGTGCAGAGGCTGATGCTGGTCAGTATTTGCTGGATTTCCATTTTAATTCCACAAACAAAAACGCCAACCTGCATGGGTTGGCGTTCTGTTTGACACTGTTCTTGGTGGCCCGGGGCGGAATCGAACCACCGACACAAGGATTTTCAATCCTCTGCTCTACCAACTGAGCTACCAGGCCAAGGAGCAGAATTATAGCAGGCTTGAGTGGAATTGCAAGGGCGTATTTTTCAGGCCGGTTTTTCGCTGGATAGCGGGGGCGGGGCGGTGAACGTAACATTTACCCTCAAACCGCTGCCGGCGCCGCCGTTTTCCAGAGCGATGCGCGCGCCGTTGCGGGCCGCCGCGCGTTCGGCGATCGCCAGTCCCAGGCCGCTGCCCGGCTGCTCCTGGCCGGGAATCCGGTAGAAGCGTTCGAACACTTTGTTGCGCAGTTCCGGCGCGATGCCCGGCCCCTGGTCGGCGATCGCCAACTGTGTCGCACCGTCCATGCGCGCCAGCGTTACCGCGATCCGGCCGCCGTCGGGCGAGTATTTGATGGCGTTGTCGATCAAGTTGTCCAGCATGGCGACCAGGCTTTCCCGGTGCAGCGGCATGACGCAGGGCGCCTCGGCCTCCAGTTCGATCTCCACGCCGCGCTGCATCGCCAACGGCGCCGCATGGGCGAGGCGTTCGCGCAGCAGGTGACGCAGTTCGATCGAGTGCTCATCGTCGCCGACGCCGGCGTCGTCGCTGCGGGCGCGTTCCAGCGCAAGCAACTGGTGCACCGTGTGCGTGGCGCGGTCCACGCCCAGGCGCAAGCCGTGGTCCGCATCCCGCAGCTGCTCGGCGTCGTGGCGATGGTTGAGCAGCAGGTGGGCGTTGGCGCTGATCACGGACAGCGGCGTTTTCAAGGCGTGCGCCGCGTCGGACAGGAATTCGCGGTCGCGTTCCACGCGCTCCGTCAGGCGCTGCATCAAGCCGTTGACGGAGGCGGCCAGCGGCGCCAGTTCGCGATAGCCGGATGGCGGCAGGGGTTGCAGGTCGCTGCCGGAGCGCCTTTCGATCTCCGCCACCATGGTTTGCACGGGACGCAGGCCGCGCCGCACGATGAGCCACGCGGGCAGCGCCAGCAAGGGCAGGCTGTAGAGCAGCGGCGTCAGGTAGTAGGCCGCGCCGGAACTGGTCAGCAGCCAGCTTGTGTCGTGCATGGCGTCGCGCCGGACGACGACACCGCTCGCCGCGTCGGTGGCGGTGGCGCTCGACCAGTTTGCGCCCAGCGCGGGATCGTGCGGCGCCGGCAGGGCGCGCGCGCCCGGCAGCTCGCCAGCGGAACGGTAGACGCGCTGCCCGTGCAGCCACACTTGCAGCATCACGGGCTTGGGCCAGTAGTTCACTTCGCGCAGCATGTCGGCGCGCAGCGTTTCCACTTGCGCGGCGACCCGTGCCACTTCGGTCGGGGCGTGCGCCACCGAGCGCAGGTTCAGCAGGATCTGGCGCGTCCAGCCCCGGTTCTCGGCCGCCGTGTGGCGGGCCTGCAGCACCGTGTTCTCGTAGATCGCCATGGCGACGACGGCCAGCCACACCAGGATCACCACGGCGAGGAAGCCGCCCAGCAGGCGGCCAAACAGCGAGCGCTGCGCCGTCATGGCGCGATCATGTAGCCGACGCCGCGCACGGTGCGCACGCGGTGCTCGCCGATCTTCTTGCGCAGGTTGGACATGTGCACGTCCAGCGTCACGCTTTCGCTGCCGGCCAGCGCGCGGTCTTCCAGTTCGCCGCGGGTCAGTACGCGGTCGGCGTCCTGCATCAACGCCAGCAGCAGGTTGAATTCGGTGGGTGACAAGGCCAGTGGGCGTCCTTCGCAGCTGACGGCCTGGCGCCGCTCGTCGAGCGACAGGCCAGCGCGCGACCACAGGCCCTGTCCGGCCGCCTCCGGGCGCGCGCGGCGCAGCACCGCGCGCAGGCGCGCCAGCAGTTCCGCCATGTCGAAAGGTTTGACGAGGTAGTCGTCGGCGCCGTCCGCAAAGCCGGACAGGCGGTCGCCCAGGCTGTCGCGCGCCGTGATCAGCACCACCGGGATTTGCTGGCCGGCGGCGCGCAGTTGGCGCATCAGCGTCATGCCGTCGCCGTCCGGCAGGTTCAGGTCCAGCACCACGGCGGCGTATGCACCGCTGTCCAGCTGGCGCTGGGCGTCGGCCGCCAGCCGCACCCACGTGGCCGCGTAGCCGTCGTCATGCAGCACCGCCCGCAGTGCGCGGCCCAGTTCCAGGTCATCTTCCACGAGCAGGATATTCATGCCGAAAGTATAACAGCGGCGGCTTTGCTGCGGTCTATAGAAAGCCTGAAGCTTGGGCCGGCGCGGCGCCGCTACAATCGCCGCTGGCCCACCTGGAGGTACGATTGATGCGATTCCTGATTTCGATGTTTGCCCTGCTGGCCGCGCTGCATGCGACGGCCGCCGACCTTTCGTCCCTGCGCCTGCGGGCGACGATAGACCTGCATGCGCAAACGGTGTCCAGCCCCGTCGTTGCGCAGGGGCGTTTGTTCATCGGCGCCGAGGACGGCAATCTGTATGCGTTCGATGTGGCGACCCGCAAGCTGGCATGGCTGCATCATGCCGGCGTCGGCATCGCGTCGACACCGGCGGTCGATGACGGCGTCGTCTATTTCCTGGCGCGCGATGGCCGGCTGCACGCGGTCGATGCGCGCACCGGCGTGCAGCGCTGGAGTTTCTCCACCCAGGGCGAGGCGCGCTTTGCCGCCTACGGGCTGTATGGCATGGCGAAGGGCGCCGCGCCGTCGGCCGATCCGTGGGACTTCTGGCTGTCGTCGCCGCTGGTGCACGAGGGTAGGGTGTACATCGGCAGCAGCGACGAGCGGCTGTACGCGCTCGACGCCAAGACCGGCGCCGTCGTCTGGGCCTTCAAGAGCGGCGGCATGATCCATGCGCGTCCCACCGTCGCCGGCAAGGCGATCGTGTTCGGCAGCTGGGACGGCGCGGTGTATGCGCTGGACACGGCCACCGGCAGCCAGTTGTGGCGCTACCAGACCGAGACCGAGCAAAAGACCAGCACCCTGTTCGGCGTGCAGGCGCCGCCTTTGATCGACGGCGACACGGTCTTCATCGGCTCGCGCGACGCTTACTTCTATGCGTTGGAGCTTGCAAGCGGCAAGTTGAAATGGCGTTATCCCGGCCGTGGTTCGTGGATCATCTCCGGCGCCGTGGTGGACGCCGAACGGGTGTATTTCGGCACCTCCGACACCAATCTGCTGGTCGCGCTGGACAAGCGCACCGGCAAGGTGGCGTACGAACACGATACCAAGGTGTGGACTTACGCGACGCCGGTGCTGGCCGAGGGAGCCGTCATCGGCGCGACCATGCGCGGCGAACTGTTCGCGCTGGACGCGGTGGGCGGCAAGCCGCAATGGTCATGGCGCACGCCGGAAAGCATGGCGGACGAATTCCGCCTGCTGGATGCCGCCACTGGCAAATTTGACAGCAAGCGCCTGTTCGAAGGCGACCACACGGTGATGGCGTCGATCGAGCATGTGAAGCGGCTGGGGGCGTTCATCGCCACGCCGCTGTGGCACGACGGCCAACTGATCGCCGCCACCGCCGACGGCCGGCTGCTGTTCTTCTCAAGGTAGATCCTAGCGGGCCGCGCAGGACAATTGTCGCAGGGCCAATTTTTCCTGCGCACAAACGCTATAATGGTCGGATGACTAATCCATCCTCCCCCGCCGCGCTGCGCGTTATCGAGAGTGATATTTGCATTGTTGGCAATGGCGCTATTGCCAAGACCGCCGCGCTGGGCCTGGCCCAGGCCGGTTTTAGTGTAACCCTGCTCGGTCCGCCGTCGCATCCGGCCGGCCCGGCCGCCAATACCGCCGATCTCGGCTGGGATGCGCGGGTCTACGCGCTGAACCACACCGCCCACAATCTGCTGTCCTCGCTGAAGGTATGGCATGCGCTGGACCAGGCGCGCGTGGCGCCGGTGGACGCGATGATCGTCCACGGCGACGGCGCCAACGCCGGCGGCCTGGCCTTCGACGCCTACGGCGCCCACACCGGCACGCTGGCCTGGATCATGGAAGACCGCAACCTGGGGCAGGCGCTGGATGCCGCCCTCAAGTTCGCGCAGAACGTGCGCTTCGTCGAAGGCCGCGCCACCGGTTTGCTGCGCGCCGACGACAGCGCCACCGTGCACCTGGACGACGGCACCTGCATCAAGTCCGAGTTGGTGGTCGGCGCCGACGGCGCCCAGTCCTGGGTGCGCGGCCAGTGCGACATCGGCCTCGATTACCGCAGCTACAACCAGCGCGCGGTGGTTTCCAACTTCGCCTGCGAAAAGCCGCACCATGGCGCCGCCTGCCAATGGTTCACCGGCGCCGAAGGCATCGTCGCGCTGCTGCCGCTGCCCGGCAACCAGGTTTCGCTGGTGTGGTCGGCGCCGGAAGCGCTGGCCGATACGCTGCGCGCCGAATCGGCGCAGCAGATCGCCGACCGACTGGCCGTCTACGCCGCCGACCGTCTGGGCGCGCTGACGCCTTTGCAGCCGGAGCTGGTGCGCGATTTCCCATTGCGTTTGCTGCGCCCGCACGCCATGAGCGCGCCGCGCGTGGCGCTGGTGGGCGACGCCGCCCACGTGGTGCACCCGCTGGCGGGCCACGGCATGAACCTGGGCTTCGCCGACGTGGCGCAGCTGATCAAAACCCTGGGCGAGCGCGAAGCACAGCGCAGCATCGGCGACACCCGCGTGCTGGCCCGCTACGAGCGCGCCCGCAAGGAAGACGTGCTGCTGATGCAGCTCACCACCGACGGCCTGGCGCGCCTGTTCGGCGCGGATATGGAGCCGCTGCGCGTGGTTCGCAATTTGGGATTAAACTTGTTGGATAAATTACCGGTGCTGAAGCGCCGCCTGATCTCCCACGCGATGGGAAAATAGGCTGGCGTCTATCGGTTCGTCTGTAGTCATTGGAGATGTTATGAGAATGAGTAAGACCGTTTTGCTGTTGTTGTCGGCGCTGATGGCGTCCTGCGTGGGCGCGGAAACCCCGTCCACGGATGCGATCAAGAAGCTGGTCGAGCCGCGCCTGGGATCGAACGTCAAGGTCGATTCGATCAAGGAAACGCCGTACGCCGGCCTGTATGAAATCCGCGTCGGCAACGATATCCTCTACACCGACAAGACCGGCACTTATCTGTTCTCCGGCCACGTGTTCAACCTGACCACCAGCACCGACCTGACCAAGGAACGCCTGGAAGAGATCAACAAGATCAAGTTCTCCGACCTGCCGCTGGACAAAGCCATCAAGACCGTCAAGGGCGACGGCAAGCGCGTGATCGCGGTGTTCGAAGATCCGAACTGCGGCTACTGCAAACGCTTCCGCCAGACCACGCTCAAGGAAACCGACAACATCACGGTCTACACCTTCATGTACAACATCCTGGCCGATGATTCGTTCACCAAGTCGAAGAACATCTGGTGTTCGCCGGACCGCAGCAAGGCCTGGGAAGACTGGATGGTCAACAACAAGGCGGCGCCTGACGCGGCGGAGAAGTGCGAATCGCCGAACCAGGAAGTGCTGGAACTGGGCCACAAGCTGAGCGTCTCCGGCACCCCGGCCATCTTCTTCGCCGACGGCACCCGCGTGCCGGGAGCGATCGACACCAAGGCGCTTGAAGAGAAGCTCGCCAAGATCAAGCAGTAAGTCGTACCAATCCAGCGCATCGTCCACGGGAGAACTGAATGATTACATTAAATATCAACGGTAAAGACATGCAGGTAGACGCCGATCCTTCGACGCCGATACTGTGGGCCTTGCGCGACAACCTGAATATGACCGGCACCAAGTTCGGTTGCGGCGCGGCGCTGTGCGGCGCCTGCACCGTGCACTTGGGCGGCCAGCCTATCCGCTCGTGCGTGACGCCGATTTCGGCCGCCGCCGGCCAGAAGATCACCACCATCGAAGCGATGGAGTCCGATAAAGTCGGCAAGGCCGTGCAGGAGGCGTGGGTCAAGCTGGACGTGCCGCAGTGCGGCTACTGCCAGAGTGGCCAGATCATGAGCGCGACCGCTCTGCTGCGCACCAACAAAGCCCCATCCGACGCCGATATCGACAACGCCATGAGCGGTAATATCTGTCGATGCGGGACCTACCAGCGCATCCGCGCAGCCATCAAAGACGCAGCCAAAACCATCGCCTAAAGGAGAACGTCATGCGTATCGAATGGCTTAATCAGGAATCGATGGCGGATGTAGGGACTTCCGGCGGCGTGTCGCGCCGCAGCTTCATGAAGGCTGGCGCGGTGGCGGGCGGCGGTTTGGTGCTGGGCTTCTTCATGCCCGGCGCGGGACGCTTCGCCAATGCGCAGCAGCCTCCGGCCAAGGTGTATGAACCGAACGCCTTCCTGCATATCGCGCCGGACAACAGCGTGACGGTGCAGGTCAACCGGCTGGAGTTCGGCCAGGGCGTGCAGACGTCGCTGCCGATGCTGATCGCGGAAGAGCTGGACGCGGACTGGTCGAAGGTGAACGGCGCGCTGGCGCCGGCCGGCGACCAATACAAGGACCCGGCGTTCGGCATCCAGATCACCGGCGGCTCGGGCAGTATCGCCCACTCCTACACCCAGTACCGTGAGATCGGCGCCAAGGCGCGCGCGATGCTGATCGGTGCTGCGGCCCAGGAGTGGAAGGTGGCGCCGGACCAGATCAAGACCTCGAAAGGCACGCTGATCGGACCCACCGGCCAGAAGGCCACCTACGGCGCCATGGCCGATGCGGCGATGAAGCAGCCGGTGCCCGCCAGCGTGAAGCTGAAGGATCCGAAGGACTTCAACTTCATCGGCAAGCCGACCAAGCGCCTGGACGCGAAACTCAAATCGACCGGCAAGCAGGTCTTCGGTATGGACTACAAGGCGCCGCACAGCAAGGTCGCTGTAGTGGCGCGGCCGCCGGTGTTCGGCGCCAAGGTCGCCAAGTTCGACGCCTCGAAAGCCAAGGCGATCAAGGGCGTGATCGAAGTGCTGGAAGTGAAGACGGATCGCGGCGGCAGCGGCGTGGTGGTGGTGGCCGACGGCTACTGGCCCGCCAAGATGGGCCGCGAAGCGTTGGTCATCGACTGGGATACCAGCGGCGTCGAAAAGGTCAGCAGCGACAAGCAGCTGGCCGAGTACAAGGCGCTGTCGCAGAAGCCCGGCCTGCCGGTGCACAAAGCCGATACCTCCAAGCTGGCCGGCGCGGCGAAGAAGATCTCCGCCGTGTATGAATTCCCTTACCTGGCGCACGCGCCGATGGAGCCGCTGAACTGCGTGGTCGATCTGCGCGCGGACGGCTGCACGGTGTGGGCCGGTTCGCAGTTCCAGACGATGGATCAAGGCGCCATCGCCGCCACCGCCGGCCTGAAGCCGGAACAGGTGGTGCTGAACACGATGATGGCCGGCGGCGGTTTCGGCCGCCGCGCCGTGCCGACTTCCGACTATCTGGTCGAAGCGGTCAACATCGCCAAGGTATGGCAGGCCACCGGCAAGAAGGATCCGGTCAAGGTGGTCTGGAGCCGCGAGGATGACATCAAGGGCGGCTACTATCGCCCGTCGCATGTGCACCGCGCCGATATCGGCATCGACGACAAGGGCAATATCGTGGCGTGGGATCACGTCATCGTCGGCCAGTCCATTATCACCGGCACGGCGTTCGAGCCGATGATGGTCAAGAACGGCATCGACGTGACCATGGTTGAAGGCATGGGCGAGCCGTACGAAGTGCCGCTGAACCTGAGCGCGCACTCCGTCAAGGCCAACGTGCCGGTGCTGTGGTGGCGTTCGGTCGGTTCCACCCACACCGCTTTTGTCATGGAGACGCTGATCGACGAAGCCGCGCATGCGGCCAAGATGGATCCGGTCGCTTATCGCAAGAAGCTGTTGGGCGAGAAGGGCAAGCGCCATATCGCCGCGCTGGAGCTGGCGGTCGCCAAGTCCGGCTACGGCAAGAAGGCTTTACCTAAAGGCCAGGCTTGGGGCGTGGCGGTGCATGAATCGTTCAACACCGTGATCGCGTATGTGGTGGTGGCGTCCGTGAAGAATGGCACGCCCAAGCTGCACCGGGTCACGGCCGGCGTGCATTGCAACCAGCCGGTCAACCCGCTGACGATTGAAGCGCAGATCCAGGGCGCGGCCTTGATGGGCCTCGGCATGACCCTGCCGGGCGCCGCCATCACGCTCAAGGACGGCGTGGTGGATCAGCAGAACTTCAGCGACTACACGGTGGCGCGCATGACGGACATGCCGGTGATCGACGTCCACATCGTGCCGTCGAACGATCCGCCGACCGGCATGGGCGAACCTGGCCTGCCGCCGCTGGCGCCGGCCTTCGCCAACGCGCTGTTCAAATTGACCGGCAAGCGTCTGCGCAAGCTGCCGTTCGATCTGGCCAGCGCCTGAGCTGAATGGCACTGGTAGGGATATTGCTGGCAGCCGGGCGGGGTAAGCGGTTCGACCCGTCCGGCGTACAAAACAAATTGCTGCAACCGTTGAAGGACGGCGATGCCGTGGTCGCCGCCAGCGCCAGGAATATGCTGGCGGTGCTGCCGCGCGTCATTGCCGTGGTCCGCTCCGGCGACGACCAGGTGGCGGCGCTGCTGGGCAAGCTGGGATGTGAAGTGCGGGTCTGCGCGGATGCCGATCTGGGCATCGCCGCCTCGCTGACGACGGCGGTCGACTACACCAAAGGTGCGGAGGGCTGGCTGGTTGGCCTGGGCGACATGCCCCATGTGCAGCCGGAGACCATGCGCTCCCTGGCCGCGACGATCGAACGGGGCGCGCGCATCGCGGCGCCCGTTTTTGAAGGGCGACGCGGCAATCCGGTCGCCTTCAGCAGTTATCATTTGCCGTTGCTGCTGGCGCTGGAAGGCGACCAGGGTGCGCGCGACATATTAAAAAGCCATGCGGTGAGCGAGCTGATAGTCGACGATGTCGGCGTGGTGCGCGATATCGATACGCCGGGCGATTTGTAAAACAAGGATAGAGATGAAGAAATCGAACAAGAACAATCCGGCGATCGCCTACAGCATCGTCGGACACGATTTGGCCGCCCACCTGTTCCACGTCACACTGACGGTGGACGCGCCGGCCGAAGGCGGCCAGGTGTTCGCGCTGCCGGCCTGGATACCGGGCAGTTACATGATCCGTGAGTTTTCGCGCAATATTGTGCGCATCCGCGCCGAGTCGGACGGCCAGCCGGTGGCGCTGGCCAAGCTGGATAAACACTCGTGGCAGGCCGCCCCGCTGAAGGACCACGCGGCATCGCTGACGGTGCATTACGAAGTCTATGCCTGGGATATGTCGGTGCGCGCCGCGCATCTGGACCAGAATCACGCCTTCTACAACGGCACCAGCGTGTTCCTGCGCGTGCTGGGGCAGGAAGACCAGCCGCACGTGGTGGACATCCAGCGGCCGGACGACGAAGCGGCCAAGACCTGGCGCGTGGCGACCTCGCTGCCGGAGCTGAAAGCGAAACGTTATGGTTTTGGCACCTACATCGCGTCCAACTACGACGAGTTGATTGACCACCCGGTGGAGCAGGGCGACTTCGCGCTGGCCACCTTCAAGGCGCATGGCATCCCGCACGACATCGTCATCAGCGGCCGGGTGCCCAACCTGGACCTGCCACGCCTGAGCGCCGACCTGAAAAAGATCTGTGAAACCCAGATCGCCTTCTTCGAACCGAAGGCCAAAAAAGCGCCGATGGACCGCTACGTGTTCATGACGCTGGCCGTCGGCGACGGTTACGGCGGCCTGGAACACCGCGCCTCGACGGCATTGATCTGCGCCCGCGCCGACCTGCCGAGTACGGCGGCGGCCAGTAAAGATATCAGCGACGGTTATCTGCAATACCTCGGCCTGTGCAGCCATGAATATTTCCACACGTGGAATGTGAAGCGCATCAAGCCGGCGGCATTCGCGCCGTATAACCTGCAAGTCGAGAATTATTCGCCGTTGCTGTGGTTGTTTGAAGGCTTTACCAGTTACTACGACGATTTGATGCTGGTACGTGCCGGGGTGATCGCCGAACCGGCTTATTTCAAATTACTGGGTAAAACCATAGGCAGCGTATTGCGCGGCAGTGGCCGTACCAAGCAAAGCGTGGCAGATTCCAGTTTCGACGCCTGGGGTAAATATTATCGCCAGGATGAAAATGCGCCGAATTCGATCATCAGCTATTACACCAAGGGTTCTTTGATCGCTTTGGCTTTGGATTTGAGCATACGCGCTAAAACCGGCGGTAAAAAATCGCTGGATGATGTGATGCGCGCATTATGGCAACGCTATGGCCGCGATTTTTATCAGGGCGGCGGACGCGGAGTTACTCCGGTCGAAGTGGAAGCATTATTCGATGAAATCAGCGGCGGACGATTCAAGCCGTTCTTCGATAAATATATCCGTGGTACCGAGGATTTGCCACTGGCTAAAATGCTGGCACCATTCGGCGTTAAATATGGCGATGAGCGTAAATCGACCAAGCCGGGCCTGGATGTTAATCTCGGCAAGGACGGTAATGATTGCAAACTGTCCAGCGTGCATGAGAACGGCGCCGCGCACCAGGCTGGATTGTCGGCCGGCGATATATTGATGGCGGTAGATGGATTGCGTGTCACGGCTACCAATCTGGAAACGCTGCTTTCGCGTTACGGCGTTGGTTCGGAAATAGAGGTGCACGCATTCCGCCGCGACGAGTTGATGACATTCACCGCGACATTACAAGGCGACCGGGTTCCCGGCATTAGCCTGTCGCTGGACCCGGCCGGCAAGAAGTCCGCAGGCCCGTTGCGCCCCAGCGCGGCGCGTTAATTCCTGAGTCCGGGGTGAGTCCCCGGATTTTTTTGCCCTGTCCATGCCAGATTTTGGCATGTACTAACCAGATTCCGGCATGTATTGAGGCGCTGCGGTGTTGGCGGCGGTTTAAATTTACGCGCTGCTCTTGTTCTGGTTTAGAATTTGGCTGAGTTTTCTGCCAGAGGATAGACCCGCAAGTGATACTGCTTGATCCCACCACGATTATCCTGATGTCGACGCTGATGGCCGGCGCGATGAGTGTTGTCCTCTATACAGCCCATTTGAGTTTCCCCACGGAGATTAAAGGGCTGAATTATTGGGCGGCGGGATTGATATCGCTGGCATGTGGAGCAGGCTTGTTTAGCCTGAGATATAGCGCGCTGGGTGAAACCTTTGCCCTGCTCAGCGCCAATTCCACCCTGATCTGGGGCGTGGGTTTCGGAATGATCGGCACGCAGATATTTTATGGCCGGGCGCCGACGTGGTGGTTATTCCACCTGATTTGGGCGCTGACTATGTTGGGTGTCGGCTATTGGTTAATTATTCAGCCGCATTTCGCCGCCCGTGTCGCCGTATTCTCTTTCCTGATTTCCACTTTTTATATAAACCAGGTGGTAACGGTATGGCGTTATGGCGAACGCCATTTTTCCACTAAATTCTTCGGGGTATTACTGTTGTTGCAGGCGCTGGTGGTATTAACGCGCGGCTTGCTGGCGGTATTATATGGCGGCGCCCAGGTGAATTTAATGAGCATGGGGCCGTTCCAGAGTCTTTACCTGGCTGCCGGCCATTTCATGGTCTTGCTGCTGGCGGTAAGTTTTAAGGCGGTTGCCACCCGCCGCTTGCAAACTATCTTGGAACGCCGCTCCACACTCGATCCGCTGACCCAGGTATTAAACCGCCGTGGTTTCGCCGATATTTATGCCAAAGAGCATGCGTTGATGCGGCGTGAATCCACCGCCATGACCATGCTCAGCATCGACCTGGATTATTTTAAGAAGATTAACGACTGCCACGGCCACGCCACCGGCGACCGGGTTTTAATCGACGTGGCGGCCGTGATCGGCAAAGCGCTGCGGGTATCGGATCACGTGGCGCGATTCGGTGGAGAAGAGTTTATTGTCTTGCTTCCAGTTACCGGGCTGGACCGGGCGCACCATATCGCGGAGCGCATCCTGAGCGCCGTGCGTGACCCCGGTCGACCAGGGTTGCCGGCTTACACCGTCAGCATTGGCATTGCTTGCCAGGCAAGTGCCGACGAGGATCTGGACGCCATTCTGATGCGGGCGGATGAGGCGCTTTATCGCGCCAAGGAACGTGGACGCGACCGTATCGAGATCGCGTCCGGGCCGGTGCCGCCGTTGCAGGCGGTGCTGGCCTAGTTGAACAGGCGCGCCAGTTCGGCGCCTGGATCGGCCGCGCGCATGAAGGCTTCGCCGACCAGGAAGGCGTGGACATTGGCTTCGCGCATGCGTTTGACGTCGTCCGGCACCATGATGCCGGATTCGGTGATCACCAGTTTTTCCTCCGGAATGCGGTCCAGCAGGACCAGCGTGTTCTCCAGCGAGACCTCGAAAGTCCGCAAATTGCGGTTATTGATGCCCAGCAGCGCGGTTTTCAGGCGCAGCGCGGCGGTCAGTTCGTCGCCGTCGTGGGTTTCCACCAGCACGCCCATGCCCAGTTCGTGGGCGCAGGCTTCCATTTCCGCCATCAGGCCGTGATCCAGCGCCGAGACGATCAGCAGGATCGCGTCGGCGCCCATCGCGCGCGCTTCGTAGATCTGGTACATGTCGATCATGAAATCTTTACGCAGCACCGGCAGCGTGCAGGCGGCGCGCGCCTGCTGCAAATACGCCACCGAACCCTGGAAGAACTGCTCGTCCGTCAGCACCGACAGGCAGGCGGAGCCGTTGGCCTCATAGCTGGCGGCGATGTCGGCGGGGCGGAAGTCGGCGCGCAGCACGCCTTTCGACGGCGAGGCCTTTTTCACTTCGGTGATCACGCCGGCGTGGCCGGCGGCGATCTTGCCGCGCAGGCTGGCTTCGAAGCCGCGCAGGCCGGCGCGCAGTTCGGCGTTGCTTTCCACGTCGGCGCGCAGGCTGGCCAGGTCGCGGTATTTTTTGGCGGCGGCGACTTCGTCGGCTTTGACTGCGAGGATTTTGTTCAGGATGTCGGACATGATAAGCCTAAGATGAATGTTGTTCGGCCAGCGCCAGGCGCAGGCCGAGTGCCAGGAACAGGCCGCCCGTCACGCGGTTCAGCCACAGCGCCACCAGCGGCTTGACCTTCAGGCGCGCGCTGGCAAAGGCGGTGAAGACGGCCAGGCCGTTACACCACAACATACCGTTGAAATTGAAAATGCAGCCCAGGACGATGAAGGCCAGCGGCTTGCTGGTGGAATCGACCGAAATAAACTGCGGCACGAACGCCAGGAAGAACAAGGCCACCTTCGGATTCAGCACATTGGTCAGGAAGCCCTGGAAGAAGATTTTGCGATACTCCAGCGGTTGGGCCGCGGCGCGCGCAGCCGTTTCGGCGGCCGCCGCGTCATCGGCTTGCGCCCGCAGCTTCGCGCGCAGCATGCCGATGCCGACGTAGACGATGTAGGCAGCACCGACCCACTTGACGACCGTGAACGCGGCGGCGGACGTCGCCAGCAGCGCCGACAAGCCCAGCGCCGCAGCGAAGATGTGGATCATGGTGCCGGCGCCTATGCCCAACGCGGCGGCCGAACCGGCGCGCCAGCCCTGGGTGGCGCTGCGCGTCATGATCAGCAGCGTATCGGGACCGGGCATGATATTCAGCAGCAGCCCGGAGATTACAAACAAGGTCAGATCGTGGATGCCGAACATGCTGGCCTCCCTTAATTGGTTTTGCCGAGGCTTTGCGTGACCTCGACGAACTGCTCGACCTTGCGCATCGCATCGCCGGAGGTGATGGCCACGCGCGCGCGCGCCAGGCCGTCCTCGATCGAGCTGGCCACGCCGGCCGCGTACAGCGCGGTGCCGGCGTTGAGCGCGACGATGTCGTAGGGCGCGCCGGGTTCTCCGCGCAGCGCTTCCATCATCTTGGCTTTCGATTCCGCCGCATCGGCCACCTTCAGGTTGCGGCTGGCGATCATCTGCAGGCCGAAGTCTTCGGGATGGATTTCGTATTCGCGGATCTCGCCGTTCACCAGTTCGCCGACCATGGTGCCGGCGCCGAGCGAGACTTCATCCATATTGTCGCGGCCATAGACCACGATGGCATGCTGCGCGCCTAGGCGTTGCAGCACGCGCACCTGGATACCCACCAAGTCGCCGTGGAACACGCCCATCAGAATATTCGGCGCGCCGGCCGGATTGGTCAGCGGTCCCAGGATGTTGAAGATGGTGCGCACGCCGAGTTCTTTGCGCACCGGCGCCGCATGCTTCATCGCCGCGTGGTGGTTAGGCGCGAACATGAAGCCGATGCCGGTCTGCGCGATCGATTGCGCGATCTGCTCCGGCTTCAGGTTGATGTTGGCGCCCAGCGATTCGATCACGTCGGCACTGCCGGACGACGATGACACGCTGCGGCCGCCATGCTTGGCCACGCGCGCGCCGGCGGCGGCGGCGACAAACATCGAAGCGGTGGAGATGTTGAAGGTATGCGCGCCGTCGCCGCCGGTGCCGACGATGTCGAGCAGGCCGGTGGTGTCGGCCATCGGCACCTTGGTGGAGAACTCGCGCATTACTTGCGCAGCGGCGGCGATTTCGCCGATGGTTTCTTTTTTCACGCGCAGGCCCATGGTCAGGGCGGCGATCATGGTCGGCGACATTTCGCCGGACATGATCTGGCGGAACAGGTGCAGCATCTCGTCGTGGAAGATCTCGCGGTGTTCGATGCAGCGCAGCAGTGCTTCTTGATGGGTGATAGGCATGGCAATTCCTTCTTCAATTTGGACGCGGATCGCTGCTAAAGGAGGCGCGCGCAGGGCGCACCGGTGTCTTTAGCGGACCAGGAAGTTCTTCAACAGTGCGTGACCGTGCTCAGACAGGATGGACTCGGGGTGGAACTGCACGCCCTCGATGTCGTATTCCTTGTGGCGCACGCCCATGATTTCACCGTCGTCCGTCCATGCCGTCACTTCCAGGCAGGACGGCAGCGAGCTGCGCTCGATAGCCAACGAGTGATAACGGATCACTGTGAAGGGGGAGGGCAGATCCTTGAAGACGCCCACGCCCGTATGCGCGATTAAAGAAGTTTTGCCATGCATGACCTGCTTGGCGCGTATGACCTTGCCGCCGAACGCTTCGCCGATGGCCTGGTGGCCAAGGCACACGCCCAGTATCGGCTTCTTGCCGGCGAAGTGCTTGAGCACTTCGATCGAGATACCGGCTTGCGACGGATCTTTCGGACCTGGCGATATGCAGATGTGGTCCGGGTTCAGTGCTTCGATTTCCGCAATCGTGATTTCATCGTTGCGGTACACGCGTACATCCTCACCCAGTTCGCCGAAGTACTGCACGATGTTGTAGGTGAAGGAGTCGTAGTTGTCGATCATTAGCAGCATCTCAGAACTCCCCATCCAGGCCATCTTGCACTTGTTCAGCGGCGCGCAGCACGGCGCGCGCCTTGTTTTCAGTTTCCTGCCATTCCATCTCCGGTATCGAGTCGGCGACGATGCCGGCCGCGGCCTGCACGTACAGCATGCCGTCCTTGATCACGCCGGTGCGGATCGCGATCGCCACGTCCATCTCGCCGCCGAAGGACAGGTAGCCGCAGGCGCCGCCGTAGATGCCGCGTTTGGAGATTTCCAGTTCGTCGATGACTTCCATCGCGCGTACTTTCGGCGCGCCGGTCAGCGTGCCGGCCGGGAAGGTGGCGCGCAGCACGTCCAGGTTGGACAGGCCGGATTTCAGCTTGCCCTCGACGTTGGAGACGATGTGCTGCACATGCGAGTATTTTTCGATGACCAGGCGGTCGGTGACCTTGACGCTGCCGATCTCGGAGATGCGGCCCAGGTCATTGCGCGCCAGGTCGATCAGCATCACGTGTTCGGCGATCTCTTTCGGATCGGCCAGTAGTTCCTTGGCCAGTTCTGCGTCGCGCTCCGGCGTGGCGCCGCGCGGGCGGGTGCCGGCGATAGGGCGCAGCGTGACTTTCTTCTCGCCGTCCGGCAGCGTCTCGTTGCGGACCAAAATCTCCGGCGAGGCGCCGACGATCTGCGTGTCGCCGAAATTGTAGAAGTACATATACGGCGACGGGTTCAGCGAACGCAGCGCGCGGTACAGCGTCAGCGGCGAATCGACGTAAGGCTTGCGCAGGCGCTGGCCGATCTGCACCTGCATCAAGTCGCCGGCCATCACGTATTCGTGGGCCTTGGCGACGGCCTTCAGGTATTCCTCTTTCGGGAAGTCGCGCGTGATGTCGGTGCGTACCGAGGCGCTGGTCACCGGCGCGTCGACGCCGCGGCGCAGCATCATGCGCAGGTCTTTCAGGCGCTGGCGCGCTTTGGAATACGATTCCGGCTGCGTGGTGTCGGCGTAGACGATCAGATACAGCTTGCCGCTCAGGTTATCGATGACGGCCAGTTCTTCGGTCACCATCAGCTGGATGTCGGGCAGGCCCAGGTCATCCTTGGGCTGGGTGTTGGCCAGCGTTTTTTCGATGTGGCGCACGGTGTCGTAGCCGAAGTAGCCGGCCAGGCCGCCGCAGAAGCGCGGCATGCCGGGACGCAGCGCGACCTTGAAGCGCTTCTGGTAAGCCTCGATGAAGTCGAGCGGATTGCCTTCGTGGGTCTCGATCACGGCGCCGTTCTTGACGATCTCGGTGCGCGTGCCGAAGTTGCGCAGCACGGTCGTCGCCGGCAGGCCGATGAAGGAGAAGCGGCCGAAACGTTCGCCGCCCACCACCGATTCAAGCAGGAAGGTGTTCTTGCCACCGTTCTGGGTCTGGGCCAGTTTCAGGTACAGCGTGAGCGGGGTTTCGAGATCGGCAAAGGCTTCAGCGATCAGTGGAACGCGGTTGTAGCCGTCGGTGGCCAACGATTTGAATTCGAATTCGGTCATGTCTTCTCTCCATGCCGCCAAGGCTGTGGGTGTGGGTTTGGCGGTGAGTTGTCAAAAAACCTGTCGGGTGCGCGCGCACCGACGACAGCAATCAGTTTGGCTGAGTTTGCCAGGATTGCCAGCGTCGCCAAAGCCAGGCCTCAATCGAGCCGGTTTGGTTGACATTGTGTTTTTTGGAGAGAGACATTTTGGGCAGGTTAGTTCAGCTAAGGGTTAGTTTTGCGAACGAATCAGGCTAGACGCTTCTAGCAATGTGGCTACTATACCATCGGAATCGGTTTTGTGTATAGCCTCTCCGTGATTGTAACCATAAGGCACTGTCAGCACCGGGCAACCCGCTGCCCGCGCGGCTTGCGCGTCGTTCGAGGAGTCGCCGATGGCCACCACCTGCGCCGGCGCCAGGCCGAAATCGGCGCACACCGTTTGCAGCGGCAGCGGATCGGGCTTCTTGCGCGGCAGCGAATCGCCGCCGTAGACCACCTCGAAGAAACCGTCCAGGCCTTTGAGCTTGAGCAGCGGCGTGGTGAAGGAAATTGGCTTGTTGGTTACACAGGCCAGGCGCAGGCCCTGCGCTTTCATCGCCGTCAGGCCTTCGATCACGTCCGGATACAGGGCGCTGTAATTGCCGTTGATGCTCAGGTAGTGGCGCTGGTAGGCGTCCATCGCGGCCTCGAAATGCGCTTCCACGCGGGCTGCGTCCCAGTCCAGCCCCAGCACGGAGCGGACCAGGTTTTCTGAGCCCTTACCGACCATCAGCGCGATCTGCTCTTGCGAGATCGGTTGCAGGTCCAGTTCCGCGCGCATGCCGTTGAGGGCGACGTGGAAGTCGGGAATCGTATCCAGCATGGTGCCGTCGAGATCGATGATTGCGGCGCGTACGCCTGCCAGCACGCTCATATTTACACCGTCGCCAGTTGGGCGCGCATGGCGTCGATGACGGCCTTGTAGTCCGGCTTGCCGAAGATGGCGGAGCCGGCCACGAAGGTGTCCGCGCCTGCCGCCGCGGCGGCGGCGATGTTGTCGATCTTGATGCCGCCGTCCACTTCCAGCAGGATGTCGCGGCCGGATTCGTTGATCAGGCGGCGCGCTTCGGCGATCTTCTTCAGCGCCTGCGGGATGAAGGACTGGCCGCCGAAGCCTGGATTGACCGACATAATCAGGATCATGTCGATCTTGTCCATCACGTGTTCCAGGTAGCTCAGCGGCGTGCCCGGGTTGAACACCAGGCCGGCCTTGCAGCCGTGGTCGCGGATCAGTTGCAGTGAACGGTCGATGTGGTCCGACGCTTCCGGGTGGAAGGTGATGATGTTGGCGCCAGCCTTGGCGAAGTCCGGGATGATGCGGTCGACCGGCTTGACCATCAGGTGCACGTCGATCGGCACTTGCACGTGCGGGCGGATCGCTTCGCACACCAGCGGGCCGATGGTCAGGTTGGGAACGTAATGGTTGTCCATCACGTCAAAGTGAATGATGTCTGCACCGGCGGTGACGACGTTGCGGACCTCTTCACCCAGGCGGGCGAAATCGGCGGACAGAATGCTGGGAGCGATGCGGAAAGTGGTCATGGCTGTGGGCTGGCAAGAAAAAGATGCGCTATTTTACGCTGCCCGGCGCGACTGTACCGGTTTTGCGGTGGTTTTCAGCCGCGCCGTCCTTGCATGCGGGGCGGATTTGCGGTGCAATGAGGGTCTGACGATATACAATCGCCAATTTTGCATAGAGCGATTACGCTTTTACCAAGCTTTAAGGAATCTCGATGGCCACTTACGAATTTACTGTGTCGGTCAGAACTCAGTACCTGCCGGATCAGTCGGACCCGGAACGCACCAACTTTGTGTTTACCTATTCAATCACGATCAAGAACACCGGCACGGTGGCGGCGCAGCTGATCTCGCGCCACTGGGTGATCACCGACGCCAACAATCATGTGGAAGAAGTGCGCGGACTGGGCGTGGTCGGCCATCAGCCGCTGCTGCAACCCGGCGAGCATTTCGAATACACCAGCGGCACGGCGATGCAAACCCAGCAGGGCTCGATGGTCGGGGAGTACTTCTGCGTGGCCGAGGACGGCCACCAGTTCGAAACCAAGATCCCGGAGTTCGTGCTGTCGCTGCCGCGCACGCTGCATTGATTACTCTTGTTCGTTTTCCTTGGCCGGCGGGGGCAGCTTCTTAGCTTTGCCCTTGCCTTGGTACATGGTCCACCAGACGATGAACACCAACAGGAAAAACGCCACGCATGCTTCTATCATCAATACCCACATAGCCATCCTTATGTCATTAACACGCCGTAGTCTACTCGTTCCGCTGACCGTCGTCGCGGTTTCGCTGGCCGCCTGCACCACCACGCCGCTGCCACCCGATAAAACGCCGGCGCCGACCGTGACGCCGCCGGCGCCGGTGGTGCCGCCGGTTCCGCCGACGCCAACGCCGACACCGGTCCCGCCCAAGCCGACCGCGCTGCAAATGGTGCCGACCACCTTCGCGTCGCTGCCGGGCTGGGACAAGGATGATGTGCGCGCGGCCTGGCCGGCGTTCATGTCCTCGTGCTCGGTGCTGGTCAAGCAGCCGAGCTGGAAGGAGTCGTGCAGTATCGCGCGAACCGTCAACAGCAGCGACGAGCAGGCGATCCGTACCTTCTTCGAGGCCTTCATGGAGCCGAACCAGGTGATCGCGCCGGACGGCGCCACCGACGGCCTGGTCACCGGCTACTACGAGCCGCTGCTGCGCGGCGCGCGCAAAAAGGGCGGTCCGTATCAGACCCCTCTCTATAAGGTGCCGGACGATATGCTCACCGTCGATCTGGCCAGCGTGTATCCGGAGCTGAAGGGCATGCGCCTGCGCGGCAAGCTGGTTGGCAAGAAAGTGGTGCCGTATGCTACCCGCGCCGATATCGAGAAGGCCGATTTCGGCGGCAAGGAACTGCTGTGGGTGGATGATCCGGTGGAGTCCTTCTTCCTGCAAGTGCAGGGGTCGGGCCGCGTGCAGCTGACCGACAGCCAGGAAACCGTGCGCGTGGCGTATGCGGACCAGAACGGCCATCCTTATAAGTCGATCGGCAAATACCTGGTGGAGAAGGGCGAGCTGACGCTGGAGCAGGCATCGGCGCAGGGCATCAAGGCGTGGATCGCCGGCCACCCGACTCGCATGCAGGAGCTGTTCAATGTGAATCCGAGCTATGTGTTCTTCAAGGAGGAGCGGCTGCCGGATCCGAAGGTGGGGCCGAAGGGCGCGCTGGGCGTGCCGTTGACGCCGTCGCGGTCGGTGGCGATCGACGCGTCGCAGCTGCCGCTGGGCGCGCCGGTGTTCCTGTCGACCACGATGCCGAACAGCGACATCCCCTTGCAGCGCCTGGTCATGGCGCAGGATACCGGCGGCGCGATCCGTGGCGCGATCCGCGTCGACTACTTCTTCGGCTTCGGCACCGAGGCTTCGGAGAACGCCGGCCGCATGAAGCAGCGCGGCAATGTCTGGGTGCTGCTGCCGAAGCAGCCGCTTTAACGCAGCACCATCACGGGCAGCGTGGTATGGGCGAGCACCTTCTGTGTCTCGCTGCCCAAAAACAGCCGGTTCAGGCCGCGCCGTCCATGCGACGCCATCATGATGATGTCGCATTCAAACTTCTTCGCCGCCTCGACGATCTCTTCGTAGGGGCTGGGCGACATCGTGATTACTCCCTCGAACGGAATTTCGGCCGCATGCGCGGCGGCGGCCGCCTTGTCGATATGGTGGCGCGCGGCGTTCTGCATCTGCGTGGCGAACTGGCCGGAGTCGATCACCGCGCCGCTGTCGCCCATGGACGTAAACGGCAACGGCGTGATGACCGTGATGGCGACGATGCGGGCGTGATTGAGTTTGGCAAACTGGACCGCCATCGCGGTCGCTTTGTCCGACAGCTCCGAGCCGTCGGTGGGCAGCAGGATGGACTTGAACATGGCGCACTCCAATGATGGGACACTGAATCCAGCCTAATGATTTAGCCGAATCGGCGGCGCACGTTAGGAGGTGGCCGGCGCCGTCTGATGCTGCGCGTTGCGCATCGCCGAGGACATCGCCATCGCCACCGACAGCGCGATGCCGCCCACCGCCACGCAGGCCATGCCGGTGCGGATGCTGAAGTGCTCGCCGATATAGCCGGCCGTCAGCGCGCCGAGCGGCGCCGTCGCCACCGTCAGGAAGCGCATGGTCGACACCATGCGGCCCAGGTAGGCATCGGGCGTGACCTTCTGGCGCATCGTCATGTAAGGCATAAAGAACAGCATCACGCCGCAATCGAGGAATAGCGACAGGCCGCCGCACACCACCGCGCTGGCGGTCGGGCTGCCGAACAGATTGGCCGGGATCATCGGCATGGCGGCGAACGCGAACGCGGTCAGGCCCAGGCCGATCTGCATGGTGACACCGGCGCCGAAGCGCGTGTTCAGCGGTTTCAGCAACAGGGAGCTCATCAGCACGCCGATACCGCCGACCATCTGGGCCACGCCCAGCATGCCGGCCGTCATGCCCAGCTCGCGCGTGGCGAACAGCACGCTGAGGGCGCTAAAGCCGTAGAACAACATGTGCCAGACGCCCGCTCCCCAGGCCAGCGTGCGCAGCAGCGGCTGGCCCCAGATGAACAGCAGGCCGTCGTGGATGTCGCGCAGCGGGTGCTTGTGGGACGGCGCCGGCTTGGGATCGGTGGCTTTCAGGTTGCGCAGCAGCAGGATGGAGACGACAAAGCCGACGGCGTTGAGCAGCACCGCGAAGGGGGCGGTCAGCCACTGGATCAGGATGCCCGCGATGCCGGGCGCGATCAGCCGCGCGGCCGAATCGGTAGCGGCGAACTTGGATTGCGCGTCGGTCAGGCGGTCGCGCCCGATCAGGTTGGTGAGGAAGATCTGCTCCGCGCCGCCGCCCACCACCGAGCAGGCGCCGCTGATAAAGGAGACCACATACATCCATTCGATGGACAGCAGGCCCAGCCAGTAGGCCAGCGGGATGCTGCCCAGCGTCACGGCCATGACCGCCTTGCTGCCCAGTAGTACCGGCAGTTTGCGGTTGCGGTCGAGGAAAACGCCGGCCGGCAGGGCCAGCAGCGCAAACGGAATCGCCGCCGACGCGCCCAGCATGCCCATCTGCGCCGGCGTCGCGTGCAGCAGCAGGACGGAACACAGCGGCAGGGCCAGCGCACTGATATAGCTGCCGAAGCCGTTGAGGATGGAGCTGGACCAGTAGCGCATGAAGTCGCCGTTGCGCAGCAGGGCGTCGTCGTTGAGCTTGTTGCTCAGCTTGTTGCTCAGGTGGCGGCGTAAGGCGGTAAAAATAGGAGGCTCTTTAAAGCAGGTTGCTATGCATCAATGATACCAGCGCGGGAGTTAGGCGCTACAATCCTTCAGGAATATTTCACTATGAAGGAGACACCTTATGCAATATGAAGATCTGATCGTTGAAGTGCACGACAAAGTTGCCCTGATCCGCCTGAACCGTCCGAAGGCGCTGAATGCGCTGAACGACCGCATGATGAACGAGCTGGGCGATGCCTTATATAAGTTCGACGCCGATCCTGTCATCGGCTGCATCGTGCTGACCGGCAGCGAGAAAGCCTTCGCCGCCGGCGCCGACATCGCCGCCATGGCGGACTACACTTATGTGGATACTTATCGGGACAACTACATTACCCGCAACTGGGAGCACATCCTGCGCATCCGCAAGCCGGTGGTGGGCGCTGTGGCCGGCTACGTGCTGGGCGGCGGCTGCGAGCTGGCGATGATGTGCGATTTCCTGATCGCGGCCGATACCGCCAAGTTCGGCCAGCCGGAAATCAAGGTTGGCGTCACGCCGGGCGCGGGCGGCACGCAGCGCCTGCCGCGCACCATCGGTAAGGCCAAGGCGATGGATATGCTGCTGACCGCGCGCACCATCGACGCGGCGGAAGCTGAGCGCATCGGCCTGGTGTCGCGCGTCGTCCCGGCTGACAAGCTGATCGATGAAGTGCTGACCGCGGCGAAGCAGATCGCATCGATGCCGACTTCGGTCGCGATGATGATCAAGGACTCCGTCAACCGCGCCTTCGAGACCACGCTGACGGAAGGTGTCAATTATGAACGCCGTCTGTTCCAGTCTGCCTTTGGTACGCCTGCGCAGAAAGAAGGCATGCATGCTTTCCTCGAAAAGCGCTTGCCTAACTTCGACGGTCTTTGATATAGTTCGCCTCCCCGCAAAACGGTGCATGCAAATGCAGAGAAGAGCGGGGAGCTGGAAAAGTAGGGGTTGACGAAACGGTCTAAACGCTTCATACTCTTTCTTCTTCGCTGACGGACACAACGCTCCGCAGCA
>NZ_JAQQPR010000020.1:0-123983 GCF_036688705.1 Duganella sp. S19_KUP01_CR8 | reverse complement strand
GTGATCCAGATTTTCAATGTCGGCGCCGAGCGCATGCTGGGCTATAAGGCGGCCGACGTGATGGACAAGATCACGCCCGCCGATATTTCCGATCCGCGCGAACTGATTGCGCGCGCCACCGCGCTCAGCCTGGAATTGGGCACCTCGATCACGCCGGGCTTCGAAGCGCTGGTCTTCAAGGCCTCGCGCGGCATTGAAGACATCTATGCGCTGACCTATATCCGCCAGGACGGCAGCCGCTTCCCGGCGATGGTATCGGTCACTGCGCTGCGCGACGACAAGGACGCCATCATCGGCTATTTGCTGATCGGCACCGACAACACCGCGCGCAAGCGCGCCGAGGAGGCGCTGCAGAAAGCCGGCGCGCTGCAAAACGCCATCTTCAACAGCGCCAACTTCTCCAGCATTGCCACGGACGCGCACGGCGTGATCCAGATTTTCAATGTCGGCGCCGAGCGCATGCTGGGCTATAAGGCGGCCGACGTGATGGACAAGATCACGCCGGCCGATATTTCCGATCCGCGCGAGCTGATCGTGCGCGCCAACGCCCTCAGCCTGGAACTGGGCACCTCGATCACGCCGGGCTTCGAGGCGCTGGTGTTCAAGGCGTCGCGCGGCATTGAGGACATCTATGAGCTGACCTATATCCGCCAGGACGGCAGCCGTTTCCCGGCGATGGTATCGGTCACCGCGCTGCGCGACGACCGGGAAACCATTATCGGCTACCTGCTGATCGGCACCGACAATACCGCGCGCAAGCGCGCCGAGGAGGCATTGCAGAAAGCAGGGGCGCTGCAAAACGCCATCTTCAACAGCGCCAACTTCTCCAGCATCGCCACGGACGCCCAAGGCGTGATCCAGATTTTCAACGTCGGCGCCGAGCGCATGCTGGGCTACAAGGCCTCGGACGTATTGAACAAGATCACGCCGGCCAATATTTCCGATCCGCTGGAGGTGATCGCGCGCGCCCGTACGCTGAGCATCGAACTGGGCACGTCGATCACGCCGGGCTTCGAGGCGCTGGTGTTCAAGGCCTCGCGCGGCATCGAGGACATCTATGAGCTGACCTACATCCGCCAGGACGGCAGCCGCTTCCCGGCGATGGTTTCGGTGACTGCGCTGCGCGACGACCGGGAACAAATCATCGGCTACCTGCTGATCGGTACCGACAACACCGTGCGCAAACAGGTCGAGGCCGAACAGGCGGTGCTCGATCAGCGCTTGCGCGATCAGCAGTTCTACACCCGTTCGCTGATTGAGTCGAATATCGACGCGCTGATGGCGACCGACCCGCGCGGCATCATCACCGACGTCAACCAGCAGATGGAGTCGCTGACCGGCTGCACCCGTGATGAACTGATCGGTGCGCCGTTCAAGAACTACTTCACCGACCAGGACAGGGCACAAGCCGGCATCTCACGCGTACTGCGCGAAGGCAAGCTCACCAACTACGAACTGACCGCGCTGTCGCGCGAAGGTTTCGAGACCGTGGTGTCGTTCAACGCCTCGACCTTCCACGACCGCGACCGCAAGCTGCAGGGGGTGTTCGCGGCGGCGCGCGACGTCACCGACCGCAAGCAATTCGAACACAAGCTGCAGGAAAACAATGTTGAATTAGAAAGCGCCAAGGCGGCGGCGGAAATCGCCAACCTGGCTAAATCTGAATTCCTGTCGAGCATGAGCCATGAATTGCGCACACCACTGAACGCGGTACTGGGCTTCGCGCAACTGATGGCGTCGGATGTACCACCACCGACCACCGCGCAAAAAACTGCGATCGATCAGATCCTGCAGGCCGGCTGGTATCTGCTACGCCTGATTAACGAAATCCTCGATTTGGCGATGATCGAATCGGGCAAGGTCAGCCTTTCCAAGGAGACGATGTCCTTAACCGAGGTGCTGCTCGATTGCAATGCCATGATGGCGCCTCAGGCCGAGCAACGTGGCATCGCCGTGAATTTCCCGAGCTTCGAGCAGCCGTTCTACGTGCATGCGGACCGGACCCGGGTCAAACAGGTCATCGTGAACCTGATGTCGAACGCCATCAAATACAATCGCCCCGGCGGCGCCGTGACGGTGAACTGCGAGCACGAACCCGACGGCCGCGTGCGCGTCAGCGTGATGGATACCGGCGTGGGCCTGCAGCCTGACAAACTGGCGCATCTGTTCCAGCCGTTTAACCGGCTGGGGCAGGAAGCCAGCGCCGAGGAAGGCACCGGCATAGGACTGGTGGTGACCAAGAAATTGATCGAACTGATGGGAGGCACCATCGGTGTCGACAGCACCGTCGGCGTGGGGAGCGAATTCTGGTTCGACCTGTTGGCGTCGGATGCGCCTGGACTGGAAACTGAAATGCCGGGCCTAACGCCGGCCCGGGGCGACGACCAGATCGCCCGGACCGACATCGACCATCGCCGTACGCTACTGTACGTCGAGGATAATCCGGCCAATCTGGCGTTGGTGGGGCAGTTGATCGCGCGACGAGGCGATCTGCAGTTGATGACCGCGGTGACGGGGCATCTCGGCGTTTTGCTGGCCAAACAACATCAACCCGATTTGATTCTGATGGATATCAACCTGCCGGGAATGAGCGGCTACGGCGCGCTGAGAATCTTGCGCGATGATCCGGTTACCGCGCATATCCCAGTGATCGCCTTGTCGGCCAACGCCATGCCGCGCGACATAGAAAAAGGTATTGATGCCGGATTCTTCAATTATCTGACCAAGCCCATCATGGTGCGCGAGTTCATGGATGCGCTGGATGTGGCGCTCCAACATTTTTCTGAGGTCAATCGGGTGGTGGACGTCAACCCCGTCACTTCGGAGTAGCCTGCAAAGGGCAGGCCTGCATGTTCTCGCCCAGCCGCCGCGCCAGTTCGCCGCGCAGGGTGTGCAAGCCCTCGATGCGCTGGTCGATGTCCTCCAGCTTGCGCTCTAGCGCCGCGCGCAGCTGGGGCGCGGACGATTCCGGTTCGGCCAGTAGCGGCAGATCGGCTTCGATTTCGGCCAGCGTGAAGCCCAAGCTCTGCGCCAGCCGGATGTAGCGCAGCCAGTCCACCGCTTCCGGCGGATAGTCGCGGTAGCCGTTGGCGCTGCGGCGCGCCCGCAGCAGGCCGCGCTTCTCGTAAAAGCGCAGGGTGTCCCGGCTTAGACCCGTGGCGCTGGCGATTTCTCCGATTTGCATACACAGCTCCAAATATCGTTTGACCTTGGAGTGTACTCCAGGCTTTAGCATGGCTCCACCATATTCCAGGAGACGTCATGCTCGCACCATCCACCTTTCGCAAAATTGTCCTCGGCAGCGCCATCTACGATTTGATCGTGACGGCGCCTTTCGCCACGCCGTGGAGCTTCGCCTTGGCCCGCGCGCAGCTGGACGATATCAACCGGCTGCTGGGCGGCGCCGCGTTGCCGGCGTTCGAGCCGTTCCACGTGCTGTTCGCCTGCCTGCTCGGCAGCGTGGTGCTGGTGTGGTCGCTGCTGCGCATCAGCGATCCGCAGCAGCGCTTCGGCCGCTTCGATGGCGCGGCGCGGCTGCTGTTCTCGACCTGGATGATCTGGACGCTGGCCGTCACCGGCGCGCCGCTGCTTTGGCTGTTTATCGTGCCGGAGATGGCTTTCTGCGTGGCGCAGTGGCTGCCGGTACGCTCTCCGCCAGGAAGTCGATGAAGGCGCGCACGCGGGCCGGTTGCTGCTGCCGGCTCGGATAGTAGACGTACAGGTCGGCCGAGGGCAGGGCGTAATCGGTCAGCACCACTTGCAGGCGGCCGCTGTCGAGATACTTGGATGCGTCCCATTCGGAGCGCAGCAGGATGCCGTGGCCGTCCAGCGCCCAGCCCAGCACCACGTCGCCGTCGTTGCTGGACAGGCTGCCGTGCACCTTCACCGTTTCAGACTTGCGGCCTTTGCCCAGCTTCCAGGTGCTGTGGGTGTCGTTGTTCTGGCGGTGCAGGATGCAGCGGTGCTGCGCCAGATCCTGCGGCAGGCGCGGCGCGCCGTGGCGCTTCAGGTAGGCCGGCGAAGCGCACAGGAAGCGCTGGTTAGACAGGATCTTGCGCGCGCCCAGCCGCGTATCGGGCAGCTCGCCGAAGCGGATGCCCAGGTCGTAGGCGTCTTCCACCAGGTTGATGGCGCGGTCGGTCAGTTGCAGCTGCACTTCCACATCGGGATAACGGCGCGAGAAGGCGGAGACCAGCGGCGCGATGGTGGTGCGGCCGAAGCCCAGCGTGGCGTTCACGCGCAGCAGGCCCTTGGGCGCTGCGCGGCTGCTCGATACGGATTCCTCCATGTCGCGGATATCGCCGAGGATGCGCGCCGCCTGCGCCAGATAGGTTTCGCCTTCGCTGGTCAGGCTGGCGCGGCGCGTGGTGCGGTTCAGCAGCCGCACGCCGAGGCGCTGCTCCATCAGCATCAGGCGCTTGGTGACGGCGGGCGGCGTGATGCCCAGCTCGCGCGCGGTGGCGGACAGGCTGCCCAGCTTGGCCAGCATCACGAAGAAGGACAGCTCGGAGACGATGTCATTATTCACTTGAAGTATATAAAGGAGTAAATATCAGTGAATTATACGACTGGTTTTCAAGAGTAAGCTTGCTTCCATTCTTAGCCCACTGGAGACAGCACCATGAAAATCGTCGAGATCCGCGAAAAGACCATCCCTATCAGTTCCCCGATCCGCAACGCCTACATCGATTTCAGCAAGATGACTTTGAGCCTGGTGGCGGTGGTCACCGACGTGATCCGCGACGGCAAGCCGGTGGTGGGCTACGGCTTCAACTCGAACGGCCGCTATGGCCAGGGCATGTTGATGCGCGAGCGCTTCATCCCGCGCATCCTGGAAGCCGATCCGATCTCGCTGATGAACGACGCCGGCACCAACCTCGATCCGCACAAGGTATGGGACTGCATGTACACCAACGAGAAGCCGGGCGGCCACGGCGAGCGCTCGGTGGCCATCGGCACCATCGACATGGCGATCTGGGATGCGGTGGCCAAGATCGAAGGCAAGCCGCTGTTCCAGCTGCTGGCGGACCGCTACGGCAACGGCACGCCGGACAAGAAGATTTTCGTCTACGCGGCGGGCGGCTACTACTATCCGGGCCAGAGCCACGATGCGCTGAAGGACGAGATGCGCAGCTATATCGATCGCGGCTACACGGTGGTGAAGAAAAAGATCGGCGGCGCATCGCTGGACGAGGACCTGCGCCGCATCGATTCCATCCTCAGCGTGTTGGGCGACGGCCAGAAGCTGGCGGTGGACGCCAACGGCCGCTTCGACCTCGATACCGCCATCGCCTACGCCAAGGCCTTGTCGCAGTACGATCTGTTCTGGTACGAGGAGGCGGGCGATCCGCTGGACTTCGAACTGCAAGCCACGCTGCGCAATTACTACGACAAGCCAATGGCCACCGGCGAGAACCTGTTCTCGATGCAGGATGCGCGCAACCTGATACGCTACGGCGGCATGCGCGCGGACCGCGACTGGCTGCAGTTCGACTGCGCGCTGAGCTACGGCCTGGTCGAGTATCTGCGCACGCTGGACATGCTGCACGAGCATGGCTGGTCGCGCGAGCGCTGCATCCCGCACGGCGGCCACCAGATGTCGCTGAACATCGCGGCGGGGTTGGGCCTGGGCGGCAACGAGTCGTATCCGGACCTGTTCCAGCCGTTCGGCGGCTTCCCCGACGGTGTGAGGGTGGACAACGGCTACATCACGATGCCGGACCTGAACGGCATCGGCTTCGAGGGCAAGGCCAACCTGTACGCGGAGATGAAGGCGCTCAGGGCCTGATCGTCAGGCGGCCTTCAACAGCGCCTGCGGCTTGCTCCAGACCTGCTGCGCCACGCGCATCATGTTGCGGCCCATGACAAGTTCGGTCTCGCTGTCGCTCATGCCGACCTTGCGCAGCGCGGCGGCCAGCTGGCGCCAGACTTCCGGCGGCGTGAAGGTCGGTGGACGGCTGGCGCTGTAGCCGGCGGAGGCGGGCCACCAGTAGCCCGGGTCGAAATCGCCGGGCGGCGTGTCGTCCAGGCCGGGCTGCTGGAAGCAGATATCGAGGCCGATGCCGACGTGCGATACGCCCACCAGGTCCGCGACATAGGCCGCATGGCGCGCGACGTCGTCGGCGCCAGGGTGCTCCTTACCCAAGAACCACGACAGGCCGGACACGCACACCACGCCGCCGGTGACGGCGCAGGCGCGGATCTGTTCATCGGTGACGTTGCGGCCGTGCTGCACCAGCGCATACGGATTGGCGTGGCTGAAGATCACCGGCTGCGACGACGCGGCCATGATATCGAGGCTGCACAGGCGGCCCGTATGCGAGCAGTCCATCAGGATGCCGGCGTCGTTCACGGCGCCCACCATGCTGTAGCCGAGCGGCGTCAGGCCGCGCGGCAGGTCGTGGCAGCCGTCGGCGATGCTGTTGTTGCGGTTGTAGGCGAAGTGGATCTGGCGCACGCCCAGCTGGGCGTACAGGGCGACCATCTCCGGCTGGTCGAGCAGCGGCATCGCGCCTTCCAGGTCGAAGCTGATGGCGATGCGGCCGTCGGCGGCGGCCTGGATCACGTCATCCACGCTGGAGACGAGGACGTAGCGGTCCGGGTCGGAGGCGATGGTGGCGCGGTAGCCGGCGATCACGGACATCACTTGCGAGATCGGGTTCATGTCGCCCCCGACGTTGAGCGAGACGTAGTTCACCCCGGCGGCATGCAGCCGCTGGACGGGCGTGAAGTCGGCTTGCGGATGCTGCGGCAGGCAAGCGTGGGCGTCCCAGTTGATCATGGTTGTAGGCTTTGTCAAAAATGCTATGTTCCCACGAATGCGTGTCCAGGGCAAATCGGAGCGGCCGGGGTGTGGCGCGCATGCTTTATACTGGCGAACTGACACAATTCACACTATTAAGGCCAACATGTCTTTTTCTTCGCTGGGCCTTGCTCCCTCACTGATTAACGCCGTTACCGAAATCGGTTACCAGGAGCCGACCGCCATCCAGAGCGCCGCCATTCCCGCCATCCTGCGCGGGGAGGACGTGCTGGGCGCGGCGCAGACCGGGTCCGGCAAGACCGCCGCCTTCGCGCTGCCGCTGCTGCAATCGCTGCTGGACAACCGCAACGGCCCGCGCCAGCTGCATGGCCTGATCCTGGTGCCGACGCGCGAGCTGGCGGCCCAGGTGGGCGAGTCGATCCGCAAGCTGGTGGCGCATCTGCCGATGCAGGTCAAGGTGTCGATCGTGTTCGGCGGCGTGTCGATCAATCCGCAGATGATGGCGTTGCGTGGCGGCGCCGATATCGTCGTCGCCACGCCGGGACGGCTGCTGGACCTGATCGACCACAATGCGCTGAAGATCTCGCGCACGGCGATGCTGGTGCTGGACGAGGCGGACCGCCTGCTGGACCTGGGCTTCAGCGAAGAATTGAACCGTATCCTGGAACTGCTGCCGAAGCAGCGCCAGAACCTGTTCTTCTCTGCGACCTTCCCGCCGGCGGTGCAGGCGCTGGCCGACGGCATGCTGCACCAGCCGACGCGCATCGAGGTGCTGTCCGAGCCGCTGAGCAAACCGGATATCCAGCAGCGCGCGATCATGGTCGACGTGCCGCGCCGGACCATGCTGCTCAAGCATCTGATCCAGGAGCACAAGTGGAGCAGGGTGCTGGTGTTCGTCGCGACCAAGTACGCGGCCGAGCATGTGGCCGATAAGCTGAACCGCAACGGCATCCGCGCCGGCGCCTTCCACGGTGAGTTCAGCCAGGGTGCGCGCACCGAAGTGCTGGGCGATTTCAAGGCCAGCCGCTTGCAGGTGCTGGTGGCGACCGATGTGGCGGCGCGCGGTATCGACATCGCCCGTTTGCCGGCGGTGGTCAATTACGACTTGCCACGTTCGGCGGTGGACTACACGCACCGCATCGGCCGCACCGGCCGCGCGGGCGAGAGCGGCGTGGCGATCAGCTTCGTCAGCGCTGAGACGGAACAGCATTTCCGCCTGATCGAAAAACGCCAGGAGATTCTGTTGCCGCGCGAAGAGATCGCCGGCTTCGAGCCAGTGGAGACGCTGCCGCCAGTTGCCGCCGATTCGGTGACGGATACCGTCAACGGCGGCATCAAGGGCAAGCGCAAGAGCAAGAAGGACAAGCTGCGCGAAGCCGCCGCGGCGGCCGGCGAGTAAGCCAGCGCGCCGTTAATCCAGCGCGCTGGAGCGGTACAACTTGCGATACTCGGACGGCGAGGTCCGCAACGCCGTCCGGAAATTCTGGCGCAGCGATAGCGCGGAACCGAACCCCGCCTGCTGCGCCACCATCTCGATCGATACCTCGCTGCTCTCCAGCAGATGCTGGGCATGGGCCAGGCGCTGGTTGAGCAGCCATTGCTTGACCGAGGTGCCGGTGGCTTGGCGGAAGTGGCGGGTGAAATTCCGCCGGCTCATCAAGGCCCGTTCGGCCAGCGCGTCGATACTGTGGTTCTGCGTCAAATCCTCCCCGACCCATGCCAGCACCTGTGCGAAGCGGTCATCGCTGCCGTTGACGGGCAGCGGACGCTCGATGAACTGCGCCTGACCTCCCTGCCGGTGCGGGGCAACCACCATTTGCCGCGCCACGCGATTGGCGATTTCCGCTCCGCACAGCTGCCGCAGCAAATGCAGGCAGCAATCAAGGCCCGCCGCCACGCCGGCCGACGTGACCACTTTCCCCTCATCGACATACAGGACCTCGCGGTCGACCCGGACCTTGGGATAACGCTCGGCCATGGTGTCGGCGTTGGCCCAGTGCGTGGTGGCTGAGAAGCCGTCCAGCAGACCCGCTTCCGCCAGCGGGAACGCGCCTATGCACAGGCCCACTACCTGCGCGCCGCGCTGGTGGGCCTTGCGCAGGGCTTGCAGCAGGCTGGCGGGCGCAGGGCGGCAGTCGGAATGCCACGATGGCAGGATGACGATATCCGCGCGGGCCAGGGCGGCAAGGCTGTGGGGCGCGACGATTTCGAAGCCGGCCGTGGTGGTCAGCGGCGCCCCCGCATCTTCGGCGCATACCTTGACGTCGAAGGTTGCGCTCTCGCAGTCGGCGCGCTGGGCGCCAAATACCTGGCACGGCACCGACAGGTGAAAAGGATTGATGCCGTCGAAGGCGATGACGGCGATGCGGAATTTCTGGATGGGTGAGGTGCGTGCGGACATGGCCTGATTATATCGCATGGTGGCCTTCGGGCCACTTTTGAATAACAGCACGGCGACGGACAATGTCACTCACCGGGCGCTTCCGCCTTATCCTACAGGAGAAAATCATGACCGCAACCCCACGCCGTGCACTGATCGTCATCGACGTACAAAACGAATACTTCACCGGCCAGATGAAGATTGAATATCCGCCGGTTGAAACCTCGCTGCCGAATATCGGCCGCGCCATGGACGCCGCGCGCGAGGCTGGCATTCCCGTGGTGGTGGTGCAGCACGATGCGCCGGAAAGCTCACCGATCTTCGGACTTGGCTCGGACGGCTGGAAGGTGCACCCGGTGGTGGCGCAGCGCGCGCACGATCATTTCATCAACAAGAAAATGGCGAGCGTGTTCAGTGGCACGGACCTGGCGGATTGGCTGAAGGAACGCGCCATCGATACGCTGACCATCATCGGCTACATGACGCATAACTGCAATGCGTCCACCATCTACGAGGCGAAGCATCGCGGCTTGCAAGTGGAGGTTCTGGAGGACGCCACTGGTGCGCTGCCGTACGAGAACGCGGCCGGCAAGGTCAGTGCGGAGGAGATCCACCGCGTGTTCAACACGGTGTTTCATTCCAACTTTGGCGCGGTGGTGAGCACTGAAACGTGGCAGGCCGCCGTGCGCGACGGCAGCACGCTGGAAGGCGACAATATCTATCTGTCCAACCAGCGCACCCTCAAGTGAACTAGCCGCCGGTGCGCTTGGCTTGGTGGCCCTGTTTTTTCAGGGCTTCCATCACCAGGTCGCAGTGGTCGCCCTGGATTTCGATGACGCCGTCCTTGACGGTGCCGCCGGATCCGCAGGCGCTGCGCAGCTGCTTGCCCAGCAGGGCTAAGGCGATGGCGTCCAGCGCCAGGCCCTTCACCAGCGTGACGGTTTTGCCGCCGCGGCCCTTCGATTCGCGCGATACGCGCACGACGCCGTCGCCGGCGGGTTTGGATTTGGCTGCGGCCTTGCAGCGGCAATCGGCGACCGGCTGCCCGCAATCGGGGCACATGCGGCCGGTCTCAGTGGAGTAGACGAGTCGGGTGTTCATAGGCCGAGATTCTAGCAGAACCCGGCCTACAGCTTTTCAGTGATCAGGTCGATGCGGCGCTGGAGGCGTTGGGCTTCGGCGGTGTCGCCTGCTTGCTTGGCGCGCATGGCTTGTACGCCCAGCCATGCCAGCAGTGGACGGCGCCAGCCCTGGGCGGAGGCGGTGTTCACCGCGTCGCCGAGGATTTGTGGCGTGGCTTTGCCGGCGCGCAGCAGTACGCCGCTGGCCACCAGTTTGGACAGCGGATCGGCGATGGCTTGCGCGGCGCTGGCGGCGGCTGCGTCGCCGGACGCAGAGGCGACCGGCTGGTGTTGCGCCGGCAGCAGCGCGGTGTCGGCGGCGGTGGCGCGGCCGGACAGGTAGGCGGCGTAGGCTCGGTCGGCCGGGCTGGCGTCCTGCGACAGTTTGTCGTAGCCGGCGCAGTCTTCGAACACCAACGAGGCGACGCGGGCGGCGCAGCGTATCAATTCGGCGCGTATCATCAGGTCGACCTTGCCGGTGCTGGCCAGCGCTTCACGGGCGCGCTTGTACTCGGCCGCTTCCACGCGGGCGTTGCCGGACATGTAGGCGGCGGTTGAGCGTTCGATGGAGCTCTGCGCGTTCATCTGCCAGTCCGGCACCGGCGGGTTGTTGCCGCAGGCGGCCAGCAGGGAAGCCGCGAGCAGCGTCGCGATCAGTGGGGCGTTGGTCTTCATGGCAGCTTGATCTCCGTGTCGCGCTTGAACGGCCATTTGCGGTTGATCTCATTGACCAGCTGTTCGACCCGGCGCAAGCTGCTTTCCACTTCGCCGCGCAGCGTGCCCAGATCGGCCGTGGCTTCCTTGGCGTTGGCGCCGACGGCCTGCGCTTCGATCAGCACCGCGTCCATTTTCTTCAGGCTATTGCGGGCGTCCGCCAGCAGGCCGTTGAGCTGCACGATGGTCGCTTGCGCGTCCTTCACCACCCCTTGCTTGCCGAAGACCTGGGTGTCGGCGTGGCCGATCAGGCTATCGGCCTTGGTGGCCAGCGCGTTCACGGTGACCAGCAGCTTGTTGGCGCGCTCCGCCAGCTGCTGTGCGTTCTTGTCGTCGCCGGCGATCAGGCCCAAGGCGCCGTTGGGGCCATTCAGCTTGCCGGTGACGCCCTGCACGTTGGCCAGACTTGCGGCCAACGCGGAGTTTTCCGCCGTCAGCGCGTTGAGGTTTTCCAGCAGGTCCTTGGCGGCGGCCAGCAGGCGCGGAATTTCTGCTCCGGCGTCGCCGACCAGCAGCGCGCGGGCGGCGCCGTCTTCCAATGGCGGATCGGTCGGTATGCCGCTGAAGGCGCGCAGCTTGGCGCCCCCCACCAGGCCGCGCTCCAGCGTGAAGATGCTGGAGCTGCGCAGCCAGTGCGCATCATTGCGCGGCACGTCGACGATCACGCGCGCCTTGCCGTCCTTGCCCAGCTCTATGCGGCGCACGCGGCCGATCGGGAAGCCGGCGAAGGTGACGTCCATGCCGACGGTGACGCCTTCCGAGTCGTCCGCCTGCAGCACCAACGTCTGCGTCGATTCGAAGGCGCCGCGCGCGTACATCAGGTACAACGCCGAACCGGCCACCAGTACCACCATCAGCACCAGCAGCAGGGCCGCCTTGAATTCCGCGTTGCGCACCGGCGCCGCTTCGTTTGTTGGTTCGCTCATTATTCCATTCCGCTCAGTAGTAGTTGCCCATCAAGGAGGCGATTTCGATCAGCAGCATCACGGCGAACAGCCGCACCATGTCGTACAGGCCGTGCGTGACCTTGGCGCGATAACTGGCGCCGAAGTAGAAGGAGGAGGCCATCGGTATCAGGCCCACGGCAAAGCTGAAGAAGACGATCTTCAGCACCAGGATCAGCGCCACCGCCGGATTGAAGACCTGGCCGACCACGCGCGTGTAGCCGGGCAGCGCCCAGGGCGTGAAACCGTACAGCGTCAGGTAGGCGAGGATCAAGGTCATCACGCAGCTGACTGCGGCCAGCATCCAGACGGCGAACACGCCCGCCGCCACGCGCGGGAAGAACTCCTGGTGCAGTTCGTCGTCGCTGGTGTTGGCGGCGTTGTTGCGGCTTTGCGAGAACTCCAGCCCGGCGGGCAGGGTGGTGCGCAGCGCGACGAAGGCGGCGGCCGTCAGCGGGATCAGCTCCAGCACCAGCACGCGCACCACCATCTCCAGCGCGAAGCGCGACAGGCCGTAGCTCTGCGACGTGACCACCACGATGCGGATCAGCACCAGGCTGACCAGCGCCGACAGCACGCCGTACCACGCCAGATTGGGCGCGGTGTCGCGCACGATGTGGCGCGCCAGCAGGTTGCGGTTGGCGCCGACGTAGCTGGCGGGGGTGAACGCCAGCGACAGCATCAGCACCGCGAACTGCAGCAGCCGCCACCAGCTGTTCAGCCAGTTGACGGTTGCGTGGATCGGGCGCCGTAGCACCGATGGGATAGCTGCTTCTATGCTCATGTTGGCATCTTAGCACCGTGGCGGCATCGGCGGGTGTCCGCCACGGGCGCCTATTCTTCGGCGAAGGTGGCGATGATGGCGTCGGCGGCGGCGCGCACGCGGGCGCTGCGACTCAGGTCGCTGTGCATCACCAGCCAGACCTCGTAGTGGTCGACGCGCTCTGGCCAGATGCGCGTGAGCTGCGGATCGTCATCGGCCATGTGGCAGGGCAGTTCGGCCACGCCCATGCCGCGCCGCGCCGCGTCCAGCATCACCATGCCGCTGTTGACTTCAATCGCCACGCGCGCGTTGGCGATCGGTTCCATGCACAGCTTCTCCATGTGGCGCGGCGCCACCGCTCCCTGGTAAATGATGATGTCGTGGCCTTGCATGCCGTTGCCCTGGACCGGCACGCCGCGTGCGGCCAGGTAGGCGGGCGTGGCGTACAGGCCCATGCTGCGCCGGGTCAGGTGGCGCGAGATCAGGTCGGGACTGGTGGGCTTGAGCGTGCGCACCGCCAGGTCGGCCTCGCGCCGGGTCAGGTTGCTGATCTCGGTGCTGGTGCTCAGGATGATGCGGATTTCCGGATGCATGGCGTGCAGCCGCTGCATGGCGCCCAGCACCGAGTGGCTGGCGATGGTGTCCGAGGTGGCGACGCGCACGATGCCGGACAGGCGGTTGTCGATGCCCTGCATCTCGCGCTGGAACTGCAAGGCCGCGTGCTCCATCAATTCGGCGGCGGTGACGGCCAGTTCGCCGGCGGGCGTGGCCAGGTAGCCGGACGGCGTGCGCAGGAACAGGCGCGCGCCCAGCGACTTTTCCAGCGCGTTGAGGCGCCGGCCGACGGTGGCCTGGTCGATATCGAGGGCGGCGGCGGCCGAGCGCAGCGTGCCTTTGCGGTAGATGGCGAGGAAAATCCTGGCGTTGTCCCAATCCATGCGGGGTTCCGGTGGTGATGCATTTTTGCATCGGTGCGCCGATATTATGCGCATTTACTGCATCATGCAAGGCGGCTAACATCGATGCATACCCACTGAAGGAAGCATCATGACTACCCCAAGCTCCGTGGCGCCGGCGATCCAGCCGCGCCAGATTCCCGCCTTGCTGGTGTTGATGACACTGGCCATAGGCTTCGTGATGGCGATGATCGATGTCACCGCCGTCAACACCGCTCTATCCGATATCTCGCTCAGCCTGGGCGTGCCGCTCACCGGCCTGGTGTGGGTGGTGGACGGCTACACGCTGACCTTCGCGGCGCTGCTGATGGCCGGCGGCGCGCTGGCCGACCGCTACGGCCCGAAGAACGTCTACCAGGGCGGCTTGAGCGTGTTCATTCTGGGTTCGGTGCTGTGCGCCGTGGCCCCCAGCGGCAACGCGCTGATCGCCGCGCGGCTGCTGCAAGGCGCTGGCGCGGCGCTGTTCATGCCGAGTTCACTGAGCCTGCTGACGCACGCATATGACGACCAGGCCACCCGCGCGCGCATGCTGGGCACCTGGTCGGCGATCGTCGGCTGCGCTTCGGCGGCTGGTCCGCTGGTGGGCGGCGTGTTGGTGCACGAATTTGGCTGGCGCAGCGTGTTCTGGGTGAACGTGCCTATCGGCCTGCTCGGCATCGTGCTGACGCAGGTGGTGGCGCCGGCCACGCCGCGCCTTGAACGCGCGCTGTCGATGCTGAGCCATCTGCTGGGCGTGGCCGCGCTGGCGGGGTTGAGCTTTGTACTGATCGAAGGTCCGTCGCTGGGTTGGGGCTCGGCGCCGGTGTTGGGCGCTTTCGCGGCGACGGTGATGGCCGCGTTCTTGTTGGTTCGGCGTGAGCGCATCGGCGCGCATCCCTTGCTGCCACGGGCGCTGTTCGATACGCCGACCTTTGCGGCGGCCAACGGTGTCGGCTTCCTGATTAATTTCGCGGTGTTCGGCCAGTTGTTCCTGCTTAGCCTCTACATCCAGCAGTCCGGCGCGGATGCGCTGCACACCGGCTTGAAACTGATACCGATGATGGCCGCCTTCGCGGTCGGCAACCTGACGTCGGGACGCATCACCGCGCGGGTCGGCACGCGGCCGCCGATGATGTACGGCCTGATGGTGGGCTTGGGCATGGCGTTCGTGATGCTGGTCGGCCTGACGCCGCAAACGCCTTACTGGCTGCTGGTGCTGGCCGCCGTGGCGATGAACTTCGCCATCGGTATCGCGATACCGGGCATGACGGCGACGGTGATGCTGGTGGCCGGCAAGGCGCACGCCAACAGCGCCGCCGCCGCGTTGAACGCCAATCGTCAGATCGGCGCCCTGGTCGGCGTGGCGATGATGGGCACCGTGATGCACATGGTGCCCGAATGGGCGTGGCGCTTGCCACTGGCCTTTTGCCTGATTACGCTGGCTTACGCCGGCGCGCTAACGCTGGTGTACCGCTACGTCAAGCTGGGCAAGCCGGTTTGATGCAACCCCGTGTGCCTTCAGCGATACGCTCGCGGCACCGCTTAGGGGTCTGACCCCGGCCGGGGTCAGACCCCGCCTGGCAGTGCGGGTTAAAGACCGTGCCTGGTGCGCCATTCGATCATCTCGGCGATGGTCAGGATGGGCATGCCGTGCAGTTCGGCGAATTGTTCGATGTCGGCGCCGCGCATCATGGTGCCGTCGGGGTTCATCAACTCGCACAGCACTGCTGCCGGATTGAGACCGGCCATGGTCGCCAGATCCACCGAGCCTTCGGTGTGGCCTTTGCGGGCCAGCACGCCGCCCGGCGTGGCGCGCAGCGGGAACACATGGCCGGGATGGACCAGGTCACGCGGTTGCGCATCCGCCGCGATGGCGGTGCGGACGGTGGTGACGCGGTCCGCCGCCGAGACGCCGGTGGTCACGCCTTCGCGCGCTTCGATCGATACCGTGAACGGCGTGCCGTAACGGCTGCCGTTATCGGCGGCCATCATCGGCAGTTCCAGCGCGCGCACCTTGTCGGCGCTCAGGCAAAGGCAGACGATGCCGCTGCATTCACGGATCATCATGGCCATCGATTGCACGGTGATTTTTTCGGCGGCGACGATCAGGTCCGCTTCGTTCTCGCGGTCGAAATCGTCGAGCAGGATCACTGGCACGCCGGCGCGCATGGCTTCCAGCGCCGCTGCTATGCGGCCTTCCAGATCGTCCGAAACCAGGGAGTAGGGGGATACAGCAGATTGTTGGTCTAACATGTGGAACGCTCCTCGCAAATAGGCGAAAAACGCGACAGGGCAAGCGAATACGCGCGGCCCGCCGCACCGATCGCTCGGGCAGGAGGGCGCGTCACCGCACATCTTCTTTCATCCGGACTATACCGTCGGCTTTGGAATCACACCAAATCTGCTGACCCTTCGTGAGAAGGCGCTCGCGGGCTTGGCCATTGCTGGCTTTACCGCCGGTGGGGAATCGCACCCCGCCCCGAAGACGTCGTTAAATCCTGCCGGCTGGCAGGCGAGGAAGGATTCTAGCCCAAATTAAGAATTTCAGTGTAAGGTAGCTTTTTCCTTCTTGTTTATGCAACGGGTATGAAGCTGATGACAATGCGTAGCGCCTCCGCCGCCGTTCTTCTGGCGTGTTCCTTCATGGCGCAAGCCGCCGATCAGCCGCCGTTGAAGTTGAGCGATCCGATACCGGTCGGGCCGCAGGTCACGGTGGGCCAGCTGGCCAACGGCCTCACTTACTACGTGCAGAAAAATACCCGTCCCGAGAAGAAGCTGGAGCTGCGGCTGGTGGTGAAGGCCGGCTCGATCCTGGAGGACGACGACCAGCAAGGCCTGGCGCACTTCACCGAGCATATGGCCTTCAACGGCTCGACCCATTTCAAGCGCAACGAGCTGGTGTCCTATCTGCAGTCGATAGGCGTGAAGTTCGGGGCCGACCTGAATGCCTACACCACCTTCAACGAAACCGTCTACATCCTGCCGATACCGACCGATAAGCCGGAGGTGGTGAAGCAGGGGTTCCAGGTGCTGGAGGACTGGGCGCACGGCCTGTCGTTCAACGACGCCGACATCGACAGCGAACGCGGTATCGTGCTGGAGGAGCTGCGGCTCGGCAAAGGCGTGGACGACCGCATGAACAAGGTGCTGCTGCCGAAGGTGCTGAACGGTTCGCGCTATGCGCAGCGCATGCCGATCGGTAAAGAGGACATCCTCAAGAACTTCAAGCACGACGCCGTCAAGCGCTTCTACCGCGACTGGTATCGTCCGGACCTGATGGCGGTGGTGGTGGTCGGCGATATCGAAGCGGCCGATGCGGAAAAACTGATAGCCCAGCATTTCGGCGGCCTGAAAAATCCGCAGAATGAGCGTCCGCGCGAATACGCCAAGATACCTGAACGCGCCGAATCCGAAGGCGTGGTGTTCACGGACAAGGAGATCGGCGCGAACTCGGTCTACATCCGCTATCCGATCCAGCAATGGCCGGCCGGTACCACCATCGCCGACTATCGCCAGAAGCTGATCGAGAATATGTACAGCTTTATCCTCAGCCAGCGCATGCACGAGCTGACGCAGCAAGCCAATCCGCCGTTCCTGCAAGGCGGCAGCGGCATGAGTTCCGTGATGCGCGGCTACCGCTCGTTCGGCGCCGGCGCGGTGCTGGGTAAGGGCGGCGCCACGCCGGCCATCAATGCGCTGGTGCAGGAAGACCAGCGCGCGCGCCAGTACGGCTTTACCGCGTCCGAAGTGGAGCGCGCCAAGAAGGGCATACTGCGCAACTACGAACGCATGTACAACGAGCGCGATAAGTCCGATTCGGCCGGCTATGCGGCGGAATACATCCGCAACTTCCTCGACAAGGAGTCTATACCCGGCATCGCGATGGAGTACCGCTACGCCAGCGAGCTGATACCGGGCATCGCGCTGTCCGAGGTGAACGCCGCCGTGCGGGCTGCGATTCCGGACAGCCAGAACAAGCTGGTGATCTACACGGGTTCCGAAGTGGCCGGTGTGCCGGCGCCCAAGGCCGACGAGCTGCTGGCCACCGCCAGCGCGGCCGAGAAGATCAGCGTGAAGGCGCAGGAAGAGAAGGTCTATTCCAGCCAGCTGATGGCGGCGCCGCCCAAAGCCGGCAGCATCGTCGGCGAAAGCGTCAACGCCAAACTGGGGCTGACGGAGCTCACGCTGAGCAACGGCGTCAAAGTGGTGCTGAAGCCCACCGACTTCAATAACGACCAGGTGATACTGGCCGGCCTGCGCTACGGCGGCTGGTCGCTGTTCGGCGACCAGGACCTGTTCAACGCGCGCTATGCCAGCAACATCGTGCACCAGATGGGCGTGCGCGATTACACGCCGAGCGATCTGGTGAAGGTGTTGGCCGGGAAGACGGCGGGCGCCAACGCCAGCGTCAGCTCGATCAACGAGACCGTCAGCGGCGGCTCCGGCAGCGGCGACGTCGAGACCATGCTGCAGCTGGTGTACCTGAACATGACGCAGCCGCGCAAGGATGCCGCCATCTACAGCGCCTACGTGGACCGCCAGCGCGAACTGGCGAAGAACAATATGGCGCGACCGGAGTCGGTCTTCAGCGACACCATCACGGCGACGCTGTACAACAACAACCCGCGCGTGCAGCGGGCGCCGAAGCCGGCCGACTTCGACCAGTTGGGCATGGACCGTGTGGTCGAAATCTACAACAGCCGCATGTCCAGCGCCAAGGGCTTTACCTTCTTCATGGCGGGCAGTTTCGATGTCGAGAAGATCAAGCCGCTGATCGCCACTTATCTGGCCAGCCTGCCGGCGGGCGAGATTCCGGTGGCCTTCAAGGATGAAGGAGTGCGTCCGGTGCGTGGCGTGATCAAGAAGGAAGTGCATGCGGGTTCTGAGCCCAAGAGCACGATCTCGCTGTCCTTCACCGGCGAGGCGTCGTTCTCTGCACAGGAGCGCATGCGCTTGCAGGCGCTGATCGAGGTGCTGAACATCAAACTGATCGAGGTGCTGCGCGAGAAGATGGGCGCGATGTACAGCGGCGGTGTGCGCGGCAACATGGAACGCATCCCGTACCAGAACTATTCGATCACGGCCAACCTGCCGTGCGCGCCGGAGAACGTCGACAAGGTGCTGGCGGCGACCTTCGCGGAGATCGACCGGATCAAGGAGAACGGTGCGGAAGATGCGGACCTGGCCAAGGTAAAGGCCTCCTGGATCGAGAACTACCGCAAGGGCTTGCGCGAGAACGGTTACTGGATGGCGGTGTTGATGAACGCCTTCTTCAACAAGACCGATCCGGCCGATGTGCTGACCTACGAATCGCGCGTCGGGGCGCTGACGGCGGCCGAGCTGAAGGACGCCGCCAGGCGCTACTTCGACACCAACAATTATGTGCAGGTGGTGCTGTATCCGGCGAAGTAATCGGGCCGCCTGTTACACTGGCGGCTTGTATCCATCACGATGTAGAGAACTATTATGGCAAAGAAAAAAGAAGAGCTGGACCCGGAAACTCTGGAATTGATCCACTGGTGTATCGAAGTGGAGGGCTTCCTGGTGAAGGGCGGCGCCACGCAGGAACAGGCGCAGGAGCATATCGAAGAGCAGGTCGAGTGGTTCACGGACCTGTTCTACGATGGCTTGACGCCTGAGCAGGCGGCGAAGGAAGCGCTGGCCTGATGTAAAGCCGCAGGTCGGGCCAGTGCGGTCAGCGCGATGCCGCTGGCCGCGCATCAGGACGCGATCCCGTGTTCGATCCTGCTCAGGGTGTCCATCACGAGCTCATAAGCCACTTCGGTATTCAGCAGCGACAGCGGCGCTTCGCCGCCAAGCGAACGATTGCTGCGGCGTATCCATGCGCGAGCGGCTTCCTCGTCCTCCAGCACTTCCAATACACGCGAACAGACACGATTGGTGCGATATGTGCGGTCTTGTTCTGAAGTCATCGCCATGATTCGTCCCAATTAAGACTTAACTGAGTGCCATTATATACCGGTAGACAGCGCATCGAAGCGCCTGCCCACGTGAACATTGCGCTCAACTAGTCCGGGGAGTATGCGCATGGGGTGCGCCGCCGCGCCCCTTGTAGCAAAGCCCCGATTTTCTCTTCGATTTCTCCCAATTTTTTCAAGCATTGAACTATTCCCGGATTTGCCGGTCTAAATTTGGGGAAGCCGAAAAAAATAGGGGAGAAAATCGAATGAATACCACAATGACCGTGCAGCTGCCCACCGATACCCTGCTCAAACTGATTGAACGACTACGCCGCCGTGGCGGCTCGCAGGATCTCTCGGACGCGATGACTTTGGCCCTCGAACGCTGGCTCGCAGACCCGGGCGCATTCGCCCCCGGAGCCGATCCCTCAGGCTTACACGGCTATCAATGGAAAACGCTGTTTCTACCCGAGGGCACCGTGTTGAAATCATGGAGCTACGGCGAGAACAATTACGCGTGCGTTGAAGGCGACCAGATCATCCACAATGGCCGCGCAGTCTCACCAAACCAGTTCGCGCAATCGTTCGCGCGCTCGACGCGCAATGCATGGCACGATTTATTCATCCGCCGCCCAGGCGATAAGACCTTCAAAATGGCGTGCCGACTGCGCGACGAACTGATTGCCACCTCGAAGGCGCCTGCGGTAACACCTGCCATTACGGCCATGCCTGTCCCAGTTGAGCCCCCGCCATTGCCCGCAACATCAGCGCTGGCTTTACCCGTACCGTCGGCCGGGCCGGAAGCTGCTGAGTATTCTCATCAAGCCGGACACTAATTCTCATCGCAAAAAGGACACGTATTCTTTGGCGAAAGCGGACACCGATTCTCATTTCATAGCAGCCTCCCGTTCTTCAAAACGGACGGCTGCATTCCAAAGAAACCACGTGTTCTCGAAAAAAGACAGTTATTCTTCAAAACGGACGGCTGCTCTTCAAAGAAACCACTTCTTCTCCAAAACGGACAGTCATTCTTCAAAACGGACAGGTGTTCTCTAAAATGGGACACCCGTTTTCAAATCGGAAAAAGCCAACATCGGCATTGATTGTGCGCAGTATTGAATTTTGAGAGGATCTGGCGAAGTGGGGCTCATCAAGTTCAAGGGGCCAGTGAACGTTCGTTTGCTTGCCGAGTTGGTCCAGTCCGATTGACGCAACTTCCACTGCTAGGCGAACGCCGCCACGCGGTCGCATGACCCCATAAGTCGCAGCCCCCCTTTCTCACTGCTCACCGCTACCAAATCGCATTGAACGCCGCCACTCGTTCTCGTTGGCCACCGCCAGCGCTCTGCGGTGGCTGCGGCCATCACCTAAGGGAAGCGAAGGACTGCTTCCGCCCCTAAGCCGACCGTCGAGAAGCCTACAGCTCTTTGAATCTACAGGTTTTTCGGGTGGTATCAATTCACGAGGATGTTGCCGCTTTTTGCATCCAAGCCCAATCAACAAACGCGGCAATAATCTTTGATGTCTTCTCCAGCATTTCAAGGCGTTGTTGGCGGCTTATAAGTGTGCCTTCGCCATGTCGGTTGCCAGTCGCTAATGGCCGGATAACATCCTTTACGTAGGCTCGAGCATCCTCCACAACCGGCATTGCCTCCCAGAGGCGCTCCCAAGTTTGAGCTTCCTTACTCCGTTCATTTTCAACAAATACCTGCCTCAGATCCTCGACCGCTCGATAGCAGAAAAACGCTGTGTCCTCGAAGGACCGAATTGCCTCTCTGTAATCTGCAAGTGCTCGTCTATATGCGAGCTGGTATGCCCTGGGTACGGTAACGAGCCGTTCAAAGCTATCTTGAAAACTATCATCTGAAAATGGAATTGGTCGAAGGTCAGCTGGTTGTACACCATATACGACATGGAGCCCTCCGGTGCCTGAAACCTGCGTAATTTCAATATCGTAGCCGCAGGTTAATAGGAAGCCCAGACAATCGACAATCATCCGGCACATGCCCTCACATTCATGGGCCAGCGCTTGAAGATCTGCGATTTCCCCTCGCGAATGTACAACCATACTTATTTGTGAGCAAATCACCGTAACAAAGACCATAGAACCTTCTGGAATTGTTCTCCCAGGAAGAATTTTCATTGCGATGGACTTTGGCAAATTCACGTTCGCACGCTCAGGTAGAACCTTGCCGCTTAATACATAAATTAAAGTTTCCCCCAGATACTCGACGGTCATAGATTGCTCTAAATTTTCAGCCATATTCTTCTGCCTTGCTGCAAGGTGAATTTTTGCCATTTTTACGAGGGGTCGCTCGTGGCCGTCTCAAATTGGTCGGCTTGAAGCGACTGCAAATTTCTGAAGTAATTTATTAAGCCTCAAAAAATAAAATCCGTGAACCCAAAAAAATAGCGTCGAGTATTTCACGCCTTCAGCCACAATACCTTTATTGCAACCTTCTATCAGGACGTCCGAATTAGCCAAGTTAGTCCACTTTGCGGAAGAGCCCAAGAAGTATACGCAAAACGAAGATATCCAGGTTGCTCAGTGATCTGGCTACCGACATCTTCCAGTACTAATGTTTTGAATTGAATTGAAAAATCCTGAGGATAAACTATTGCAATTTGAAAGTTTTTTGTAGGGTGCGCCATCTGCCAATATTGGAAACTCCCCTGCCGCACGATGTACTCCGCCTCAGTCTTAACTATCAGAAAATCCACTTCCTTGTATTTGTCCAGAGGGACGCTGATGCCACGTTTCAGATCTTCTTTTAAATTTGCATCTGTAGGCGGGTATACGACTTCGCTCTTTCCTGCATGTGGACTACTTGGAGGATATGAGACAGTGATCTTAAGTGAAACCACTTCTTCAAATTCACCGTCATCAGGCTGCCATCCTACGTGAGACTGAATCGTTCCGCGTGATGCTCTACATACATATGTGACCTTGTCTTGTATAACGAATTTTTCAGTTGTCCCTTCATGCGCCGTAATATGTACTTCAGCAGATACATCTTCCCTAAAGGGTTCGGAAATGAAACGATGCAAATTATGATGGAAATAGTGAAGAAAACTTCCTTCCTTGTCTATTGATTGATTCTTAAATTGAGCCTTAAGTAATCGCGTCTGAGTTTCTTTTAGAGCGTCATTACTGAGTGTGCTTAAATAATCATTTTCGATCACAACTTCCTTTATTCTTTCACCGAAATATGACTTCCAATCCTTAGTTTCAATCGCAAAATTGAATACTGCAAATCCAATTAATGACACTGAAACAGTAGTCAAGCCCGATGCCAATGCACTTAATAGCGATCCTGATACCGGAGTGGTCTTTTCAGATAAATAAGCGGCGGAAATTATTCCGATCACCCCGAGAAGTACCGTCCCAAGAGATGCAAGATCAATAATTCGTTTGGTTTGCTCTTTACTCATTCGTATGCTCTCTAAAAATGACACAGCAATTAACTAGCACTTTCAGCGATACCGCTCATCAATTTGGACTGACCTCAATTGCCTGCGGATTCAACCGGACGCCAGCGGGATGACAGCCGTCCCATTGCGTTCGTTGTCCAAACGTTCCTCAACCTCTTTGTCTTATTCCGAGCCTTTTCTGGGGAATTCATCGCAAGTATCTCACTTTCGTTGTCGAGACGCATTGAATGCCGATAGATACGATCGTCTACGCATCATTCGGCAAGATAAGCAAATAGCCTTGTAAGTACGCGACTGGACCACCGAGAAGTGTTTTGTCGGCCTGTTCGACTGACTCGGCCAAAATCTCGTAGAAAGACTCGTCCGGATTGAATCCCCCCACAAATCTCAATATTGAGTACGTAAACCCCTCCTGAACAGTATGAATCGTTTGCGACTCGGTGCAGGGACGAACATGAAGGGTATGCCCAACATAAATTGGTGGGGGATCGAATGGCACATCCTTCGTGGGTTCACGGCGTGCATCAGCGTGCTGTTGCTTCTTCAGAATGATAGAAACGGCGCGGTCTAGGCAATAGCGTGCATTCGACTCATTTGCATTACTTGTTCCGAAGGAGGCATCGTAGCTAACGGCCCATCCAGAACGTCCGCTCGCGCGGAACACAGCTGGAGTAAGCCGTTGAAGATTGTGCAGTTCAACTGTGTGAATACCCAGTTCCATTGCTTGGAGACGCCAGTTCTGATGGTCAATTTGGACAAAGTCCGTTGGCACTTTGACATTTTTCTCTATCCATTCTTTGTTCTTCGTCCAACTTGGCGCGCGCCACCCACCCACCATAAATGATCCGAGTATGCCCATTTGCTTCGTCCCGTCGTGGTCACGCCAACCGTAGACACTATAGTCCTCCTCGAACTCGATGAAGATGGCCTTACGGGTTGCAATGAGTGCGTCAAGGTAACGACTTTCCTTGATGGCTGCTTCGGCGGATGTTAGAAATCCCTTCGACTCACTGTCTTTGAGCAGGTCCGCAATAAACAAATCATGCAAGGATTTGCCTAGCACGCATCGTGTCATCGCCGTGATTGCTTCGGTGGCTGCTGAGTGATATGTCCGGACCATGGCTGGCTCCGCCAGCTGCGCATAGTGTTTGACGAGCACTCGTTGCTTGTTTAGTGCCTTAAGCGTGCCGGACCTCGGAACCGCGACGCCTGCTGCTTTCAGCTCACCAATGAGCTCATCGAAACCCTTGCGCTCGAGATTTTTCTCGTCATCGACTCTACGCTCAAGTAATAGTGCATATATAACTGCCTCAAGTGCGTCTTGAAGCAAGACAAGACCAGACGATGCAAGATATCGATCGTGCGACAAACACAGGGACTCTGCTTGCTCAAGCAGCACTCTTGCGACCACTAGCGCATGAATTGTCAACTCTCGCATATAAGGTCCATGAGATCAAATGAGAAGTTAGCTTTTGGAATGATGTGATTCTTCATGCGCACAAATTGCGAGACCAATGCTTGACCGGCCGTTTTTGGCCGGTTTTAGTCGTTCAATACAAGTGCACGCCATGTTGCCAGCTCTTGGTTGCTGAGCGGAGGCCCCCAACTTCCATGAATTCTAGCGTGGAGCTGCGTGTATCTTTGAAGCTCGGGCGCTGGTACTCCGTGCTTTTTACAAATCTCCAGCACAATCTCGAGTTGCCGCTTGGTCGCCGGGAGGTCGTTTCCGTACCAAGTAGTTGCGCTTGTTTCGACAACGTGCTCTACAAGTTCTTTCAATGTTCTGAGAAGTTCTCTTGGTAATTCGCGGCAAATATCTTCCGGCCAATCGCTCTCGAAACCAGAAATCGGTAACGAAGCAAAGCCTTGTTCCCAAGGCCCGAATGTTCCCGGCTCGACCTTGGTCACTGCCCAAACATGTTCAATCAGAGCGGACAATGCAGGGTGATTAATCTGGTAGCGCAGACAGAAGCGTTCCAGGCAAGTGACGGCGACGCACTGCCTGGCAATAACTGAGAGGGTTTCAATCGAAGTCTGCGGCATAAAATTATTATGGTACTTGTCAAACGGTGAGCGGCAGCTCCTGGCCGTATCCGGCTTACACGTAAAAGGCCCATACATTGGGGGAAACCTCGGCAGCAGCAAATCGCACTTCCCCTGCAGGCATTTCAACTCGATATACGCTGAAACGATGTGTCTGTGTCAGGTAACTGGGATGAGGCAACTGGACAGCGCCATCTTCAGCTGTTAGCCATTTGTACGACCAGACGTTCTCACCACCGACGGCGAAAAATTCACCCTCAGAAACGATACCTCTATTCGTCCAACGAAATTCTGCCACCTCATCTCCCATCATTATGTCTAGGTCCGCTGCTGGCCGGTAGCGGCATTTGTCAGTTCATACAGGCTTGCTGTTGGGAACGTAGCGTGTCATACGGAGCCGCTCGCCTTCTTCAAAATGAATAGCGCAGCCAAATTCTTCAATTATCTCGCCCGGGGCGCAGTAACACTTGAATACTAGATAGTTCAGCATGCATCACCGTGCTGGGGGCGTCCACGGTTGGCTGTTCCATCATCACGACATATGCGACGAGGCTATGGCGAACAAGGTACTCCTGGAAGCTATGACGGTTGAGGTATCCTGGCATAGCGCCTTGGCGGCATCTATGCTGGTGTTTATATCGGCGGTCGCGCTTCATGGAAGGAACATGGAAGTGGAAATGGTCGCATCGTTTGAAATATCTTAGAGAAAATGGCCGAGAGACCGCCCAGCCTCGTAGTGCTTAGCCCCATCCGTGGGCACAAAAAAAATGCGCTGACATGCGTAAATTCGCGCTCTGTAGCTTATATTTTGGTAGACTCACATTTACGGCAAACGTTATGTAATTTGTACCGCCAGTCAGATGGATTAAACGACTGTGAGGGCCATAATGAAAAATCGAAATCCCCGCACTTCGCCCGACGGCTTGAAACTGCAGAGCTATCTGGGCAACCTTATGTGTTCGGACAGCCAAGCCGGTCCGGGTCTAATGGATTCCGGCCGCCGAGCGATCTGGTATGAACTCACCGCTTTAGAACAGGAGATTGCACACTGGTCGTCCCAACAGCCCCCGCGCGAAGCCAAGGTGCTAGCCGATCTGTTAAAGGATGTCTGGGCTATTTGGGATAATGAGTGGCAAACAGGACGCACTACTCCTCTCTTGATAGTCAACTTCTTAGATCGTATTGCAGGCAGGATATCGACGACGAGCGTCTTACAGCATGTTCAGAATCTACGTGGCCTGGTGGAAAATGATAGCCGACAGTTGCCACCGGCTGGGTAACTACATTCACGATCTTGGTAATATGGGACGGATGTCCTGCAAGGCAATATAGTGTAGAGAAATGAGGAATCGGCTGACACATAGCCCGGATGCTCGGCAAAATTCCGCTAACTGTGTGCTTGTTTGGAGCGCGTCGGGAAATGCAGCTCACCGCCCCGTGGGACGCGCCTCCGTTCTTGCCGAACCAATACTAGACTGTGTACCGGGTACACCGCCGCGTACAGAAGATTCTCCTGTTCCCAAGCGCAAAAAACCGCGTGCTCCTCATCGGAGTGCCAGAACTCATCATCTGCCCTCCCAATTACTAGCATCATGCAGTCTGTGTCGTGTATTCGCACTAGATCGCCTGCCTCTATGTCGCACATAAGCCAAGCCCTCTTATGTAGAAGTCAGAAGGGATATCCTACGCCGAATTAGCTATCAGGAAAACAAGATCCTGGAAGATTCGTGGCCCATTTGACGCAGATCAAGATGTTCCGCCGACAAAAACCGCCCGAAGGCGGTTTCCTAAATACATTTGGATTAAACCCGGGACTTCCGACGACGGACAATAACGCCCATCAAACCTAAGCCGCCGAGCATCATTGCGTAGGTTTCCGGCTCTGGTACCCCCGATACTATCGCGACGCCGTAACTGCCGCCCATTGAGCCAACCGCCGAGCCGCTAACGATAATGTGGTATGCGCCAGCTCCCGCCAGCGCAAGGTCGTGCGTCGTGTTGTCGCCCAAGAAGGTGCCGTAGGAAGCCCCCGGTGAAACCGAGGTCCCGTCATACACCGAGTACGCAAGATTAATTATTTTGTAGACATCGGTGCCGCCCAAGGACACTAAGAGCGGGTTCGCCGACGACTGCAAGCTACCCGAAGGGATGGTGAAGTCAATCGTATCCGTAAATGCACCGGCATCATGTATGAACAAATGTCCATACGGGTGTGCCGTGTCTTGGGTGATCGCACCAGCGTTCACTTGGATATCGTTCGCCGAGGCAACGCCAGCGGATAGCGCAAGCACCAGTGCAAAGAAAAGAGCTTTTGTTTTCATTTCAATTTTCCCCTTCAGATTGATGGCCGGCCTTAGATACGCCGGATGATTGCTCCGAGTCGGGAGCAAAATAATTTTATCCATCACCAATTTTAGCCGGCGGAGCGCACGTTTCCACCTGAAAAATAATTTAAAAAATACAACGAAATTTTACTATTTCTTTGCAATTTAACATTGGAATATTCCCTCCTCATCACAGTGCGGTTCCGATGAGCAACAAAAGGAGGCTAACGAAGACACGAGGGATAGCCATGGATAGGCGGTGAAAAGGTTGCGGTACGACAAGAACTGAATGTCTGCAGTTGGCCGAACTCGGACTAAGTGAACAGGATACCAGCTTGCCGAAATGGAAATATCACACATTCCCACAATGCGATGATGTTGCCGCCGCGAACGCGCATAGTGGAGCTCCAACCAATGGAGGTCTATCATGGATACAGGTACAGAAGTTCGTAAACAGAATGCGCCCTGGAACAAGGGAAAATTAGTTGGGCAGAAGGCACCGTTGAGAATCAGCGAGATATGGGCGATCAGGGTTCGCCTCGAAATCTCCGTCCGCCAGCGAGAGCTAGCACTTTTCAACTTGGCCATCGATAGCAAACTGCGTGGCTGCGATCTTGTTCAGTTGCGGGTGCAGGACGTATGTCATGGCAGCCACGTCGCCAACCGAGCTACTGTGATGCAGCAAAAGACAAAGCAGCCGGTGCAGTTTGAATTGACCGCAGGTACTCGCAAAAGCCTGGCTGAATGGATCGCGGTGGCAAAGCTCACGCACAACGATTTCTTGTTCCCTAGTCGCATCGGGAATTCGCCGCACATCACAACTAGGCAATATGCGCGCATTGCCCATCAATGGTTCGATGAAATAGGTCTAGACCCGACCGCGTACAGCACGCATACGCTGCGCAGAACGAAGCCAACCTTGATCTATCGCCGAACAAAAAATCTGAGGGCGGTGCAGTTGTTGCTCGGTCACACTAGGCTGGAGAGCACCGTGCGATACCTTGGAATCGAGGTCGACGATGCGCTCGAAATGGCCGAACAAACAGATGCATAAATGCGCTTAAGAACGACGCGCAGCGGAGTAATTATCTGTAGTAGCTCAGACTTGATCAGACCTCAATTGTCAGATGAGTTCGAGTCCGCTTGCTTGCGCTGGCTCAAATCGCTGAATCGTGAAGGTTGTAATCTACCCCAATCGTTCCGGAAGCCGGAGGCACGGGAGATCGTTAGCCTTGACCTGAAGTGAGGCTATGTTGAACTAATAGACGCGGAGGTTTTGTGTTAGCACCCCGACATATCCAGCTCGACAGCGCGTTCACGTACCAGCAGGCTGCAATCTCTGCTGTGCTTCGTGCCCTTGCGCAAAGCCATGGTGCCGATTTTGCTGCTGATTTCGTGCGTCATCATCGAGCGGCGATTCTAATCGCCACACGAAGACGCCTGTGTGGTCGTGACGCACGCGCAGTAGCGAGTGAAGCAATTCGGCTTGGTTTAGCCTACAAGGGCATGTAGAGATTCTATGACCCGCCAACCAACGTCACAGGCTCCGTCTCCTCCACTGGACCGGCGGCGTGCCGCAGTCTACGTTCGCATGTCGAGCAGCCCGCAAGATCGCTCCATCGAACATCAATGCGAGCGGCTTCAGCAATACGCCGATGAGCACGACGTTGATGTCGTCAAGATGTATGCGGACTCTGGGAAAAGCGGCTTACGCATCAACGGCCGAGACGGCTTGCGGGAGCTGATGGATGACGTCGCTGCTAGGAAGACGGACTTTGAAATGGTATTGGTCTACGACGTCAGCCGTTGGGGGCGATTTCAAGATACAGATGAAGGCGCGCATTACGAATTCTTGTGCCGGCAGGCTGGTATTCAGGTGATTTACTGCGCAGAGCAATTTGAAAATGATGGTTCGGCCATCGCTTCGATCCTCAAGGGCATGAAGCGCACCATGGCGGCCGAGTACAGTCGGGAGTTGTCCGCCAAGGTATTCTCTGCTCAGTGTCGGTTCGCAACCCAAGGCTACAAGATGGGCGGCTTTGCCGGCTATGGGTTGCGGCGGGTGTCCTATGACCGGGACGGTAAAAGGCGGCGAGTATTAAAGCCAGGTGAACGGAAGGCCGCAGCGACCGATCGAGTGCGCTTCTGTTGGGGGCCGCAACGCGAAGTTGAAACTGTTCGACAGATTTATCACTGGTATGTGTACGACAAATTGGGTGATACAGAAATTGCGGCCAAGCTCAATGCACTGAAAATGCCAACGGAATGGCGCAGACCTTGGACTCCATTCTTGGTGAAGAGCATTCTGACCAATGAAAAGTACATTGGCCGGATCATGTTTAATCGCGGGTCCGCGAAGATGAGTACGCCAAGGGCGCTCAACCCGCCGGATGACTGGATTTGCATAGATGATGCCTTCCCGCCTATCGTAGCACCGCAACTTTTTGAGAAAGCCGCCGATGAGCGGCTACGTCGGAATCGACCTAAAACGCCAGATGAGCTGCTTCAGATACTGAGGGCACTGTACAAGAAACATGGCAAGGTTACGGTATCGATCATCAATGCCACGCCTGGTGTTCCGAACCCTAAGTACTTTAACGCTCGATTCGGAACTTTGGCTGAGGCGTACTCGGCCGCAGGGCTGCCGGCGGCACGACCGCTGCTGCGCGCGCGAACACTCCGCTCAGTTAGGCAGTTGCGCGAGGCGACGATGTCAGCGATCAAGATGGCAATTGAACAAGCAGGCGGGATGCATGTGCAGTGCGAACACCCCTGGCTGCTGCGTCTCAATGGGAAAGTTATCCTCAAGCTTGTGGTGGCGCGCTCGCGTCACGACGCTGCTGGTCACATCAGATGGCGTATCCCAGTCCATACCTGGCCAGTGGCAGACTTCGTTTTATGTGTGCAAATGGACGCTGCTAACGCCGGTGTCATGGGGTACTACTTGATTCCCGTCGCGGACTTTATCCAGGGCCACATCATCTTGCGTGGGGAGCATCCCGCCGATAGGGGGCAATACCGGTATCAAACCTTAGCCTCAATATTCGGACTGGGTACATCGGAAGCCAATGACACGCAGGGGCAATCAACTCGCCTAGCCTTGGACTGACTTGATCTGACAGCGGTTGTCAGGTCAAGTCTGGCTTACTACAAATTATCGGACAAGGTATTGATTTTTGTCTTTGCCTTCGAGCCACTTCGGTGCGCGTCCACGGCCAGTCCAGGTGCTCCCTGTTGTGTCGTCTTTATACTTGATTTCTACTGGTTTGCGTGCGACCTTAGGCTGCTTAATGCCACCGCCAATATCGGCCAGCGTCAACCCAGACTCTTTCATAATCGCCTGAATCTGTGCACGGGCAGCAGCCATTTCAGCGCGCCGGGCCTCTTCGGCCTTGGCCTGTAACTCCGCGATTTGCTTTTGGATTTCCTGATAAGAAGTTGACATAGATGGCTCTTTCAACGAATGGGTATGTGCTGATTGTACACGCAGCGATTGAGAACTCAATCTGCCGTTGTTCAGGCATATTCCGTCACGAACGCTGCCAAGGTGCCTCACATGAGTGAGAAAGTGCGCACTTTCCATTTCAGCAAGGTGGTATCCTGCTTGGAAAGATCGAATTAGGCCAGGACCGGACGGTTCATGTTTCGAAAGTATCTATGAGAAAAACGGTATTCCTTGTCGTCGCTGTTTGCTCTGGATTGTCCGCATCGGCTCAGGCGCTGAATGTAGACAGCTTCGGGCCGGAAAGCCTTGGCCTTGTCGGTAGCTACTGCCAATTCGGTGTGCAGCGAGATACTTTATTGGTCAGCGACTGGGATAAAAAATTCTGGATGAAGATTGATGGCAAGATGCTCGCTTTTCAAAGTGAGAAAAGCGGTGCTGAAATTGAGAGGCAGCTTAAAAATAAGCGGTGGCGAGAGTCATTGAAAGCGGACGGAGTCACCATGCAACTTGACCTCGTCGAGACAGCACGCCGCGACGACTCTGCTACATTTCGAGGCTATATTGAGGTCCAGCGTGGTGGCATGAGGAAGCACATCTTAATTGCCGGTGGTTGCGGCGCATAACGGCCAATAACGGACCTTTATGTTTATTGCGAACCTCAACGCATTTATTGCCGCCCTGGCAGGCGCTAGCTATCTGCTGGGATGGCTCCTGGATACACCTGTGTCCAGGGTTGGTCCTAGCCATGGCGCCGGTTTGATGGTGGCGCTTGTGTGTGTGGCATCCGTCCTTATCGTCGTGTGGGCAAAATGGGGACTGACACCCGTTCGTTTGTCGCATAAGCAGCTATACATCTGCGGCCAGCTCGGCATAGCGATGGCGAGTGCTTCCTTTGTTGGCGGTATTGCTTTGTCCTTGCACGCGGCGTCTATTAGCATTGAAGATGAATATTGGTCTTGGGTTCTAATGTTGGACAGAATCGGTCCCGCTGGCGCAATATGTTTCATAGCGTCTTGCGGATTGGTTTTTGCTGCACAGGTGGAACGGCCGAGCCCTGGGAACCCAACCGCAGTAGCTGACTGAGAACGGCCAGCAGCGGCCGTTCCAAGTCCGTTCTAAAAACGAAAAAATACTCGTATGGAGTTGGTCATGGTCGTAAATGTTGATGAAGTTGTGCGGAGAGAGAAGCTGGCTATCGTAGCCATCAAACGTGCAATGGGGACCGAGGATGGTGACGTCAACTTATTCGTCTCTCACCACCTGGACGAGCTCGATGGAGAATACTGGTTGAAGCACCTTGGCACGGAGAGTCCCGATGCAACGCAAATTCTCGACATTATTAGGCTGCGCTCACACTGGGGCGGCGACGAGATCGATGGCATCAAAAACTTTGACTTCACTCTGCCGGACGATGTAACTGATTATGTAATTAGTGTAAGTTTCGATGAGGCCGGTGAGGTCGACGAAATTTCGATGGAAAGCTAGATCTTTTGAACGGTCGACAGTCGGCCAGCAGCAGACCTTAGGATTTGTGAATGAGAATAATAAAGAGTTTCCATTTATAAAACTGGAGAATTCGTGCAAAGAAATTTGTTTTTTCTGGTTTTTGCTATTTTATTCGGATGTACCTATCCGGATGAAGGAATTCGAACCGACTGGACTTCATTGTCCTTGCCGGGAAAAGCGCTAGAACTGATTGACGATAAAGAATCGGAGTGGTTCCCGTTTTCGAAAGAAGGCACCAGTAGCGCAACCATAGGAACGAAGAACGGCCCAGTTGCAGCACCTATATTTTATTGGCGAATTACCGGCAATACCCTGCAAATTTCAGTATTTCCGGACGCCGAAATTTTTGAAGAGCTCCGTAATCCAGCAATTAAGGGAAATATTATTTCTGCAACGCGTAAGTCAGGTGTACGTGCTCGATACACACTTTCAAAGCTTTAATTCTGAACTTCCGGTTTGGGGCGACATCTGCAGGGTGTGACAATTGGTGAAGTTTCCACACAGGCAACATGCTATCCTGAACGCCAACAGCCGGGTCCGGCCAGGAACTGACATACGCGTTTATGGAAAAAATTTCGTTCGCACTAGATGTTGAAGATGGTTGGCCGCCGGTTGCGGTAGAGCACGTTTGGTGTGAAAAAGACGGCTCTGTCTATGAATTAAAAAATGCTCCTTTCTTTGTGCAGGGGCTAGCATTCGGTGATAGGTTTTCAGCCGTACCCGATGCGGTAAATGGCTGTATCTTCGAATTCACCGTCGAGGAGTCGTCAGGACATTCATTAGTTTGGATCATAGAGCAGGCAGCATTGAAGCTCGCACCATATGAATCGGAACTGCTTCACCTCGGCTGCAGTATAGAAGGGTTTCCAAGCCTGCAGCTCTATGCAATCGATGTTCCTCCGCAGGCGGAACATGGAGCCGTTAATGCAATGATGAACAAATTGGAGGGCTTAGGTTTTGCGCTGGCCTTTCCTGTTTGGAGGCATGAGTAACCCGCTGCTGCTGCTGTCGGCCAGCAGCAGTCATTGAAACTCTTAGTCCCACAAAAATATTCCGCGCACTGAAAGCGAACAAAATTATGACCGACGATAAGCAAGAAACAGAAGTCTTCGAAATAGCGAGTGGGGATATCAGTGTTTGGGTCGATGGCGGAATTCACCTCAAAGTCAATGCGCCAGGTAAAGACCCTGTTGAACTGGGAAAGCAGGAGGCGTTGAAACTCGGCGAGCTTTTAGTGCGGCTGGCAATTGAGCAATGCGGCTAACGGCCAGTGGCTGCCGGTCGCTTCTTCCCACGGCCCCTTAAGAATTTTGGCAATGAGATGGTGTGCGTGGAGAGGTGATCATGGTATCTGTTCTGGACTAAATTACCGTGCTCCGGCTTTATTCCTTAATGCGTCAAGAATGGTTGTCTGGATTTCGCTATTGGTTTTGTCGGCCATTAGCACAGCTTGATAGCGTTGGTTTTCTGTAAGCTGAGCTTCGAAACCTTTACGGTGATCTTGGATAGATAGGTCGCCCATGCGCTCGGATATCAGCGCCCAAGTATATGCCTGGAGCTCTTGGCCTTGACTTTCGTACATTAAAGAAACCAGGGTCGCTGCGCGAGAATGACCTTGTCCAACTGCCGCAGTCATCCACTTAATTGCATTATCTTTTGGAGGAAGTGCCTTATCGAAAGACGGGGCGTCCACTAGCTCTTCACTTTCGGACCAATACTGTTCTCCGAGTTGCAGTAGTGCGTACACGTCGTTTTGTTTTGCCCTGATATGAAGTTCCTGCAAACTCATCGCGTAGTATTCTGGAGGAGTTGAATATCCATTTTTCTCCATACGGACTTTCCGTACTCGAATACGTTCTTCAAGGGATTTTGGTGGAGGTGGTGCCCCTCGCCCGAATGGTGAGATGATGCCTGTTGTTGATTGGGCTATGGTGTGATTGATCTCGGGAAATACTGGAATAACGTCTGCACGTACTGTATTTTCGATTGGCTTTGCTTGATCGTACTTTTCTTCGGTGTGTATGAAGTAGCGCGCAGAAGCAATGACTGCAATAGTAATGATGACGGATGCAACGAAGCTTTGTTTGGTCATGTAGAAACTATTAAGGTGGCGGATGGCGCTGGAAAAACACGCCATCCGATGATTCCTTAGTTGCCTAGCGACAAGCGCCTGGTGTAAGGCCAGATGCCCGCGCTAATTGAGCGGCTTCCGCTGGCGAGCATGCAGGGATCGGAAGATTCCATTGATACGGTGTTCCAGCATTGGCGCAGGCGGGATATGGCTGTGGGGCGGCCCCGCCAGGGCAAGGCGGATGCGGAGGTGCGGGCTGGGCTTCACCGGGTACGTACCAGATTGACTTACCCGCTGCAGTCGTTGCATTCAAACCGCCGGTAGTGTCGATTTCCAAGGTGTAGATGCTTGGGGTAAAGACTCCCTTGTCGACCGTCCACAGCGCATGCTGTCTCCCTAGATCATAAAGTACCAGATTACCATCGTACTGAAATACTAATTCCTGACCAAACTTGCCTGGATTCCAAAACTCAGCTGTTCCCCCGGTTTTGCGAATAGCGATTGAGCCGTCAACCTTCATGATTAGCTCATATCTTCCGTCATAGGAGACCAAAGAATCCCCAGGTAAGAGGTGTTGATCGGAATGCAAAATGCGATTGTATACGGTCGCGCTTGCTCCGGAGGATACTACTCCTGCCAGAAGTGTAGCGATGAGCAGTCGAGCTATCTTCATATTTGCCTTGAAATTGTGATGAGTTCAATTATTGTAATTGATTTAATTTTATCAAAACTATCAAATTGTCACTTTCGTAAGTAATTATGAAGTGCTCGGTGGCCCTGCAATTGAAATCGACGGTTGCAAGGTGACTGACGGCTTTGGGGAGGCTTCAGCCTGCAGTGGGAATTCGTGAGTTTTGCAGGTAAGCAAGCTGCTATCCTGAACGCCGTCGGCCGAGTTCGGCCAATTGCAGACTGTCGTTGACAGGCACTCTAACGAACTAAAAAATGAATAAAAATATAGAAAAGATTGGTTCGATAGTTGATAAGGCTGTCGAAAAATACTCTACTCTTGATGTTTTCAGGGCTGGAGTTCAGCTTATTCCTTACATAGGGGGCCCGATTGATACAATTCTTTCTGGGCGTGCATCGCGTATTCAATTTGAGCGTTTTGAGCAATTCGCGTACGAGCTTCGAATGCGATTGGAAGTCGTTGAAGCCATTAGCGCGGATGTTCAAGGGGATGAGTTTGCCGATTTTGTTCTGACTGTATTAGAAAATGTCTGGCGTGCGCGTACCGCTGAGAAACGACGGAGTTTTGCGGTTGTGGTATCCAAACAAATAATAACGGCGCGTTCTTGGGACGATGCCGACATGGCTGTTCGACTGGTTGCTGAACTTGAGAGCATACATATCGATGTTTTATTAGCAGTGTTATCAGTTAGCCACGCCGTGGCTGACACCAATGGGATGAAGATTGTTGCATTCGATATCGAATCGGCAGACGGCCTCCTTGCTAACTTCTCTCAATCATTGAAGGCAAAGATGGATGGTCGCTATTCGGACGTTGCACTACGATTGGCGTGCTCCGAGCTTGTTGCAAGAGGCCTCCTGCATGATGCTGGAGTTGGTAAGTGGAATGCTCAGGCTATGAAGTTTTTTGTCACGACTGACTTAGCAGTGTGGTTTAGCGAGTGGTTGGCTGAAGATTAAGGAGTGCATATTGAGTGCGGACGCGTTCGACCATGTGCAGCCCGACGCACATTTCAAGGGGGAATAATGTTTGACAGGATGGTGTTGCGACGATCCGAAGATGGAAGCCCAATTTCCCAAGGTAAGTTGGCCGAGGCTATACTATACTACCAGAATGTTCATGTTGTATTTGACGCAGGAACCCTACAAGCATTGATAAGGTCGATCGGGACAGACCTCATTCTAACTCTGCTTAAACGAGGTGGAGTTTCAGGGGTCTACTGCGATGAAATGCTCGGGACAAACACAGAAGGGTCCGCTGCAACACAATGCCATAACTTTGTTGCGTTCACACTTTCAGGGGATTCCAATGGCAAGTCTTTTAGATCTGCCGCAGACCGTATCGAACACAACATGCGCAATGATGGAATAACCGGCAAAAAAGCAAAGAACTTTATTAAAAATTTCTTGGATATCGTTCCTGTTCGTACATTTAGCAGTAACTACTATTCAAAGGGTGGGATTATCGATGCCGCGACTGCGGACTTACAGGATTCCAATTATATCCAATCGGCAGCAAGGAGCGTTATAGAAACAGCCGCTGGTGGGTATGAGCCTGGAGCTAACTTTAGGTTCGAAATCCTGAAGTCGGAAATTGGGCATTTCGTCTTTACGAACGCGGACTTCACAGCCATTAATAGAATTCGCGCACGAATGAGTCCCCCACAAGACCCCATTACGCCCGCTCACATTCTTAGTAGTTTCCTGGATGCGCGCGCAGACCTCATATTGGCTTCGTTCTATGGCGGCGATTTTGCAACCTCCGATAGTACGTCGGCAATCATCCAGTTAAAGCATTCCGAACTTCTTCGCAGGATGGAAATCAACCACAGCGAACGACATCAGTTCACCGAAATTGTGCTGTCGGATGCTCCTGCTCTTGCTGAAGTGATTGATGCCGGAGAGCGAACTTTTGAAGAATTTCTTAAGTTGCTGGATCAGTCGAGACGCTTTAAAGAATGGCTGCACAAAACCAATCCTGACGAGCACTTGGTCAGCAAATATCTGAAGGATGTCACCAAAGAAGGCTGGATCGAAAGTACTAAAGCAAAAGTAATCCGCTATATGCTAACGACAGGAATGGATGCTATAAATCCAGTCGCTGGAATTGTTGCAGGTCTTTCTGATACATTTGTTATTGATAAATTATTTAAGGGATGGCGCCCCAACCATTTCATAGAAAAACAGCTTGCGCCATTCGTCAAATATTGAAGAGCTATAAGGTGTGGATTTTCCGCTTGCACCAGCTTTGGTAATAAATAAGAAGCCCGAGAGCGGCCAACAGGGGACTAGTCGCAAACCTGTTCTAAATACAGTTGTTGCGCCTACACGTAAGAATCCGGAGATTACCGTATTAAGCCGTTGCGACAGGAGTGCCAGCACAAGAGCAGCGCCAGTTAGCTCAGCGCTAAGAAGGCAAATTTATTCCGATCTTAGTGGCGTACAGATGAAAAGTTTGGCACAAATTCGTGCTCGGCTCCTCAGCTCGAAGTAGTTACTGAAAATTGTAAAAAAGAAAAATACCGCAATTCTAACAGTAAGATTTAGGATATCTATGACGAACCAAATCTATTTAAAAAAAGTTACTATCTACGGATTACATGATGAAAAAAATGTAGTCATAAATTTCCTGCCAAATGCAACTATTATTATGGCAGAGAATGGGGTCGGCAAGACAACGATATTGAATATCTTGTTTAGTATTTTGAGCGGAAACCTTAAGAAACTTTGTGCTTATAACTTTGTAGAAGCAAGACTGGAGATGTCAGATGGGCAGCAGGCTTTTTCTGTAAAGAGAAGCGATCTTAGCGAGAGTGGATTTGAGCGTAAAAAAAATAGAATTCCCAATTCGATGCGCCATCTTTTGGATAAGGTCGAGGAAAATCTAGATACAAATTTGTCGAGCACCCTTATTGAAATGCTAGCCGAGGGCGATTTAAGGAAAATAAGGACATTAATGCGCGACATATCACCGGAATCGCCAGCGATAGCGATAAGTAACGTGACACGTTATTTAATGGAGTCCCCGGAGATTATTCAGCACTACATTATTAGCAAAGAACTTCAAAAGTTTTTGGCTAGCTTCCCATTTAAGGTTCTTTATCTTCCTACTTATCGTCGAGTGGAGGAAAATCTTGCGAAATTGGGAATTAAAGGAATCGATGAGAGCGAAGACTTTGATATTTATGATGAAGAATTCGAAGATCTTGATGTTCGCGCAGAGGAGACGCTTATTCACTTTGGCATGGACGACGTAACAAAAAGGTTTTTTGAAATTACACAAAAAATCAAAAATGACACAATGGCGTCATATTCAAAAATAAGCGGCGGTATGCTAGATGAATTGCTTCAAATGCCGAATTTCTCTAATGATCATGCTGACTTTAAATATCTTCAAAACAATGAAGACAAATTGGATTTGGTTTTAAAACGAATTGGCTCGTCTATCAGCGATAGCGGGCGAAGCAAAATTCTTCAATTAGTTAAAAGTGGAGAAATTGCGAATGCCAGATATCAGCCAATCGCATATTTCTTAGGAAACTTAATCAAGATTTACGAAGAGCAAAAGGTTTTTGATCAACAAATAAATCGATTCGTTGATACGATCAATGAATATTTTAACGATAAAAAAATGGTGTATGACGAGGTTGATCCGAAAATTTACGTTAGCTCTAAGAGATCAAAAAAGGTTATTGAACTCAATACACTTTCATCCGGAGAAAAACAACTTATATCCATTCTTTCCTTAATTTACTTGGAAAATAAAAAATATGCGGTTATTTTCGATGAGCCTGAACTTTCCCTTTCTACCGAATGGCAGGAAAAGCTTCTCCCAGATTTAATGAAGTCGGGTAATTGTGAATTTCTATTGGCCGCGACCCATTCGCCTTATATATTCGCGAATGAACTTGCTGAGTGTGCTCGACCTATGAACGTCACATACAGTAAAGAGGCGGCACGCAATGACTAAACTGAGGAAAGACTTCCCGCATGTTCTCCTAAGTTTCAATAAGCGTTATGGAAATCCATCATGCCCAACAATCGCCGTGGTAGAAGGAAAAGATGAGGATTATTACCGGCCGCGACTAACCGGGTTCACTCAGGGCGCAGCTATCTATTTTATCGATGCTGATGGGAAAGATAATGTTATTGATATGCGTATGCATCTTAAAAAATCACCAGACGTGTACGATCCTAATCGATATGTTCTCTTCGCCGATAGGGATTTTGATGATGCGATTGGGGATGACAGGTTATATATAACAAGTCGACATTCTGTGGAGAATTTTTACACTTGTCCAGAGTCTTTCAAAAGTCTATTGTCTAACAAATTTGGCTTATCCAAACCTGAATATGACAACGAAGTTGACGCGATAGTGGTTCTATATAAGTCTTGGATGCACAAAATCGCAAAAGAAGCGTTGGATTTCACAGCATGGCTTTATTGGCAGTTGAGAGAAGCGCCTAGAGTTGGTGGAAGGCCACCTAAATTAAATTTAAATGGCACCAATTTTAGTAATTTTTTTGAAATTAAATTTAATTCAGCATGTGAATTGGAAATTACAAAAAAATTTACTCTACAAGGCGCTAAGGAACTTTTTCCAGATGCGGCTGAGGCAGATATAGCGCGCGTTCAAGAGATAGTAGCCGATCTAAATGAGCAAGATTTTTTCGATTACTTCCGTGGAAAATTTATTATCGAAATTTACAAGCTTATTCTCGAAGGTCTAAAGGCAGACTCACGAAAGGATAATCCTTCATTTTTCCGCGAAAAGCGTAAATCGTCATTGGTATGGAGCAATCAAATACTAGCCGAGCTTTCATCGTTTGCCGAAACGCCGAGTTGTTTGTCAAAGTTCTTAAGAGCCGCTTTCCCCTGAGAGATCAGTCTTGGTTGTCACATTGGTAATGTGCGATTTTTTGGGGGGGGAGGCGATGACCGAATTGGCTTGCCCCCCCCCGCATATCGGGTGAAATCATAGCGATAGCTGGACGTTGGTGCTTGGCCTCCAATGACGGAGAGTGCTTTGCTCGCTGCGAATGAGAATGGCTGGTTGGTTTTTACCGGAATACGCACTTACCCTGCCTCGTTTTCGTTCGCACGCAAAAGACTCCATCCACGGAACTTGCATAGATTTGGCCAGGACACAATTTCAGAGGGGCCACTGGCAGAGTTGTATAGTGGCCAGATATTGGTGTTGCATACACTGGTGTCGGCGTTGCTGAAGCTCTAAGGCATGATGAGTCATGGTGGCCAGCAATCTTCTTTGGAGTGTGCACCATATCAGTCCTACTTTCGCAGTCTGGTTGGAAGCCTTACTTAAATCGTCTTGAACTCTCAGCTTGGGGCTTACGACGCACATTCGGTCCGAAGTTACGTGCGAAGAAAATAGAAGAACTAGCTTGGTCGGACGTAACCAAGATAGAGGTGGAAACAACCGATGCGGGGCCTGCGGTTGATGACATGTTTTTTTGGATACATGGGAGAGACCGTAAAGGTATCCTCATCCCCAGTGAATTGGCAAGCCAGTACGGATTGGTAAAGGAACTGCAAACACGTTTTCCCGGACTGGACAATAGAGCTTTGGCAGAGGCTTCTGGTTGCTGTACAAATGCCTATTTTCTTCTTTGGTCTAAAGAGTCGTTAGAATAGACAGCAACCGGCCAACAGCGGCCCGTCGGCGTCAAACAAAAGCTCGTGGCCTAGCAAGGCTATACCTGACAACAAGATCACACACAAGGTTTGCTATATGTGCCGCATCCCAAGTAAGTAGCGCGGTATTTTGAATACCGTATGCAGAAATTCCCGGCGCTGTCGCCTAGCCTGTGATGAAAAGAGTTAACCGTGATGTTAAGAAAGAGCGCAACTATTGCAGTCATCGCGCCAGCCAGTGCGCCGGACATGACAAAGGTCGAGCACGGGATAACGCGGCTACCGTTTCGCCTCTGCGTCGCAACTGCAAGACGCCTATGGGATTTCCCATATTACCCAGATGCTGGGGCATTAGTCGGTTTAATGCCCTTACTTCGGAATGCGGTACCGGCTTAGGGTTAACAGTTGGCGTATACGTGAGCAGTCGTACCTAAAAGTCGAAAACGGAATGTTTGCAAAAGAGGAGGATTCCATATAGGACAGACACGTTTAGGATAAAGCCAGCGCATGCAAAAACATTTTTACGCAACAGCTATCGGATTTTTCTTGTGTTTCATCTTGGCTCTATACATGGCGATATCAGCACTATGCAAAAGAGCTTTGCTCGTTGTTCCGGAGTCAGGAAAGCCAGCGACTCCGATGCTTGCCGAGGTATAGATAACCAAGTCATCGATATCGTAGGCGGCGGCAAGGCAATCAAATAATTTTGCAGCTACGTGCTCGGCCTCCTCTTCTTGCGTGTTAACTAACACAACGGCAAACTCATCTCCCCCGAGCCTAGCCGCTAAATCTGATTTTCTGAGGGTCTCCTTAGAGCGCTCAGCTACCGCCAGCAATAATTTGTCGCCCGTTGCGTGCCCATGTTCATCGTTGATTTTTTTGAAATCGTTTAAGTCGATGTAGAGGACCGATAGGCACGTGCCATTTCTTTTGCAGAGGGCAAGTTCCTGGTCAATGAAATCTTGAAATAGCCCTCGGTTCGCAAGGCCAGTAAGCATATCGTGGCTGGCATGATGCTGTGCCAGAAGTAGCATTTTCGATGCTCTTGCCAAAGCCATTCCTACTTCGTTTGCTTCGCGCAAGTTAAACGATTTTGGTTCAACAACTTTGCCCGAACCAAGCGCCAGCGCGGGTTCAACCAGTCCGCTGACAGAATGTCCTATCGCGCCGCCGACTCGCCATGCCAGTAAAAGGCTCCCGCTCAGCAAAAGTGCTGTTGCCACGACGAGCCACATGAATTTTCGGTCTAGCTCAGCACTCAAAATTTTGGAGGGGATTCCAATGGCAACAGACCATTTCGAATTGGGCGCTCGGCTCAAGACCGCGAGCACATGCATTCCGTCAGTGGTAGTGCTCTCAAACGCACCGTCTTGGGATGTGAGCATTCGCTTCAATAGGTCCGGTGTCGTTTTCTTGCCGATATAGCGTTGTATATCATGAGTGCGTGCAACGATTGTTCCACTTCTATCCAGGATGACGGCCACCCAGTCTGGCGGCAAATTTTGAAGGCTCAACAATTTGCCGAAGCGTTCCGTGGACATGGCGGCACTGAGGGCGAACAAGACCGGACCCCCACGGCGAACAGGAACGCCGACCGCGAACGTAGGGCGTTTGGATACTGGACCAATGAATAGATTGGAAATAGCCGCTTCCCCGGTTTCATTGACCCGCCTCAGTGGTGGGTTGTCATGCTTCTCAGGCAGAGCAGCACCAAAAGGCAGCAAGGTGTTAACGTATTGTTTTCCCACCATGTCGCTGAGAACAATATTGTTCACACCCTGAATTCGACGCACCTCAGTGGCTTGGGCATAAAATGTGGCTAAGTCTTGGTTGGCAAGACTTGGTGATGTAGCTAACACTAAGAGGTTTGATTCAAGAATCGCAAACTCGCTATCGACTGCCGATGCCGTGGCCTGGGCAGCTACCTCAGCGTTTTTTACGAGTCCCGCGCGAGTAAGTTGATAGTCGTACGAAATCAGCATCATTGCCATAATCGAAGCAGGAATGATGTACGCCAGAACGAGAAAAGTAAGTCGTGAGCGGATGGAGGGAGTTCTGGGAAGTTTCATCTTAAAACTCAAATCGTACGGCAGAGGGTCGGCGGAACCTTTACAGTGTTTGTTTAAATTGCAATAAATGAGCCTCATCCAGTCCAAGAATATTTGGATAGGATAGGAAAATTTCTACTGGGAAAATGAGGCAATCGTGGGCGTCGTACGCTCGCGAAGGTTGCTGAGCCTGTCCTTTTCGGGGCTCGTCGCACAAGGAGATGGTCACTGATACTACCCCAAATCATGTGAGGGTGGCGCTATGTACGTTTATGTAGCCAGATGGCGGGCCAGTGTTGTCGAAGACGCTAGGCTGCCGAGATTCATTGACCCTGCTGAACTCGCGCAAACGCAGATCCTATACGGAGTCGCGCGGCATCGCCTGGGTCAGCCAAAATCGGCACGGTGGGTCAGTGTAGCGTCGGCGCCAACAGTCTACTCCGCATATGAAATCACTGTTCCGTAACAGAGACTGGCATAGGTCGTCCGCTAAGTATGCCCACGTATTGATGCAGCGGATTTCGTATGGCTATGCCATCAGATGTAATATCAAAAAAACGGATCTCCTTACTATGGTCGCTGGCGCGCACCTTGACCACCGAGATCACGCGCTTGAGCTGGCCCTCCAGTTCGACGTAGCGCTGCATGATTATGGCATCGGCCAGGAAAGCGCTGCCGTAAGAACTAAAGCGCAGCATCTCATAGCGGTCCTCCAACTCAGCCGTCATCAGCACAGTCACGCCCATCGCCGTCAGCACCGCCACCATGCGGTACAGTGATTCGCGGAAATCGTCACGGAATGAAGGGGCCAGTGCAAGTTCGAAGCCAGATAGTGAATCGATCACCAACCGCTTGGCCTGCTTGCGTTTGATCATCGTGACCAGGTCATGCAGAATCTCGTCGAGCGACAGATCCAGCGTCCGGGTATTTACCAGGTCTACTTGCCCACTCTCGATGAGCGAGTTGAGCTGGTGACTGAGCAGTTGGTTCGGACTCTTCTCGAATGCTGCGATTACGCCGGCCTCGCCAATGCGCACGCCCTCGGCCAGGAACTGCGTGGACAACACCGATTTTCCCGAACCCGACGGTCCAACCACCAGAAGTGAATAACCGGCCGGCACACCGCCGCCTATCATTTCATCCAGTTCGGGTGAGCCCATCGATAGCCGCTTCTGCCTGTCGATCTTCACCTCTGTAGCGGTGCTGCTAAGCATAGCGCGTGGGAAGATTTCCACACCGCTGCCGCAGATGCGAAAGGTATGTACGCCCAGGCTCTGCGCCTGACCACGCATCTTGACCACTTGGATCTTGCGCACCAACGCGTCGCGATGCACAAGCTGCGACATCCATATGATGCCGTCGGCGACGGTAAAAACCGGGCTCGATTCCGCTTCCGGCTCCATGTACTCCCCGATCAGAAAGGTGGTCGCCAGCCAGCTAGTCATCTGCATGCCAAGCTGCTGCACAAAATGCTGCAAGCTGGCGGTGCCATGATTGCTGCCCTGCGCCGACTTCACTAGCGATCGGAACGAATCGACAAACACCAAGCTCGGCGAAAAATTGCGCACTTCTTCAGCGATGCGTTCCAGCACACGGTCAAAGTTTCTGTCCAGCAGATCCGGAGCTAGGTTGACAAACTTAATCGACTGGTTGACCTTGCCGATGTCGAAAAATGGGAACTGCTGCTGGTAGCGCAGCATTTTTAGCGGCGGCTCTCCCAGCACGGTAAAAAATAGCGCCCGGCGGTCTGGATTGGCCAGTGAAAACATGATCTGGTGCGCCATTGTGGTCTTTCCGCTGCCCGGCGTGCCTGCAAGCAGGTTGAGTGAATACTCCGGAATACCCCCTCCCAGCAACTCATCCAAACCCGGTACGCCCGTCGCCAAGCGTTGAATCGTGACCTTGTTATTCATTGTTGATTTCCTTGGCGGAAGTGTCCGCCGTTTCTTGGCTCCAAGCCGATTTAAGTATGGCAGTGGTCAACCGCTCCCCGATCAATTGGGTTAGCACGTTGGTGAAAGTGGTGAGCAGGGCGACGCTGGCTATGTACGCAGTTGCTTGCTCCTGGCCCTCCAAGCTCGTCTGGAGGTGGTCGAAAGTCTGATCTCTCCCCTCCACCAGCCATGGGTGCTGCATGCGCACCAGATGGATGGTGCGCGCATACAGCGAGTCGAAATCGTTGCGTCCGATAATGGCGACCAGTTCGGCGGCAAGCCGCCGCCACAGTGCAATGGTATCGGTCTTGCTGGACTCGGCGCTTTGGGCATACAGAATTTTTACCAGCCCGCCTGAATCAAGTTGCACACTGGAGTTTTCGACGGTATCCACAAATGCCTTTTGATTTGAGATGTAGTGCGGGTCCAGCGCGCCAGTGGATCATGTCGCTGTTCGTGCCGCTGTTTCAACTGGTACCTCTACTTCAGGCTCCCCTTCCGTCGCAGCTTCCTCAATCACAACACGAACTTTGTCACTAAAGCCGAGGAAGACCTTGCTACCCGGACCGTCCCTGTAGTAGATTTTGATACCGTCGGAAGCCTCAACAGCCCAGACATCTACCTCCCTTTGGTCTTCCGGATCCTTAGTGTTGACCACGTCGATTTTTGAAAGAACTCCAGGGACTAAATCCCTTATAGCATTCTTTGTGCGCACTGTAGTGAACGGAATGTAAATTGAATTTCGGTGCTCATTCATGAATCCTCCAAAATAGAACTTCATTGTAGGCTTCATGATGTGAGGTGGCGCGCTGTTGGGAGGGGGCTTAACGAAGATGAGGCGACGAACGGCGCTTCGGATTGCAGAACATCTCGATATAGTTAAAGATACACCACCAACATGGTCCCACATTAGGTACCTTTACCGTTCAGCTTGGCCGTAACGATCAGTGAGTAGATCACGGCTGCGCGCTCGCCACCGCTGGTCGGCGCCGGCAAACAGGTCGTTGCGGCGGTTAATCGCCGCCCCGCGAAGCGCGCGTTCGACCGCCGAATTGTCAATCTCTATAGTGCCATTGTCGCAGTAGCTCAGCAGCGCCGGCCAGAGTTTGAGCGCGGACAAGATCGCCGCCGTATCAGACTTGCGCGAGAATGTATCGAGAGTGGCGCGCAACCATCACCCCATATCATCGACCAGCGGCGCGAGCGGGCCTGCCGAACTTGCCTTCGTTCATCCGGTGGCTTGCCCCGAGTCTGGGCCTCGATCACATAAACGTCGGCGGTCCGGCGTAGCGCCTCGATGGTCAGCGCCGTCGGCCTCGCCGCGTGCAGGTCATAGAACTTACGCCGCACGTGCGCCCAGCATGCCGCCTCACAGACTATTACATTACTAGAGTGACGACTGAATCGGTATATGTAAGTGTAGCTGACTCGTGGGGGCAGACATGGCGTAGCAGGGAACTTGTCGCTGATCAGCGTAATAAATTTTCTACGAAACTGAGCGTCCCACCTAACGACGAATTTTTATATTCACACACATTCCTCGGGCGCAATTTCCTCGATCAGGTTGATTAGACTTTGCATAACGTGTCGGCTGAGCTGATAATTGCTAGACATCATCTAAACAACATAACGCATCAAGTATTCAAATGTCTGAACGAAAAAATGATGACTGGATTGAACGAAATGGTGAAGTATATTTCGGCGTCGATCATCGCAAAATTACGAGGCTTCACATTTTGCTTGATAGACTGAAAAATGGATTGCTTACACCGGCTGAGAGGACAGAATGTGAAGCGCTTTGTCAGGCAATAGTTGACCGGTTGCCCGACTCAGATAGACAATTATAAATTCCACCATGGTAAACAAAAGCGACGGCACTCGTGCCGCTGCACCTTGAGCGCCTTGCACGCACGTTCTGACTTCCTGCGCGGATGTCGGAACTTTGATCTGACGGCGAAAAACGCCACCGTCCGCTGAGGGGCGGAAGCAGCCGGCCGTGTAGAAATCTTCGCAATTAAACTATATTTACTCTGCCGGGCTGAGCACGTAGTGAAAAATACTGAGCGAACCAATCACTAGAAATGAAATAGGTAATCTGGACCACCCACCCGCCACCATTGGTTGAGGTACGTCCTGTTGCGTTAGCATGCAACTTGAATCGGAGGGCTATTCCAGATCAGAGCTTCTGACCGGCATTAGATGAGAATGCCCGGTTGGTTTTTAACGGGAACGCTTGGGCTATGCCTCATGCCTGTTCCGGTCCATTGCATCTCCCAATATAAATATTTCTCATGATTTTAATCTTCGTAGCCACCAATCAGCAAACTCTGACAAGTCGTTATGGCGCGAGTGTACCTTAGTGAATTTTTCTTCTACATTGGGGCTCCCATGTGGCTGCCGCAGGATTAATGCAGCATGAACAGACTCGGGAATACTGCGGAGATATGGTAAATAGTCATCGACAAATGCGATTGGCATAAGTTGCCGCAACGCCTCAGCTTTCGGACTCACGTCGCCGATAGTACTTGCAGTTGTGACGACCCGCTCAATCGGGAACCCATGGTCTCGTAGATTTTGCAGCCTTGCTTCTTGGAATTGCTCATCCAGGGCCGTTACACAAACCAGCTCATAGCCGGCGTTAGATATGTTTTTACAGGCTTCTTTTGCCCCAATAATGGCGGGAACAGACCGCCAAAAGTCGTGGTCAAAATACGAGCGGAAATGACGAAGTTCTTCTCCATCCAACCAGCGAACATCCCATCGATCGGTTGGCCAGTATGCGTCAGGATCCTTTAGGGCCGGGAGTGTACCAAACGCTTTATGCCAAGCATTGCGATACGCCAAATGGAAGTCCAGTAAGACACCATCGCCATCGAGACAAATGATCGGTTTCATGGAATGTCCAACTGCGGTATTGTTATGGTGCTAAGCATACGTTAATTAATTTACGATAGGATTGAAACGGGCTTTTTAGACGCAACAAACAATTGTTCAACTTGCTTTAAGCGGCTCTGATCAATTGCAGTTCGATGGCTAATCTCTTGCTCGCTATCGTCCGTCATATATAGAATAACTTCCTCCCCGCGCTCATCCTGGCAGCGCCATATTTCCTTGATCGCAGACCAACGCCAAATTGCACTTTGACCGGATTTAGGTGGCATGAGCTTTGCGATTTGATATATTTTTTTCGAAGTACTTTCGCGAGCCTGTACGCAAAGACCTAATAGATCTTCGTCATCCCATAGCATCATTCCTTGGCTGACCCATGTTCGGCCTTCCTTGCACGCAAAATTTAGAAGAAAATAAGTCTTCGATATATCTACGCCAACTGCGCGCCAGGACTTGAATCCTGGCGTACGCATGAAAGAAAACGGTTGGACTTCATGTTGCTCATTCGTTGTTATCATGGCGCCAGCTTATTTACCCATCTTCTTCTCTGGAGCGGGTTGGAACGGCGCGTCAGCGTCGATCATTCTCTGTTGACGCGCGGCCATCGCGGCGTAGACCTTGGCCGTTTCAGCATTTGCACAGTTAATGCCATCCGTAGTTTCCTTCCAAGCACGCTGTTTGCTTGGAGACATAACACTAAATTCGTTATTTTGGAATGCCACACACTTCGCGTTGACTTGTAGTGCTTCTGTTAGATGCTTGGAATAGTACGACACAGAATTTGCGGGCTTCTCTATGACCTTTTCGCCGCAGCCGACGACCAGAAATGCCAAGGGCAGTAGGGTTAGAAGAGGTTGATGTTTCATTTTTATTATCATCTTGGTCTAAATTTTGGCATTTAAATCGCTAAATTACCAATATATTGTGAAGACTAAATGATAGCGTAAGAAGAACATTCTTCCCAGTATATTGGGAGAAATTTTTGGATCCAGCTATCGCTTTTGGAAAAGTTCTGCGCTTGCTAAGAAAGCAAGCTGGGCTATCGCAAGAGCAATTGGCATTGACGGCTGGGATTGAGCGGAACTTTGTCAGTTTGATTGAGCGCGGCATTAATCAACCAACTATTCGAGTCATCTTCAAATTGGCAGCGCCGCTTGGAATTGCACCATCTGAGCTACTCCATTTGGTGGAATTGCAACTTTCGGACGAGGGTGAATAGCCCTGGCAACCCGTGTCTTTGTAGACGCTTCACCGATGCGATGCGGCCGCCTGACTAGTGTAACGGCATCGTCGCGCGTGCACGGATGGCAGGCGTAAATCCCCATCCACGGGCCTTGAAATACCTTCTTCCAACTGTGTAGACGTCAAAAGTTCTTCCCTTGTGAAACTGAAACAAGAAAGCAACGCACGTCAAATATCCCGCACCGTATATAACCTTGTCGTAAGGCTGAAAACACGGACACATGCAAGTGACCACAGTCATAAAGATCATGAAAAAAACTTGGTACATGGCGAGCAACCCGATTATCCAGTCCCAATGTCCGAAGCAGATTCGACCTCTGCGAAAGTCGATAGTACGGCTCCAGACCAAAATCGGCGCGTCGAAATAAGTGATGCCAAGGCGCTCAATTTCCCTTTGGCACCACGCACGCTGTGAGGCGCCTGCCATGCGACCGAAACGAACGCCAAAACGCAGCGCTTGACGAAGTTCGTCATGGTACTGCAGCTGTGAAGTCGATGCGCAAGGATGAACTGCGAGCCAGAAGCCCTGTAGCCATAGCGCAGCTCTGAAGAAGAGCATGAGCATCCGCATTTCCATTGGCCGCGCTGTCGAAGCATCAGCCAATGGGCTCATCACAAGATCCTTGAAGTTAGCGACATCGCGCGTGTCTGTGGTAAAAGTTCCAGCGCGTCGGACGGCCTTTGTCAGCAGCTGTACCAGCTGCTTCTGATCGTTTGGATCCGCCTCGAACATCAGCTACGCACCAGCAACTCAAGAGACTGCGTATCGGATAACGGAAGCGAGGATGGCTCCGCAACATACTGTCCCAACAAAATCAACATCATCCGGAGACGCGTTTCATTGGAAAAAGAGCCACCCGAAAATTTGCCCTCGATCGCCTCCACCATCTCGACGACGACCTTAAACACCTCCGGTGGGAAGTTATCCGGGTTCGGAACGGATTCGCGGCCAAAGAGCAAAAATTGCAGGTTAAATCCAATGCCCTGCAGGGCATACACGAACTGCAGTGTTGGAGACGTCCGTCCCTTTTCGTATTGATAGATGGTTTGTTGCTTCACGCCGGCTCGCACGGCGAGCGACTCCTGCGTCATGAGTAGTCGAACTCTCTCAGCGCGCATGCGCTCGCCAAAACCTTCAACTAGAGTTTCATTGTCCATAAAGTCTTTGCATGAATTACAAATGCGGAGGTAAGATACAGATAATTATACGTTTAAACGTACAACGAAGTCGAAAAAAACGTCATGAGATGTTTTTAAATGACTTCTGTCGCGAGCACACCGCCAAATGAAAACCGTCGAAGAAGTACGCAAGGAATTTGACCGTGCCGGCCAATCGATCACGGGTTGGGCGCTCAACAACGGCTATCCCGTCTACTTGGTGCAACAGGTGTTGTCAGGGCGTGCACGGTGTTTGCGGGGGAAATCACATGAAATCGCCGTCCTGCTCGACCTGAAGGACGGCTACATCCAACAGCGAAAGGATTTAGAAATGAGCCCTTAGAAAACCTGGGGCGGCAATGAAAAACAGGGATACGGATGATCAGATCCGTATCCCTGCAGGTGCGTCTAATACAAAGTATTCGTGCCTATTTTCTGCGCTCCTTCCCCCGCTGTCAAGCCAACAAACGCAGTTTTACTTAGCCCCGTTTTGCGGCAGGACGACTCACGTCCTGCGTAAGGGAAATGTATGGTGAATAGGAGAATAGACATGCGAAAAATTCGCGATGTCCTCACATGCTTGCTAGAGAGAAATTTATCGTATCGAGACGCCGCGCTTTATACCGGCGTTGGAAGGTCCGCTGTTCATGCCGTGAAAAAGCGCTTTGATTTGGCCGGTCTGACTTGGCCGCTAACGGCTGAAATAGATGACATCATGCTGGAGCGCGCCTTATATCCGGGGCAGGCGCCCGGCCCTAGCGGGCTGGCCCCCCCCATAGACTTCGGTGCCGTACATGAGTCGCTTAAAGCCAAAGGTGCGACGCTGGCAACTTTACACCATGAGTGGCTGGAGCAACACCCAGACCTGTCTCCGATCAGCTATTCACACTACTGTAAACTCTATCAAATTTTCAAAAAAAGTCTGCAAATTTCGATGCGTCGCATTGATGCGTATGGCGAAGTCGCTTATGTCGACTATTCTGGACTTACGATGGCGGTCACCAATGCCGACACTGGTGAAATCAGTCAGGTGCAAATCTTTGTAGGCGTACTGGGCGCTTCCAACTACACATATTGCGAGGCGAGTGCCACGCAACGCTCGCGGGACTGGATCGCATCCCATGTTCGTATGTTCGAATATTTTGGTGGCGTGCCGCACGTTGTTGTACCGGACAATTTGAAGGCGGCAGTCAACAAGGCAGACAGGTTTTCACCCGTCATTAACGAAACCTATCTCGCCATGTGCAGGTATTACGGTACTAATCCCTTTCCTGCAAGAGCATACAAGCCCCGCGACAAATCGAAGGCAGAGTCGGGTGTGCTGCTCGCACAGCGCTGGATCCTATTTGTACTGCGGCGCCATAAATTTTTCTCCATCGCAGAACTCAATCGGGAAATCGCCAGCCTGCTCCAAAAGTTAAATGCGCGAAAATTCCAAAAATTGGCGGGAAGTCGATTCAGCCGCTGGCTGGAGCACGAGCGATCAGCGCTTCTACCTCTACCTTCCCAGCGCTATGAACTATCGGAATGGGGAAAGGTCCGCGCTGGACAGGACTATCACATCAGCATCGAAGAGCATTTTTATAGCGTCCCATTTCAGTTCAAAGGCCGAGAATTGGAAACTCGGCTTACCGAACATACCCTCGATATCATCTGTCAGGGCAAGGTCATAGCAACCCACACGCGAAGTTATCTCGTCGGCGGCACGAGCACGAACCCTGCGCATCGTCCTGCATCGCATAAAGCGGTGGCTAATTGGACCGAGGAGGAAGCCATGTCCTGGGCCGCGACCGTGGGGCCCAGCGCGCAGGCGATGCTGAAACAACAGCTGGCGAAGACACGTGGGCATCACTTCGGGTACCGGATTACTGAGGCCATGCGAAGCTTGGGGAAGAATTATGGTAGGGAGAGATTGGAGGCCGTTTGTCTGTATGCGCTCGCCCACAAGGTCTCTGGTACCGAAGACCTGCGCAACATCATCTCTAAAAAGCTCGACCTTCTGCTTCCTGATGAGATCGTAGGAAACTCAGTAAACGAGACCGATCATGAAAATATCCGCGGCGCCGGCCATTACGAGCGGCTGCTCAACAGTCCAGGAGGAAACGAGGCATGATTAACAACACAATCGAAAAGCTCAATGATTTAAAATTATTCGGCATGGCCGATGAGCTGCAGCGGCAACTGGCGACGCCGGCGGCCAACGATCTGCCGTTCGAGCATCGCATCCGCATGATCGTCGAGAACGAAACGACGGTACGCGAAAGCAAACGGCTGCAGGCTCTGTTAAAAAAGGCTCATTTGCCTGAGCCGGCATGTATCGAGGACATCGATTACCGCGCGCCGCGCGGCATGGATAAGGCAATCATGCTCTCTTTCACTTCTCTTGATTGGATCCGTGCCACGCATAACCTTGTTTTAACCGGCCCAACCGGGACAGGAAAAACGTGGCTCGGCTGCGCGCTGGCCAACCAAGCCTGCCGCATGGGACTGTCTTGCCTCTTCATGCGCATTCCACAGGTATTGGAAATACTTACGGCAGCCAGGGCAACAGGCAGCTTCGCGACACGGCTCCAACAATGGAAAAAATTTGATCTTCTAATTTTGGATGACTGGGGAATTGAACCGCTGTCTAAGCGCTCTCAAAATGATCTACTAGAACTCGTTGATGGGAGCATGGGGAAGACGTCATTACTCATCACAAGTCAGCACCCGCTAAATCTCTGGCACGATGGCTTCGACAATAAAACTGTCGCGGACGCTGTTATGGATCGTATCATCCACAGTTCGTATCATATGCGACTCACTGGAGATTCTTTGAGGAAGAGGAAAACCCCCGAAGCGAAAAAGCCGGTTAGGCCTACGAAGGAAAGGTAGCGTTGTTAGTGCCTTGGGTTATTTGTCTTGACCCGAGGCGCAACGTCACTGATTAAAGTTTCTGGTCTTCCCTTGCAATCGACCTATACCGCAGACACTTTGTCAGACAACCGATCCTGGCGCATGACGTGCCTGGCCAGCGCGTACAGGCCATCAAACGAAAGGCGCATGCTCACCGTCGGGCCGTACAGGAATACGCGCACCTGGCCTTTGGGGAAGAACATCAGCGCCTCGCGATCGTCAGTACGACGCCGGCGCCAAGATCGATGAATGTCGCCTGCGGTGCGGGCCGGGCGGCGTGCTCATTGGCGCCGTTTGCGAGTTTCGTGCGCCAGACGTGAAAGTTGGCCCGCGAGATCGCTTCATCCCGACAGAAGGCGGCGATGCTCTTGCCGCTTGCGGCATGTCGTGCCAGGTGACTGCGCCAGGTCGCTTCTTTCGAGGTCTGAAATTCCAGCTTGACCATGTCCCGCTCCGTGTTGTTGAACTCGGAGAAGATTGTGCCGGCATGACGAACCGATAGAAACAACGCCGTTCAGGAACCGGTTACCTTTGTCATACTTATATATGGATGTCCGCTTTGGAGAATCGATGTCCGCTTTGAGATGCGATTCGATGTCCGTTTTGTTATGAGAATCGGTGTCCGCTTTGATATGAGAAGTAGTGTCCTTTTTGAGAAGAATACTCAGCTGCCGCGCCACCGCGTAATACCGACCGCGAGCCCCGCTGGGATTTACCGGAGCGCAGGAAATTCCGTTACCGGCTAGAAGACGTCGCTTACTAGTCTTGGAACTGCAACTTACCGCAACCCTCTGATATGACCGGATGGCGTCGCCGATGCCATTGTCGGCCTGGCGTGACAATTGGTGGATTTTTCAGATAAGCAAGATGCTATGCTGGCCCTCCTCGAAAAGATGTTCGCGATATTTTTGGACCGATGAAATCTCATTATGAAGAAAAAGATAGAAATTTTTTAGCTGGCGTTGTTTGTTTTTATGGGTCTGGTAGGCGGTTTTTTTGACGCTCGTAACTTGTCAGAGCCGACTTGGTGGCGTCTGTTTTCCTCGTTTTTAGTCAGCGTATCGATCTTCTGCTGGTATCGCGCAGACAGCATACAAAAAGAATTCAAACGCACATTTTGGCTGAATGTGGGTGTTGTAGCGGTCGCGCCGTTAGCCATTCCATTGTACGTATTCAGCAGCAACGAGAAAGGCCTTCGATTGCGTGCGCTGGGCAGAGTGCTGGGCTACTCTGTACTGCTCTTTCTCATGGGCGTAGTCGGTGGAGTGATTGGTTCTGTAATCAGTTAAGGGTATAACGCTGGCGATGAAAATCAAAAACACCGCACTTATTTTTCTTGGCTTTCAACTGGCGCTTGGCATGCCTGCGCGTGCCGATTCTGTGGCTGGCGTAGCCATGTCGGATGGGGCCGCCGATGCCATGTACTTTTACAAGCGCGGCGATTTCGCGAAGGCGTTCAAGGAATTTTTCGTGCATGCCCAGAACGGCGACCCCATCGCGGAATCGACGCTGGGGCGGATGCATATGCGCGGCGAAGGGACGGTAAAAGACTGTCAGCAGGCTTTGTTTTGGTTGAACCGCGCCGAACAGCATGGAAGTGACACGGCGGAAAACCTGATGGCATGCTGTACGCCGATGGCTGCGGCGTACCTAAAGACCCCGCGCGCGCAGTTGAGTGGTACAGGAAAGCTGCGGAGCACGGCAACGTCTCAGCGCAAAACAATCTTGGTAAGGCGTACGAGGAAGGGGCCGGGGTGGCGCAAGACCTGGCCGCAGCCTTTGCGCTATATTCACAGGCGGCACAGCGCGAAAGTCCTGCTGGCATGAGCAATATGGCTTCCTTGCTTCTCAGAGGCGAAGTCGTCGCGCAAGACTATCCCCGGGCATTGGCCTTGTTCACACAAGCGGCAAACCTCGGCGATACCGCAGCGCCGTACTACATCGGAACCGTGTACGAAAAGGGGCTCGGCGTTGCGCTTAACCTGCGCCAGGCACGCACGTGGTACCGCAAGGCAGCCGATGCGGGATTCGCCTTGGCGCAGCGCGACCTTGCCGGATTGCTTGCGGCGAATCCAGATCTGGGGCCCGACAGCGAAGTCTTCGATTGGTACCTGAAGGCGGCCAGGCAGGGAGAACCCTACGCGCAGTTGAAAGTAGGCGGACTGTATGAGACGGGCAGGGGAACTGCGAAGAACGCGGAGCAGTCCGCATTCTGGTATCGGGCCGCGGCGGAGCAGGGCAGCATGGAAGCGCAGCTACGCGTGGCGCAGCAGCACCCCGAAGCCATGATGGACATCTATCGCAAGCTGGCGGAAGACGGCAATGTGGACGCCCAGTACAACCTCGCCGTTTCGCTGGATAGCGGCGTGGGTGTAAAGAAGGATAAGCGGCTCGCCGTGAAATGGTATCTGAAGGCTGCCACCCAAGGGAGTGTCAAGGCCCAATCGAACCTGGCCGCGCTCTACGCCGCAGGCGCGGACGCGCCACCGGATTACGAGCAAGCATTCAAGTGGTACACCAAGGCCGCCGAGCATGGCGACATGGCCGCGCAGAATAATGTCGCTACCATGTACGAGCAGGGCCGGGGAACAGCTCCGAACAACGTCCTTGCCCGCAAGTGGTACGCGAAGGCAGCCGACAACGGTAGTATCTCAGCGATGATGAATCTCGCCTCCATGTACTGGACTGGACATGGTGTGCCCCGCGATTACGCCCAAGCCGCCATCTGGTATCGGAAGGCCGGTGAGCGTGGCAATAAAACTGCAGGCGAGCGTTTGGCGCTTCTCTATAGCGAGGGGAATGGTGTCCCTGTGAACAAGGCCGAGGCCGAGCGATGGCTGGCTGTTTCGCGTGGCGCAAAGCCATGAATTTGACTAACTGATGCCATGCCCTGGACCGCGCGCGGCCAAGGCATGCCGGACTACTCTTACATGCTTACCACATGATCACGCGCTGCTCGGGCGGCAGATACATCGGATCGCCCGGCTTGATGTCGAAGGCCTGATAGAAGCCCGGCTGGTTCATCACCGTGCCCTTGGCGCGGAATTCGCCAGGCGAATGCGGGTCGCTCTTGATCTGGGCGATCGCCGCTTCCGGGCGCAGCTTGGCGCGCCATTTCATCGCAAAGCCGATATACAGGCGCTGCTCGCCGGTCAGGCCGTCCAGCACTGGCGACGGCTTGCCTTGCAGCGAGCGCTGATACGCCTGGTAGGTGATCGACAGGCCAGAGTTGTCGCCGATGTTTTCACCCAGGGTCAGCTCGCCGTTGATGAAGTAGCCCGGCACCGGGCTGTAGGCGCCGTATTGTTTGACCAGACCCGCTGCACGCGCCTTGAAGGCGGTACGGTCTTCCGCGGTCCACCAGTTACGCAGGCGGCCCTTGGCGTCGTACTGGCTGCCGGAGTCGTCGAAGGCGTGGCTGATCTCATGGCCGAACGTGATGCCGAGCAGGCCGTAGTTGACCGCGTCTTCAGCCTTCACGTTGAAGAACGGCGGCTGCAGGATCGCGGCCGGTATCGTGATCGCGTTCAGCGATGGGCTGTAGCTGGCGTTGACGGTTTGCGGCGTCATCGACCATTCATCACGGTCGACGGTCTTGCCCAGCTTCTCGAGATTGCGCTGGCGGCTCCAGGCGCGCGATGCGCGCACGTTGGCGATCAGGTCATTCTTCTGGGTTTTCATGGCGCTGTAGTCGCGCCATTTTTCCGGGTAGGCGATGTTCGGCTTCAAGGCCGCTAGCTTGAGCTGCGCTTCCTTCTTGGTCTCAGGGCCCATCCAGTCCAGCTTCTCGATGCCGTCCTTGAACGAGGCCACGAAGTTGTTAAACATGGCCATCACGCGCGGCTTGGTTTCGGCCGGCAGATACTTTTCCACATACAGCTTGCCGACCGCGTCGCCCAGGGCGCCATCGGTAAAGCGCAAGGCCAGCTGCCACTGCGGTTCGCTTTGCGGTACGCCGCGCAGCACCGTGCCTTCGAAGGCGAAGCGTTCCTTGACGGCGGCGTCGTTCAGATAGGACGCATAGCTTTCGATGATGCGCCAGTTGAAATAGCTCTTCCACGAATCCAGCGGCACATTGGCCACGGTCTCGGAGAAGCCGCCGAAGAAGCTCGGCTGACGCACCACGGCCGACGATTCTTTCGGCGCCAGGCCGGCGGCGGTGAAGTAAGCCTTCCAGTCGAAGGCCGGCGCCAGCGTGGCGAATTTGTCGAACTCGACGCGGTTGTAGGATTTGACCGGGTCGCGCATCTGCACGCGGGTCCATTGCGCGGAGGCCAGCCGGGTCTCGATGTCGATGACCTGGGCGGCGTGGGCGACCGCGTCCTTGTCGCCGCTCATGGTCAGCATGGTCTCGATATGCTGCTGGTATTTGGCGCGCACGGCCTTGAGCTTGGCGTCGTCGTCCTTGAGGTAGTAGTCGCGGTCAGGCAGGCCCAGGCCGGACTGGCTGATGCTGACGGTGTAGTGCTCGGGATCCTGCGCGTCGGCCGCAATGAAGGCCGAGAACGGCGTCTGGATGCCGTTGCGTTGCAGGTAGGCGAACAGCGCCGGCAAGTCCTTCTTGTCCTTGATGGCGGCCACGTGGGCCAGGTCGGCCTTCAATGGCTTGAAGCCGGCCGCATTGCGCGCCTTGTCGTTCATGTAGCTGGTGTACAGGTCGGCGATCTTGTGGGCGTCGCTGCCTGGCTTGCCGGGATTCTTCAGCGTGGCGTCGATCACGGCGCGCAGCTGGCCTTGCGCGGTTTCGCGCAATTCGATGTAGGTGCCCCAGGTCGATTTGTCGGCCGGGATCTCGGTGTTGCGGGTCCAGACGCCGTTGACGTAGCCGTAGAAGTCATCCTGCGGACGTACCGCCGGGTCCAGGGTTTTCAGGTCGATGCCGGATACCGGCGCGGCGGTCTGGGCGTACAGCGACGGGGTGGAGCAGACGAGCAGGGCGCAGCAGGCGGCGCTGATCAGTGAACGATTCACGAGGAGTCCTTTAATTTTGATTGGTGCATGCCGGAGTAGCGGTGGTGACCCAGCATGCGAAGCAAGATTATACCCGTCGAAAAGTTGCCGCAATGCAGCAAATGGGCGGCCGGCCGGACGCCGCATTTTTCCTACTCGGCGTCGTGGCAGACCACGCAGAGTTTGTTCCCCTCCGGGTCGCGGAAGTAGGCGCCGTAGTAGTTGGCGTGATAGTGGGGCCGCAACGCCGGCGCGCCTTCGCATACGCCGCCATGCGCCAGCGCGGAGGCGTGGGCGCGGTCGACCGCTGCGCGGGTCGGCGCCATCAGGGCCACCATCTGGCCGTTGCCGCAGGCTGCCGGCTGACCGTCGTACGGCTTCCCGATAATGAACAAGGGCCGCGCGCCTTCGGCCGGCTGCCACGCAGCCCACGGCTTGGCGGCGTCGCTGAAGCGCAGGCGCGTGCCCAGCTCCGTCATCATCGCGTTGTAGAAGGCGAACGCCGGTTCGAACTCGTTAATCCCCACATAAATATGCGATAGCATCGGTTTCCTCGATTAAGTGAGTATATCGTCAACATTTCGGGGTATAGTGTACGCGGAGACTTAAACAAATGGGGAAACACCATGGAACTGACGTCCGTCGCACCGCCGCAGCTGCGCAGCCTCGCCGATTTGCCTGGACCGAAAAGCCGGCCGCTGCTGGGCAATGTCCGCGATATCAATCGCCGCCCATTGCACCAGGTGCTGGAGGACTGGGGCCGCGAGTTCGGCACCATGTACAAATTCCGCATCATGAACAAGGAGCTCATCGCCACTTCGGACCGTGAACTGATCGCCAGCCTGCTGCGCGACCGGCCCGACGCGATGCGCCGATCCAGCCGCACGGCCGAGATGCTGAACGAGGTCGGCACGCGCGGCCTGTTCACGGCGGAGGGCGAGGACTGGCGCCGCCAGCGCAAGCTGGTGATGCGGGCGCTGACGCCGGAGGTGATCCATAATTTCTTCCCCACGCTGACGGCGCTGACCGAACGCCTGCGCCTGCGCTGGGACGCGGCCCTCGCCGCCGGAAAACCAGTCGACGTGCTGCGCGACCTGAAGGCCTACACGCTGGACGTGACCATCGGCCTGGCGATGGGCCAGGACATCAACACGCTGGAGCTGGAGGAGCATCCGCTGCAGCGCGACATCGAATTCCTGTTCAAGCTGGTGGCCAAGCGTTTGACGTCGCCGTTTGCCTACTGGCGCATCGCTATGCTGAAGCGCGCCGACGACCGCGAGGCCATCGCCGCCGCCGCGCGCATCCAGCGCGCCATCTTCGGCTTCATCGCCGAGGCCCGCAAGCGCATCGAGGCCAATCCGGCCTTGCGGCAGAAGCCCTCCAATATGCTGGAGGCGTTGATCGTCGCCCGCGACGAGCCGGATTCAGGCCTGACCGACGAGGCGGTGGTCGGCAATGCGATCACCATGGTGTTCGCCGGCGAGGACACGACGTCGAACACGACGGCCTGGCTGATCGATTTTCTGTCGACCCATCCGCAGGCCGCGCGCAGCATGGCGGCGGAGACGGAACAGGTCCTCGGCGCCAAGAACGTGCTGGACGACTATCATCTGCTGGACCGCCTGAAATACATCGATGCCGCCACCCGCGAGGCGATGCGCCTGAAACCGGTGGCGCCCTTCATGGCGGCGCAGCCGAACGACGACGCGGTGGTGGGCGACCTGCTGGTGCCGGCCGGTACCGTGATCTTCCTGCTGCTGCGGCAGGCGTCCGAGCGCGATTGCGACCTGGCGCAGCCGGAAAGCTTCCAGCCGGAGCGCTGGCTGGAAGGCGCCCACGGCAACGGCGACGATCCCGCGCGCAAGCTGTTCCCCTTTGGCGGCGGGCCGCGTTTCTGTCCCGGCCGTTATCTGGCGATGGCCGAGATCAAGATGGCGATGTCCATGCTGGTCAAGAATTTTGCAATCGAGCGCGTGCCGGGCGCGGCGCCGGTCGAGGAGCGCTTCACCTTCACGATGACGCCGAGCGCATTGCCGGTGCGACTGGTCAAAAAAACATGATAGTCTAGAGGCGCATCTTAAAAAAAGGGAGAAATCATGCTGAAGAAGATCGCCATGGGTGTCGTCATTCTGGTATTGGTCGTGCTGGGCCTGGCCGCAATGCAGCCTGACAGTTTCCGCGTGCAGCGCACCATCGCCATCAAGGCGCCGGCGGAGAAGATCCTGCCGCTGATTAGCGATTTCCACAACTGGACATCATGGTCTCCCTGGGAGAAGCTGGACCCGGCCATGAAGCGCACCTTCAGCGGCGCGCCCAAGGACCAGGGCGCCATCTATGCGTGGGAAGGCGACGACAAGGTCGGCGCCGGACGCATGGAGATCACCGGCCAGGCACCCACCAAGGTGGACATCAAGCTCGATTTCCTCAAGCCGTTCGAATCGCACTGCCAGACCGAGTTCGTATTGGAAACCAAGGGCGAACTGACCACCGTCAGCTGGACCATGTCCGGCCCGAGCGACTTCATGACCAAGTTGATGGGCCTTGCGGTGAGTATGGACACCATGATCGGCAAGGACTTCGAAGCCGGCCTGGCGAACATGAAGGCGGTGGCTGAAAAATAGCATGAGCGGAGGCGGGCCATGAACATGCGTCTGAGGCGGGCGGTGGCGATGCTGGCGATACCGGCTGTCCTGATGGCGCCGGCCGGCGCCGCGCCCGTGCTGCGCCAGAGCCATCCCGTGATCGGCACCTGGCGGATCACCATGCCGGATGGCTCCTGCAGCGAGACCTATCGCATCCGCGCCGACGGCACCACGCTGGTGTTCAGCAACGAGGAGGTGGCCGAGTCCACCTTCGCCATCAGCGACCAGCCGGACAAGCAGGGCTTCTACAAGGAAGTCGACACCATCGTCAAGGACAACGGCAAGCGCGATTGCCTCGGCGATGTGACCGAGGTCGGGCGCGCCGTCACCAGCTATCTGTTGTTCCACCCCAGCGGCGATATGTTCCTGATGTGCGTGGAGCGGCGCACGGACAAGTGCATCGGCCCGTTCGTGCGGGTCAAGGGCAACGCGATCTAACTGCGGTATGCACCGGGATTGACGCCCGCCCATTCCTTGAAGGCGTGGTTAAAGGCGCTCTGCTCCTGGTACCCCAGCAGGAAGGCGATATCCACCAGGCTCAGTTCCGACTGGCGCAGATAGTCCTTGGCCAGCGCGAAGCGGGCCTGGTCCAGTATCTGCTGGAAGGTCGCGCCGGCGTCGCTCAACTTGCGTTGCAGCGTGCGCGGCGACAGTTTCAGTTCTTCGGCGATGGACGCCAGCCGCACCTGGCCGTGTGCGAGGTTGCGGACGATGGCCGCGTGCACCTGCTGGGCGATCGAGTTGTCGGTCTGGGCGCGCTGGCGCAGCAGCTGCTCGGCGTGCTGCTGCAGCACCGGGTAGAGGCTGACGTCGGCATTCGGCACCGGGAAGGCCAGCAGGGCGGCGTCGAAGCTGGCGACGTTGGCCGGCCCGCCGAAGCTGGGCATGGCGCCCAGCACGCGCAGATATTCGTCGCGGGCTTCGGCGGCGCCACCGTCGTGCATCAGCGCCAGCTGCGCGGCCGGCAGCGTGATCCCGGCCAGCCAGTTGCCGAACACGCGGATGCCGGCGAAGACGCTGTCGGCCAGGTGGCGCTGGGCCGGGCCGTAGTTGCTGTGCCAGGTGTAGTGGGCCACGCCGTCCGCCACGGTCAGCGTGGAGCGGCCCAGGTCGTGCGCCAGCTGCTCGTAGCGCATGGTCTGCTCGAAGGCCTGGCCGAAGTCGCGGCAGCTGAGCAGGATCAGGCCATACACGCTGTAGGTGCCCAGCTTGACCCGTTCGCCCACGTGCAGGCCGAAATGCGGATCGGCGGCCAGCCCGGCGCCGATGTCGAGCAGGCGTACGTAGTCGTCGGCGGGCAGCGAGTCGGGCAGCGGTTGCAGGGCGCCTGCCGCCATGCCGGCGGCGCGTTCCAGTGCCGCAGCCGTGACGCCGCGCGCCGCCGCCGCTTCGAGCAGGGGCTGCAGGTAGGAGCCGGCCACGCGGCGCGACAGGTCAGCGGGCGTACTTGGCATGATCGAACAAGGCGAGTGTCATAAAAGCGCAATACCAGGTTGGTTCGTTATCTTATTCTGTTGTCATTCAAACTCGGTGCGCGCCAGTATAGCAAGCGCTCCGCTACGCAGACAGGAAAACAATGAGACGCTGGAACGGTTGGGGTGACGATACGATAGAGTTTGCGCTGAACGAGGATGCGCTGGGATTTCTGGCGCAGCGCGTCGGCGCCGGCAAGCCGGTGGCGGATGCGGCGTTCGAGCAGGCCTGCGCGCGGATCGCGCCATCGCGGCTGCCGCCGCATGCGTTGATCGATGGATTGATCGATGGGTTGATTGATACTTCGGCCGAGGTCCGCTTGCGCAATGCGCTGGGCCAGAGCCTGCCGGACTGGCTGCGCCTGCGCTATGGCGTGATCGAGACGGCGCCGGACGGCGTGGCCTATCCGGAGAGCGCCGAGCAGGTGCGGGCGTTGATCGATTATGCGCAGCAGTTCGGTGTGGCGCTGATACCGCAGGGCGGTGGCACCAGCGTGGCCGGACACCTGACCGCGCCGGCTGGCGCGCAGCCGGTGCTGACGGTGAACCTGACGCGCTTGCGGCAGATGTATTACCTGGATACGGAATCGCAGCTGGCGACCTTCGGCGCCGGCGTGTTCGGGCCGGACCTGGAGGCGCAGTTGCGTGCACGCGGCTACACGCTGGGCCACTTCCCGCAGTCGTTCGAGTATTCGACGCTGGGCGGCTGGGTGGTGACGCGGTCTTCCGGCCAGCAGTCGCTGCGCTATGGCCGCATCGAGCAGATGTTCAAGGGCGGCAAGGTGGAGACGCCGGCCGGCACGCTGGATATTCCAACCTTCCCGGCATCGGCGGCGGGTACGGATCTGCGCGAGATGGTGCTGGGTTCGGAGGGCCGGCTGGGCATCCTGACCGAGGCCACGGTGCGCGTGACGCCGCTGCCGGAATACGAGGCCTTCCACGCGGTGTTCTTCCCGAGCTGGGAAGCGGCGGAGACGGCGGTGCGGCAGGTGGTGCAGGCGGGATTGTCGCTGTCGATGCTGCGCTTGTCGAATCCGCTGGAGACCACCACCATGCTGGCGCTGGCCGGCCACAAGAAGCTGATCGGCGCGCTGGAAGGCTATCTGTCGTTGCGCGGCTGCAAGGACGGCAAGTGCATGCTGATGATAGGCGTGAGCGGTCGCAAGGCCGCAGCCAAGGCGGCGCTGGGCGATGCACTGGCGCTGACGGCGTCGCACGGCGGCGTGCACATCGGCCGCAAGATGGGCGACAAGTGGAAGCAGAACCGCTTTCGCAATGTCTACCTGCGCAACGCGGCCTGGCAGCATGGCTATGCGATCGATACGGTGGAGACCGCGGTCGATTGGCCGCGCGTCGGCACGATGATGCGGGCGCTGGAAGCTGCCGCCACCGGAGCGCTGGCGCAGCATGGCGAGAAGGTACACGCTTATACCCACTTGTCGCATCTGTATGCGCAGGGAGCGAGCGTCTATTCGACCTTTGTGTACCGGCTGGCCGGCGACTATGAGCAGGACCTGGCGCGCTGGCGCACGCTCAAGCATGCGGTCAGCATGGCGATCGTGGAAAACGGCGGCACCATCAGCCATCAGCACGGCGTGGGCAGCGACCACGCTCCGTACCTGGTGGCGGAGAAGGGCGAGTTGGGCCTGTCGGCGATGCGGGCCTTGTTTGCGCACTTCGATCCGCAGCAGATCATGAATCCCGGGAAGCTGCTGCCATGACGGCGCTGTGGCGCAGCGGCGGGCGTTCCGGCTTGGCGGAGATGCTGGGGCGCGAGTGGGATTTGATCGTGATCGGCGGCGGCATCACCGGCGCGGGGATTTTGCTGGAGGCTTCGCGGCGCGGCTTGAAGGCGCTGCTGGTGGAGCAACGGGATTTTGCCTGGGGTACGTCGAGCCGCTCGTCCAAGCTGGTGCACGGCGGCTTGCGATATCTGAAGGAAGGCCAGTTCGCGCTGACGCGCGAGTCGGTGCAGGAGCGGGAGCATTTGCTGCAGCAGGCGGCCGGGCTGGTGGAGCCGCAGAGTTTTGCGTTCGGCGAGTTTGAGGGCCGCAAGCCAGGCAAGCGCATGTTCCTGCTTGGGCTGGCGATCTACGACCGTATGGCGGGCCAGAAGGCGCGCCATTATTTCGGCCGGGACGAGTTCGAGGCGCTGGCGCCGAACGTGTCGACCAAGGACCTGAAGGGCGGCATGGTCTACACCGACGCCAAGACGGACGATGCGCGGCTGGTCATGCGCGTGCTGCAGGAGGCGCAGCAGCATGGTGGTGTCGCCGTCAATTACATGGCGGTGGAATCGCTGCTGCGGGAGGATGGCGGCGTGCGCGGCGTGTGCGGGACGCGGCTGCGCGATGGGCTGAGCGGCGCGCAGCATGATGTGCGCGCGCGGCTGGTCATCAGCGCGACCGGCGCCTGGGCCGACGGCTTGCGCTTGCAGGGCGATGCGGCGGCGCGCGGCGCCAAGCCTCGCCTGCGGCCTTTGCGTGGCAGCCATCTGGTGCTGCCCGCCTGGCGCTTGCCGCTGGCGCAGGCGATCAGTTTGATGCATCCGCAGGACGGCCGGCCGGTGTTCGCCTTTCCGTGGGAAGGCGTGACGCTGGTCGGCACGACGGATGTCGACCACAAGGGCGACCTTTCGCACGAGGCGGCGATCACGCGCGCCGAAGTTGATTACCTGATGGCGGCCTTGCACGACCAGTTCCCGCATTTGGGCTTGCAGGAGAGCGACGTGATTGCCAGCTATGCGGGCGTGCGTCCCGTGATCGACAGCGGCAAGGCCGATCCGTCGAAGGAAGGGCGCGATCATGCGCTGTGGCTGGAGGATGGGCTGTTGACCGTCACCGGCGGCAAGCTGACCACCTTCCGCGTGATCGCGCTGGATGCGCTCAAGCTGGCGGCCACCTTGCTGCCGGACTGGCGCGACAAGCTGGAGCCGCAACCGGTCTTCGGCGTTGCGCCAGCGGCGGGACGCGGCGCGGCGATGGCGCGCACCTTGCCCTACCAACGCCACTTGCCGGCGGGCCAGGCGCAGCGCCTGCAAGGGCGCTACGGCGCGCTGGCGCGGGAGCTGATCGCGGCAGCGCAGCCGGGCGAACTGTCGCTGATCGCGGGCACGGAGACCATCTGGGCGCAGCTGCGCTGGGCGGCCCGTTGCGAGTCGGTGCAGAAGCTGGAAGACCTGCTGCTGCGCCGTAGCCGCATCGGCATCCAGCTGCGCGGCGGCGGCGTCGAGATCCTCGGCCGCATACGCGCCATCTGCCAGCCGGAATTGGGCTGGAGCGACGAACGCTGGGATGTCGAGCAGGCTGCCTATCTGGCATTATGGAATACCCACTACAGTTTGCCCGCATAGAGAGCGACATGGCCGATCAATACCTTCTTTCCATCGACAACGGCACGCAAAGTGTGCGCGCGCTGCTGTTCGATTTGAACGGCAACCTGGCCGCCAAGGCGCAGGTGCATTTGCAGGCTTACTTCTCCGATCATCCCGGCTGGGCGGAGCACGATGCCGACGGCTACTGGAAGGCGGTCTGCAAGGCGTGCCAGCAGTTGTGGGCTTCGACCGATATCCCGCGTTCCGCCGTCAAGGGCGTAGCGGTGACGACGCAGCGCGGCACGGTGGTCAACCTGGACCGCGACGGCAAGGTGCTGCGGCCGGCGATCACCTGGCTGGACCAGCGCCGCGTGGGCAAGCAGAAGCCGTTGAGTTTTTTGTGGCGCACCGCGTTCAAGCTGGCGCGCGTTTCCGGCACCATCGAGTACTTCCGCCGCGAGGCCGAAATCAACTGGATCGCCGAGCATCAGCCGGAGATTTGGGCCAGCACCGACAAGTACCTGCTGCTATCGGGCTTCCTCAATTTCCGCTTGTGCGGGCGGCATATCGATTCCGTCGGCTCACAGGTGGCGTATCTGCCGTTCGACTACAAGCGCCACAAATGGGCCGGCGCGCGCGACTGGAAATGGGAGGCGCTGGCCATCAAGCCGGAGATGCTGCCGGAGCTGGTGGCGCCGGGCACGGTGATCGGCGCGATCACCGCCGCCGCCGCCGAGGCGACCGGTATCCCGGAAGGCACGCCGCTGGTGGCGGCAGCCGCCGACAAGGCCTGCGAGGTGATCGGCGCCGGCGCGCTGGAGCCGCACATCGCCTGCCTGAGTTACGGCACCACGGCGACCATCAACACCACCACCAAAAAATACGTCGAGGTTACGCCGTTGATACCGCCTTATCCGGCGGCCGTTCCAGGCGCCTACAGCACGGAGGTGCAGATCTTCCGCGGCTACTGGATGGTGAACTGGTTCAAGGAGCAGTTCGGGCACTTCGAGCAGATGGCCGGCTTGGAGCAGGGCAGGTCGCCGGAGGCGATGTTCGATTTGTTGGTGAACGAGGTGCCGCCCGGTTCGATGGGGCTGATGCTGCAACCCTACTGGAGCCCCGGCATCAAGACGCCGGGTCCGGAGGCCAAGGGGGCGATGATCGGTTTCGGCGACGTCCACACGCGCGCCCATATGTACCGGGCGATCCTCGAAGGCCTGGCCTACGCGCTGCGCGAAGGGAAGGAACGGATCGAGAAGCGCAGCGGCGTGCCGGTGACGGAGTTGCGCGTGGCCGGCGGTGGCTCGCAGAGCGACGCGGCGATGCAGCTGACGGCCGATATCTTCGGCCTGCCGGCGGCGCGCGCGCATGTGTACGAGACGTCGGGGCTGGGCGCGGCCATCGCGGTGGCCGCGGGACTGGGGCTGCACAAGGACTTTGACAGCGCCACGCACGCGATGACGCGGCCGGGCCGCGTGTTCCATCCTATCGAGGCGAACCGGCAGATCTACGACAAGCTGTATCGGCGCGTGTACCTGAACATGTACAAGCAATTGCAGCCGATGTACCAGGAGATCGCCGACATCACGGGCTATCCCGAGCAGCTCTGAAATCAGCTTATGGCATAATATATTTTCGATAATATTATGCTTGCCATATCATGCGGATGCCCGTCTTACTTGCCACGATGCTGCTCGCCGCCGGCCCGGCCGTCAATGCCGTCGGTCTTGATGAAACGCTGTTGGGTTGTTGGCGCAGCCAGCAGGTGCAGGTGACGCTCGCGGACCAGTCGCGCAATGACCAGAATGGTGATTGCGTGTCTGAATACGATGCGGAATTGGTGCGCTCGCGCTGCTACGGCGCATCCGGCCAGACCGAGACCTTGTCGGCCTACCAGCGCATTGGCCAGGACACGCTGCGCGTGACGCTGCTCGATCCATCGACGCGTGCGGCCAAAGGCGCGCCGGCGGAGATTCGATATCGCATCGAAGACGAATGGCTGTTGTTCGAGCGGCAGTTTCCCGCTGGCGGGAGCGGGGCCAGGCAGCCGCGCAATTTGAAGTCGGTCTCGGTGCGGGTCCGGCCCGACGCCACCAGTCACACTTTGAATTGCGCACCGCGCGGCGAGAGCAAACTGCGAACAGGCCGCGCGCCAGTCAGCTCGCTGGCGCTTACGCTGCCACCCGGTTGGGAGCCATTGCTGATCGACCCATCTGCCAACGAGGCGCTGCGTTCGGCCGTCAACACCAGTCTTTTTATTGGCGCGTTTGTTCCGGCCGGTACTGCCGAATCGCAGTCGAAGCCAGTCCAGATGGTGCTCGTCCTCGACGACGTGCGCTATGGACCGAGTCCCATCCGGCCGAAGGATTTTGGCGCGGTCAAGCGGCGCTTCGCCTCCGAACTGGGCGCCGCCAAGCTGACCTGCGACGAGCCGGACAGGGTGTGCGCATTGCTGCGCGGAGCCGCCGGCAACGAGACCTACACCGAACTACTCAACGTGAACGGACGCGTCGCGATGGTGATCAGTTCCATGGCGCGCGCACAAGATGACGCCATGCCGGCGCTGCGCAGTTCTGCCCAGGTCTTCATAGCGCGGCTGCGGGCCGACAATGCCAACTGATACATTGTGAAATCACAGATTCCGCGACCTTATGACTAGCAAAAACTCTTCGCGTTTCGAGACGCTCGGGCAATGGCACGATTTCTGGGCCTCGCTGTTGCTGTCAGCGCCGGACAACTTCCGGGAATATGACACGCAGCAGAGCAAGTTCGTGCGCGTCGCCAACCAAAGGGATGCGCTGCTGGCTGGGTTCGATACATTGCGGTCAGGGCTCTATTTCGCGGAGCGCAAGGTTAAAGACGACGGCCTGATGCGAATTATCCGCGAGCTCATTGAAATGGCGTTCGAGGCCTACTGCGCGGGCGAGGGGAAGATCGGCGCTCATACCTTGCAGGAATGCGAGGGGATGATCTGGACGGGACGCCAGTTCCCGCCGAAATATGCAGTGGAGGCCGAGCGGCGCGCTTTCGGGGAAGTAAAACGTTACGCGGGCGTGAAAATTTCTCCTTATCCTTTTGAAGGAACGAGAGATGATCTCGGTAGTGTTCAGCGAGACTTGCTCGATGTGGCCGAGAAACGGTGTCACCAATTCTTCATGGAAAAGAAGGCATTCAAATACTTTGCGTACGTCCAGCAAAACGACTCGGTGATTGCCGAGGTATCCGCACCTTCGAGAAAGAAACTGCTGCAAATTTTGACTGAGCGCGCCGCCAGCCAGGACATTGAAGGGGCGGTTGTTGCCGAGCTCGTAGTGAGCGCAGTTAGTGGACTCATTGTGTTCAAGCTTCACCAGCGCGGGTATCCAACAGTCGAGGCGATTTCGAAGACCAGCAACTGGGCGTATAACGGCCTGCGTTTCCATTTAAACGATCCCACCATCTTCCCTGACGATGCCAGGCAGGGCCGGATCAGCGCATCACCAGCGCCTTGACCGCCTCCATCGCGGCGCTGCCGGTGGTGGTGGCCTGCACCTGGTTGCGGCCGCCTTCCTTGGCCACGTACATGGCGCGGTCGGCGGCGACGAACAGCGATTCGGTGTTGTCCAGCTGGTGCGGGGTGATGGTGGCCACGCCGATGCTCACCGTCAGCCAGGCCGAGGTGGTCGAGCGCGGATGCGGGATTTGCAGCGATTCGACGTGGGCGCGGATCGATTCGGCCAGCAGGTAGGCCGAGTCGCCGTCGGTTTCGGCGAACAGCAGCACGAATTCCTCGCCGCCGTAGCGCGCCGCCAGGTCGGTCGGGCGCAGCGCGTGCGAGGCGATCGCCTGCGCCACCTGCTGCAGGCAGGCGTCGCCGGCCGGGTGGCCCAGGGTGTCGTTGTACAGCTTGAAGTGGTCGACGTCCAGCACCACCAGCGACAAGGGCTGGGCGCTGCGCATGGCGCGTTGCCATTCCTTCTCGAGGAAGCTGTCGAAGTGGCGGCGGTTGGCGATCTTGGTCAGCGGGTCGACCATGGCGGCCCGTTGCAGCGCGTCTTCCGACTGCTTGTGGTGGGTGATATCGTGCAGCAGGCCGATGAACAGCGGCTGGCGCAAATACATCGGCGTCAGGGTCAGGTCCATGCACACCGAGCTGCCGTTGCGGTGGCGGATGATCACTTCGCGCGTGCCGTGGCTGTGCGCCGTCTCGGGCGCGGCGGCGTAGCGGTCGAAGTAGTCCAGGTATTCCTGCGCCACCAGGGGATTGAGCAGGTCGGCGATGGCGCGGCCGGCCAATTCGTTTTCCTGGTAGCCCAGGTATTTGTCGCAGGCCGGGTTGGTGAACTGGATGCGGCCGTCCGCTTCGATGATCAGCAGGCCCTCGGCCATGTTGTTGACGATGGTGCGCAGGCGCTCGGCCTGTTCTTCCTGGGTCTCGCTCTTGCTGCGGATGTGCAGCTGGGTGCGCACGCGGGCGCACACTTCGGCCATGCGCAGCGGCTTGCTGATGTAGTCGACCGCGCCGATGTCGAAGCCGGCCACCACGTCCTCGGTCTCGGTGCGGGCGCTCATGAAGATGACCGGGATGCGCTGGGTGGCGGCGTGGCTTTTCAGTTGGCGGCAGGTCTCGAAACCGTCCATGCCGGGCATCATGACGTCGAGCAGGATCAGGTCGGGATGGACCCGGCGGGCGATCTTCAACGCCCGCTCGCCGGAGGTGGCGACGAAGGTCTGGTAGCCCTGCTGGACCATCAGCTTGCGCAGTGCGCTCAGGTTCTCCGGCGCGTCGTCCACTATGAGTATCGCGGCATCGCGCCGCGTGGCAAGGATGGGATGGGGAACTGGGTTGAACAAGGGGAGGCCTGATTTGAAAGTGACTATCCGTTCAAATCATAACGCGTCGGCCCGGCGCCGGGTGAAAAAAAATCCGTGCTTTTTTGAGGATTTCTTCGGAAGTGACGGCGATGCGACACCAGCATGGCATTGGCTTACTTATTGTTGATGGGATGTTACTGCTTTGGCGGGTTTTCGTTACTTTTGGTGATAAAGCTGTGGGCGGCGAGCGCCGCCCACGGAAGGTACGACGACTTAGATCTTGGCGGCGATCAGCTTGCCCAGGATCTCGATGCCGGTGCGGATGCGGTCCGGCGCCACGGTGACGAAGGACAGGCGCAGCGTGTTGGTTTCCGGTTCGTTGGCGTAGAACGGCGAACCCGGCACGAAGGCGACCTTCTGGGCGATGGCTTCGTCCAGCAGTTTCATGGCGTCGATGTGCTTAGGCAGCGTGACCCAGATGAACATGCCGCCTTCCGGCTTGGTCCACTCGACGCCGGCCGGGAAGTGCTGGGCCATGGCGTCCAGCATGACCTGGCACTGGTCGCCGTACAGCGTGCGGATTTTCGGGATGTGGCGGCCCAGGAAGCCGTCCTTGATCACTTCGTGCACGACCATCTGGGTCAGCTGCGAGGTGTGCAGGTCGGCGGCCTGCTTGGCCAGCTCCAGGCGGCGCACCAGCGGCAGCGGGGCGACCACGTAGCCCAGGCGGATGCCGGGGGTCAGCACCTTGGAGAAGGAGCCCATGTAGATCACGCCGTCCGGGTTCATCGCCACCATCTTCGGCAGCGGGTCGCCTTTGTAGCTCAGGGCGCCGTACGGGTCATCCTCGATCAGCGGCAGGCCGAGGCGGGCGCAGGTTTCCACCAGCTCCAGGCGGCGCTCGACGGACAGGGTGCGGCCGGTCGGGTTCTGGAAGTTCGGCAGCGCGTACAGCAGGCGCGCGCCCTGGGCGACGGCGTCCAGCGACGACGGCACCAGGCCGTGTTCGTCGGTTGCGACCGATTTGAATTCAGGACGGTAGACCGAGAACGCCTGCAGCGCGCCCAGGTAGGACGGCGTCTCGACCAGCACGCGGCTGCCTTCGTCGATCAGCACTTTGCCCAGCAGGTCCAGCGCTTGCTGGGAGCCGGAGGTCATCAGCACCTGTTCCGGCACGATCTTGGCGCCGTTGGTCGACAGCGAATCGGCGATCCACTGGCGCAGCGGCAGGTAGCCGTCGGTCGGGCCGTATTGCAGGGCGACCTTGCCGTTTTCGCTCAGCACCTTGTCGAAGGCTGCCTTCATTTCGTCGATCGGGAAGGTCAGCGGCGATGGCAGGCCGCCGGCGAAGGAGATGATCTCCGGCTGCTGGGTGATCTTCAGGATCTCGCGGATGAAGGACGATTGCAGCTGGTCGGCGCGTTCGGAGAAGCGCCACTGGATCGGATTAGGGTTTTCGATTTTCATACATGTCTCACTAGAGGATGCCGGCGCTGCCGGCTATTCAACAAGCTCGCTTGTGGCGTGCTTCTATAAAAGGAACGACTCCGGATAAGGAGCCGCCCGCTTACGCGACTTCCGCGATCAGTTCGATTTCGACGCAGGCGCCAAGCGGGATTTGTGCGACACCAAAGGCCGAGCGGGCGTGCTTGCCGGCTTCGCCGAAGACTTCGCCCAGCAGCTCGGAGGCGCCGTTGGTGACCAGGTGCTGTTCGGTGTAGTCGGCCGTGGAGTTCACCAGGCTCATGACCTTGACGATGCGCTTGACGCGGGTCAGGTCGCCGCCGACGGCCGCCTGCAGCGTGCCCATCAGGTCGACGGCGATGGCGCGCGCGGCGGCCTTGCCTTCGGCGGTATCGATATTCTTGCCCAACTGGCCGACCCACACGCTGCCGTCGGCGCGCTTGGCGATATGACCCGACAGGAACACCAGGTTGCCGGTTTGGGCGTACATGACGTAGGCGGCGGCCGGGGTGGCGGGTGCTGCCAGGGTGATATCGAGCGCTTTCAGTTTTTCGTAGACAGACATGTGGTTATCCAAAGAGTAATTAAGGGAATGCGTTGAGCTAAGACCGATATTGTACGTCAGCGGCAGGGCGTGCCCACAAACGCGGCAAAATCAAGATAGTCTACGGTTTTAGCCTCGTTTTACCTGCATTTTGCGGCCGGCACCCACCACGGCGATGACGGCGATTGCAAAAACTACAGTGGGCCACTCCAGCGCCTCGCCCAAAACCACGGCTGCGCCGAGCAGCGACAGGAAGGGCTGGACCAGCTGCACCTGGCCGACCCGGGCCACGCCGCCCAGCGCCATGCCGCGGTACCAGAAGAAGAATCCGATGAACATCGAGAACACCGAGACGTAGGCGAAGCCGGTCCAGGCGGCGGCGCCGGCGGCGGCCAGCTGCGGGCTTTCCTGCCAGCACAGCCAGCCCACCAGCGGCAGCAGCAGCGGCGCCGACAGCACCAGCGCCCAGCAGATGGTGTGCTGGCCGCCCAGGGTTTGCGACAGGCGGCCGCCGGCGGCGTAGCCCATGGCGGCCAGCAGCACGGCCAGGAAGATCGCCAGGTCGGCCAGGTGCAGGCTGCCGCCGCTCTGGCCCAGCGCAAAGCCGACCACCAGCGCCGAGCCCACACTGGCCATGATCCAGAAGCCGGCCGACGGCTTTTCGCCGGCCAGCAGGGCGCCGAAGACGGCGGTGGCCAGCGGCAGGATGCCGACCAGCACGGCGCCGTGGGCGGCCGGCAGGCTGCGCATGGCGATCGAGGTCAGCCAGGGGAAGCCGATGATGCAGCCGACGGCCACCGTCGCCAGCGGCAGCAGGGCGGAGCGCGGCGGCAGCGGCGCGCGCTTCCAGGCCAGCCAGCCGCCGGCCAGTACGGCGGCCACCAGCGCGCGGCCGAGGGCGACGAAGGTGGGGGACAGGCCGGCGCCGTGGCTGGCCAGCGCGCCGCCGACCGCCAGCCGGGTGAACGGCAAGGTCAGGCTGAAGATGGCGACCGCGACCAGGCCGAGCAGCATGCCGGTGGTTTCGTCGCTCAGCCGATGCCCGCCGTCATGCCCGCGCAGGCGGGTATCCATGCTGAGCGGGCGTTCTATGGATTCCCGCCTGCGCGGGAATGACGCATCTGGGCCGGTGGTCTGGCTTTGCTTGGCTTGGCGCATCGGGTCTCCGTGGCGTTATCAATATGGTTATAAGCGGTATGGATGTATGCTACGTGACAAAACCAGTACAGTGCCAGTACACTTATGCACATAATTTCTCATACTGTGACGGTAAAATGACCAATACACGCTCGCGCACTTCACTTTTGGGCGCCGCCGCGTCGGCTGCGGCGGAGGCGGTGGCCGATGCGCTGGCGGCGGCCGAGGCGCGTTCGGCAGCCAAGGCGGCTGCGGCGCCGGGACCGGCCGTGACGTCGGTGGCCGTCGCGCCATCGAAGGCTGCGAAGACGGGGGCGATGGTGGGACTGCTGTCGCGCGAGTCGGGCGAGACGCTGATCGACCAGATCGTGCGCTCGGTGACGGCGCGCATCGACGACCGCCTGCTGCGCGGCGGCGCGCGCATGCCGTCGATCCGCGCGTTCGCGGCGGCGCACTCGGTGTCGGCGTTCACCGTGGTGGCGTCGTACGACAAGCTGGTGGCCTCGGGCTACCTGGAGTCGCGCCGGGGCGCGGGCTTCTTCGTGCGCGAACCGGCGGCGATGGAGCTGAATCTGGCGGAGCGGCGTCCGGGCGCGCGGCGCCGCTCGGCCGAGGGCGAGCGCGAACACCCCGGCGCCAAGCCGATCGACGTGGTCTGGCTGGTGCGGAATATGTTCCGCCAGATGCCGTACGGGCAGATGCCCGGCACCGGCGTGCTGCCGCCCGACTGGCTGGACGGCGCGGCCATCGCCAATGCGCTGCGTTCGGTCAGCCGGCAGCATCCCAATCTGCTGGTCAGCTACGGCGTGCCGCAGGGCTTCCTGCCGCTGCGCCAGCAGTTGCAGCTGAAGTTCGCCGAGCTGGAGATCGCCGCCGCGCCGGAGCAGATCGTCACCACGGCCGGCGTGACGCAGGGGCTGGACCTGGTGGCGCGCGAGTTCACTCGGCCGGGCGACACCATCTTCGTCGACGATCCGGCCTGGTTCCTGATGTTCGGCTCCTTCGCGGCGCTGGGCGCCAAGGTGGTGGGCATTCCGCGCCTGGCCGACGGCCCGGACATCGCGCAACTGGCGGAGCTGGCGGCGCTGCACAAGCCCAAGCTGTACATCATCAATTCGGTGCTGCACAACCCCAGTTCGACCTCGCTGTCGGCGGCCAAGGCCTTCCAGGTGCTGCGGCTGGCGGAGGAGCACGATTTCATCCTCGTCGAGGACGACATCTATTGCGACCTGCATCCGGGCAGCGCGGTGCAGCCGGCCACGCGGCTGGCGGCGCTGGACCAGCTGCAAAGGGTGGTCTACCTGGGCGGCTTTTCGAAGACCATGGCGGCCAATCTGCGGGTGGGCTATATCGCGGCGTCGCCGGAACGGGCCGAGCGCCTGGCCGACCGCAAGATGCTGACCATGCTGACCACCAGCGATATCGGCGAGCGGGTGGTGTACAAGGTGCTGTCGGAGGGCCTGTTCCGCAAGCATACGGACCGGGTGCGCGCGCGGCTGGACACGATCCGCGCCAAGACCATCCGCCAGATGGAGCGGGTGGGGCTGAAGGTGGACGTGGCCTCGCCGGCCGGGATGTTCGTGTGGGCCGATGCCGGCTGCGACACCAATGTGCTGACCGAAAAGGCGATGGCCCACAACATGCTGCTGGCGCCGGGCAGCCTGTTCTCGCCCAAGCAGCTGCCGTCGACCCGCATGCGGCTGAACGTGGCGGCGATGCAGGAGCCGGCGGTGTGGCGTTTCCTCGAAAGAGAATTGGGCCGCTCTTGAAAACCCTCTTATAATCCCCACTTTCGTCAAACCCTTGCATCAACCACAAGACTATTAGAGGCTTTTAAAATGGCAGACAACGACAAGCAAACCCTGGGCTTCCAGGCCGAAGTGAAACAGCTGTTGCAGCTGATGATCCACTCGCTGTACTCGAACAAAGAGATTTTCCTGCGCGAGCTGATTTCGAACGCGTCCGACGCGTCCGACAAGCTGCGCTTCGAAGCGATCAACAACGACGCCCTTTACGGCAACGACCATGAACTGAAGATCAAGGTCTCGTTCGACAAGGCCGCGCGCACCATCACCATTTCCGACAACGGCATCGGCATGAGCCGGGACGAGGCGATCTCGCACCTGGGCACCATCGCCAAATCGGGCACCAAGGAATTCTTCGGCAAGCTGTCGGGCGACCAGCAGCAGGACGCGGCCCTGATCGGCCAGTTCGGCGTGGGCTTCTACTCGGGCTTCATCGTCGCCGACAAGATCACCGTTGAAACCCGCCGCGCCGGCGCGGACGCCGCCGATGGCGTGCGCTGGGAATCGGCCGGCGAGGGCGACTACTCGATCGAGCAGATCGAGAAGACCGGCCGCGGCACCGACATCATCCTGCACCTGCGCGAAGGCGAGGACGAGCTGCTGTCGTCGTGGAAGATCAAGTCCATCATCCGCAAGTACTCCGACCATATCTCGCTGCCCATCGTGATGGCGAAGGAAGAGTGGGACGAGGAGAAGAAGGAAACCGTCGTCAAGGACGAGCTGGAAACCATCAACCAGGCCAGCGCGCTGTGGGCCCGCAACAAGTCGGACATCACGCCGGAGCAGTACGAGGAATTCTACAAGCACGTGTCGCACGACTTCCAGGCGCCGCTGACGCATACGCACAACCGCGTCGAAGGCCGCAGCGAGTACACGCAGCTGCTGTACATTCCGGCCAAGGCGCCGTTCGACCTGTGGGACCGCAACAAGCGCGGCGGCATCAAGCTGTACGTCAAGCGCGTGTTCATCATGGACGATGCCGAGCAGCTGATGCCGGCCTACCTGCGCATGGTCAAGGGCGTGATCGATTCGGCCGACCTGCCGCTGAACGTGTCGCGCGAGATCCTGCAGGAGTCGCGCGATGTGAAGGTGATCCGCGACGGCTCGACCAAGCGCGTGATCGGCATGCTGGAAGAACTGGCGAACGCCGATGAGCAGGAGAAGAAGGACAAGTACGTCACCTTCTGGAAGGAATTCGGCCAGGTGCTGAAAGAGGGCATCGGCGAGGACGCGACCAACAAGGACCGTCTGGCCAAGCTGCTGCGCTTCGCCTCGACCGCCAACGACAACGACGAACAGAGCGTCTCGCTGGAGCAGTACCTGGCGCGCCAGAAGGAAGGCCAGGACAAGATCTACTACGTCACGGCCGATAACTACGTCGCCGCCAAGAACTCGCCGCACCTGGAGATCTTCCGCAAAAAGGGCGTGGAAGTGCTGCTGCTGACCGACCGCGTGGACGAGTGGATGCTGTCCTTCCTGACCGAGTTCGAAGGCAAGGAGCTGGTGTCGGTGGCCAAGGGCGGCCTGGATCTGGGCGCGCTGGAAGACGAAGCCGAGAAGAAGGAACACGAAGAGACCGAGACCTCGTACAAGGATTTGGTCGGCAAGATGAAGGAAGCCCTGACGGACAAGGCCAAGGACGTGCGCGTGACGTTCCGCCTGACCGATTCGCCGGCCTGCCTGGTGGCGGACGAGCATGAGCTGTCGGGCAACCTGCTGCGCATGCTGAAGGCCGCCGGCCAGAGCGCGCCGGAGTCCAAGCCTATCCTGGAAATCAACCCGAACCACCCGCTGGTGACGCGCCTGAAGTACGAAGAGGCGGGCAGCGCCTTCAGCGACTGGGCCAACATCCTGTTCGACCAGGCTTTGCTGGCCGAAGGCGGTTCGCTGAGCGATCCGGCCACCTTCGTCAAGCGCCTGAATGAAATGCTGTTGAGCGGCGCAAGCAAGTAAGCACGCAAGTAACACTATCAGGTAGGACCCGTCCCGGAAGTTGTGCTATTTTTAGGTTTCACTGGCATAACTTCCGGGATATACATGAACAAGATCGTATTGGCGCTGACTGGCGCCTTTGTTTTATCCGCACAGGGCGTCCTGGCCCAGAATACGCTGCCGGCATCGACGCCGGGCGTCGCGGCCACACCCCTTTATCCCGCATTGCCGAGTGAGACGCCTGATGAGTTCAAGGCGCCGATCGACGGGCTCGACTACGTCAAGCGCAGCGTGATGGTGCCGATGCGCGATGGCGTCAAGCTCAATACCGTGGTCATCGTGCCGCGCAAGGCGCGCAACGCGCCCATCCTGCTGACGCGCACGCCCTACAGCGCGGCTGAGCTGACCAGCCACAACGAGAGCTCGCAGATGGAGTCCATCCTGCAGGGCTATGACAACGCGGCCGACGTTATCGCCGAGGGCGGCTATATCCGCGTGGTGCAGGATGTGCGCGGCAAGTACGGCTCCGAAGGCGACTATGTGATGAACCGGCCGCTGAGCGGCAGCGCGCTCAATCCGACGCCGGTCGACCATTCCACCGATACCTGGGACACCATCGAGTGGCTGGTCAAGAATATTCCCGAGACGAACGGCAAGGTCGGCATCATCGGCATTTCCTACGACGGCTTCCTGCCGTTGATGGCGCTGGTCAATCCGCATCCGGCGCTGAAGGTGTCGGTGCCGATGAATCCGATGGTGGATGGTTGGCGCGGCGATGACTGGTTCCACAATGGTGCGTTCCGGCAGATCAACCTGTCGTACGTGCTGGAGCAGGTGGTGACGCGGCGCAACGAGGCCAAGTGGTATAGCAGTCATTTCGACGATTACGATACTTTCCTGCGCGCCGGTTCGGTGGGCGAGCTGGCGCGCCAGCGCGGGGTGGAGCAGAGCGGTTTCTGGCGCAAGATCGTCGCGCATCCGGCGTATGACGCGTTCTGGAGCGCGCAGGCGATGGACAAGATCCTGGCCCGCCAGCCGGTGACGGTGCCGACCTTGCTGGTGCACAGCCTGTGGGATGCCGAGGATATCTATGGCGCCATCGCGGTGTACAAGGCGATCAAGCCGCAGGACAAGGACAACAAGGTGTTCCTGGTGCTGGGGCCGTGGAATCATGGCGGCGGCATCGGCGACGGTAGCCGGCTGGGCGCGCTGCGCTTCAACAGCGATACGGCGCTGCACTTCCGGCAGGAGATCTTGCGGCCGTTCCTGGACCGCTATCTGAAGGACGATGCGCCGGCGGTGCAGATTGCGCCGGTGTCGGCGTTCGAGACCGGCACCAACAAATGGCGTTCATTGAATAGCTGGCCTAGCGGCTGCGTCAGCGGCTGCACGATCGCGCCGGCCACGCTGAAGCTGGCGGCCAATGCCCGGCTGAGCCTGACCAACGAGGCGTCGCGGCCCGCTACGGCGCCGGCGCAGCGGAGCGCGTTCGATGAGTATGTGTCCGATCCGGGCAAGCCGGTGCCGTTCCGCGCGCGGCCGATTGCGCCGTATGGCTATGACGAGGCCAAGGGCCAGACCTGGCCGCGCTGGTTGGTCGACGACCAACGCGAGGCGTCCGGCCGCACCGATGTGCTGAGCTACACGACCGACGTGCTGACGGCGCCGGTGAAGATCAGCGGCGAACCGGTGGCGCACCTGCTGGCCTCGACCAGCGGCAGCGATGCGGACTGGGTGGTCAAGCTGATCGACGTCTATCCGGACCAGGTGGCGGCGCAGCCGGAGATGGGCGGCTATCAGCTGATGGTGTCGGCCGATATTTTCCGCGGACGCTACCGCGAGAGCCTGGAGACGGCCAAGCCGATCGCGGCCAACACGGCGCTGCCGTACACCTTCGCCATGCCGACCGCCAACCACGTGTTCCTGCCGGGCCACCGCATCATGGTGCAGGTGCAGTCCAGCTGGTTCCCGCTGTATGACCGCAACCCGCAAACCTTTGTGCCGAATATTTTCTACGCCCAGCCGTCCGACTACAAGAAGGCGACCCAGCGCGTCTACCACGACAGCTATATCGAGCTGCCGCTGGTTGGCGCGGCGCGCTAGTCAGCTCCTGCGGCGCCGCCGCGCCATCAGCAGCACGGCCGGCACGCCCAGGCCCAGCATGCCGAACATGGCCGGTTCCGGCACCGGTGGTGTTGAGCCCGTCAGGAAGCCGCGTATTTCTCCGCCGGGGTAGAGGCTGCTGTGGATGTTGAGATAGGCTGTACCGCTGGCCAAGGCGGCGGCGAAGGCCGATTCGGCGCCGGCCGTGGTGCCGCCGTGGCTGCTGATGAAGGCGGGGTTCCAGCTGGCCACCAGCGAGGTGTCGTAAGTGTTGAAATAGGCGCCGCTGGTCACACCCAGCGGAAAGCTACCGAAGGTCGGCGTTTCCGTGGCGATGCCTGCGGTGCCGGAACCCGGCGTGGCGGTGCAGCAGTGGATGTGCGCGGCGGTGGTCGGGCCGAGCAGGCCGCCGAAGGCAACGGCCACTTCCAGGAAGTGGCTGGTGGCGTCGAAGGTGACGACCGCCGCGCCGGTGCCGGTCGAACTATTGGGCGGCGATTCTTTTGGGCCGGTGAGGATGGTCGTGTAGCTGGCGGCGCTGGCCGTCATGACCGTGAGCAGCAGGCCGGTGGCCGCCGCGAAATTGCGGATGCGCTGGTTCATTTTTATTCCCTCCTTGGTGCGTGATGCAAGGTTAGAGGGCGCGCCTGCGCAGTAGTTCCGTCAACGCTGCAATCTGGCGCAGAAATTCAGCAGCATTTGTTCGCCTTCGGGCCAAGGGCCGTAGCCGGCGTCGCCGTTGATGTGGCCGGCGCTGCCGATCTCGACGTAGTCGCTGCCCCAGGCTTGGGCGAACTGGCGGGCGCGCTGCGGGCTGACGTACTGGTCGTCGCTGCTGGCGATCACCAGGCTGGGGAAGGGCAGGCGGTCCAGCAGCATGGGCTGGAAGCCGGTGGTGCAGTCGGGATAGCTGGGGGCGTCGGTGTCGCTGGGGGCGACCAGGAAGGCGCCGGCGATTTTCAGCGGCGAGCCGGAGGCGGCCCAGCGGCCCACCAGTGAGCAGCTCAGGCTGTGCGCGGCCAGCACCGGCGGGCGCTTGCACCGGGCGATGGCGGCTTCGAGGTCGGCCACCCAGTCGTCGCGGTCGGGCGTTTCCCAGTCGCGGTGCGGCACGCGGACCCAGCCCGGGTGATTGCCTTCCCATTGCGTTTGCCAGTGGGCGGGGCCGGAGTTCCACAGACCGGCCAGGGTCAGTACTTCGTAGTCCATGCTTGATCCTTGCTGAGTAAGATGGCTTTATCTTACTTCAGCAGAGCGACAAGATTTTGCCGGCAGCGATAGTTTGCGCAAGCTGGTACAAATCAGAGCGCGGTGCGCAGGGCGAACAGTTCGGGGAACAGCACCACGTCCAGCATCTTGCGCAGGTAGCTGACGCCGGCCGTGCCGCCGGTGCCGGTCTTGAAGCCGATGATGCGCTCGACCGTGGTGACGTGGCGGAAGCGCCAGAAGCGGAACGCGGTCTCCAGGTCGACCAGCTTCTCGGCCAGTTCGTACAGCGCCCAGTGGCGGGATGGATCGCGGTAGACCTCCAGCCATGCGTTCTTGACGGACTCGTCCGAGGCGGTCGGCAGGGTCCAGTCGGCGTTGAGGCGCTCGGCGGATACCGGCAGGCCGTTGCGGGCCAGCAGCTTGATCGCCTCGTCGTACACCGACGGCTCGCGCAGCGCCTTGTCCAGCACGGCAAAGGCGTCCGGTGCGGTGGTGTGGACGTTGAGCAGGGCGGCGTTCTTGTTGCCGAGGATGAATTCGATCTCGCGGTACTGGTAGGACTGGAAGCCTGATGACGCGCCCAGGTAAGGGCGGATGGCCGTGTATTCAGGCGGCGTCATCGTGGCCAGCACATCCCATGCGTGCACCAGCTGGTCCATGATGCGGGCCACGCGGGCCAGCATCTTGAAGGCCGGCGCCAGGTCGTCCGATTGCAGGTGGGCGCGCACCGCGTGCATTTCGTGCAGCATCAGCTTCATCCACAGTTCGCTGGTCTGGTGCTGGACGATGAACAGCATCTCGTTGTGGTTGGGCGACAGCGGATGCTGGGCGGTGAGGATCTGGTCCAGGCCCAGATAGTCGCCGTAGCTCATCTTGTTGCTGAAGTCCATTTGCGCGCCGTGCCATTGCGTATCTGAGCCGGTGCCGGCGGCGGGCGCGGCGGCGTGCATCGGGCAGCCGCTGGCGGTGTCTTTGGAATTGCTCATATTATTTATCTCGTTTTCAGGTGACGCGTTCAGGTCACGGCGTCGCGCTTGGCGTCGACGTTGTAGTCCTTGCGGTCCAGGATGTCGCGCAGGATTTCCACCGCGTCCCAGACATCGGCGTAGCTGGTGTAGAGCGGCGTGAAGCCGAAGCGCATGATGGCCGGCTCGCGGTAGTCGCCGATGACGCCGCGCGCGATCAGCGCCGACATCACCGCATAACCGTGCGGATGGGTGAAGCTGACCTGGCTGCCGCGGCGCGCGTGCGCGCGCGGCGTGACCAGGCCCAGCGGATGATCAGCGCAGCGCTGCTCGACCAGTTCGATGAACAGGTCGGTCAGCGCCAGCGACTTGGCGCGGATGGCGGCCATGCTGGTCTGGCCGAACACGTCCAGGCCGCACTCGACCATCGCCAGCGACACCACCGGCTGGGTGCCGCACAGCGCGCGGCCGATGCCGTCGGTGGGGGCGAAGTCGGGCGCCATGGCGAACGGCGCGGCGTGGCCCCACCAGCCCGACAGCGGCTGGCGGAAGCGCGCCTGGTGCTTGCGCGGCACCCAGATGAAGGCCGGCGAGCCGGGGCCGCCGTTCAGGTATTTATAAGTGCAGCCCACGGCCAGGTCGGCGCCGTCGGCGTTGAGGTCGACCGGCACCGCGCCGGCCGAGTGCGCCAGATCCCAGACGATCAAGGCGCCGGCGGCGTGGGCCAGCGCGCTGGTGGCGCGCATGTCGTGCTGGTAGCCGGTGCGGTAGTTGACGTGGGTGAGCATGACGACGGCGGTGTCGGCGCCGATGGCGGCCGGCAGTTCTTCGACGCTGTCGACCAGCTTGACGGAGTAGCCGCGTTCCAGCCAGCCGCTCAGGCCCTGGGCCATATAGATGTCGGTGGGGAAGTTGGAGCGTTCGGTGACGATCACGCGGCGTCCGGCCGTGGCCGGGGCCGGGTCGCTGGCCTGCATGTGCAGCGCGGCGGCCAAGGCCTTGAACAGGTTGACCGAGGTGGTGTCGGTGACCACCACTTCGTCGTCGGCGCCGCCGATCAGCGGGGCCAGGCGGTTGCCCAAGCGCTTGGGCAGGTCGAACCAGCCGGCGCTGTTCCAGCTGCGGATCAAATCATGGCCCCATTCCTGGGCGATCACCTGCTGGGCGCGGGCCAGCGCGGCCTTGGGGCGGGCGCCTAAAGAGTTGCCATCCAGATAAATCACATTGGAGGGCAGGTCGAACTGGTCGCGCAGGGCGGCGAGCGGATCTTGCGCGTCGCGGCCCAGGCAGTCGTTGCGAGTTGTCATTATGTAACTTTCTTGCAAGGTGGTGGAATGCTTTAGGCTTCAATAAGTTGCCAGTGTAACCCGAAAAACCGGGGTCTGACCCCGTCCGGGGTCAGACCCCAGGCTGGCGGGGTGCCTGCAAACCCGCATGTTTGCTGGCTTTGCGACTTTTTTTAAATTATTTTCGATTTTTTTCAAAAAAACCCTAAAGTTCCCGAAAACGCTGCCGTTACCAGTTTCATGATGAGCGGAAAAGCGCCATCAGGCAGCAGGAAGGAGTCGAAAATAATTCAAATTATTTTCACCGGAACCCTAAAGTTCCTGGAATTGCTGCCGTAACCGGGTTAGATGTAGCAAAAAAGAGTCGCTGAACTGCACTATTTTTCGTTTCATGACAGGACTTTTTTGAAGATCTTGGACCTTAAAAAGCCCACGCCGCAAGGGCGTGGATGAGCGATCTGCGAGTGTTTGTCAGACAAACACCGACGGGTCGTGTTCGCTATTTCCGGACGGAAAATACGGAGAACCTCCTCTACTCGTATTTTTGTTGCTCCCGCAGAATGTATCTCACTGGAAACGCAAATGTGTTCCGCAGTGCAGATAACGGACTAGGAGATGGAAATGACCGCTAACGATATGATGGCTGAAATTCGCGACGCCAACCTGAGCTACCTGATGTTGGCCCAGCAGATGATCCGCGCCGACAAAGTCACCGCGATCTTCCGCCTTGGCATCGCCGCCGACATCGCCGAGCTGATCGAAGGCATGAGCAACGCGCAAATCCTGAAACTGGCAGGCGGCAACATGATGCTGGCCCGCTTCCGCTTCGACGACAGCGCCATCCTGTCGATGCTGACCAACTACAATAAAGACCGCGTGCTGGCCCAGTCGCACGCCGCCATCCTGATGGCCGGCCAGGCCGTCGAAGAAATCGCCTGATCACCCAGCCGGAGCCGATCATGTCCAAGAAAAGCGTAGTGACGGAAGCCCAGGAAATCCAGCTGGCCATCGAACTGATCCAGCTGGGCGCGCGCCTGCAGCTGCTGGAATCGGAAGTGTCGCTGTCGCGCGAACGCCTGCTCAAGCTGTACAAGGAGTTGAAGGGCGTGTCGCCGCCCAAGGGCATGCTGCCGTTTTCCACCGACTGGTTCCTGACCTGGCAGCCGAACATCCATTCCTCGCTGTTCATCAATATCCATCGTTTCCTGACCGAGCACGCCGGCGCCACCGGCATCGAGGCGGTCATGAAAGCCTACAAGCTGTACCTGGAGCAAATGCCGCCGGAAGCGGGCGAGGAGCCGCTGCTGTCGCTGACGCGCGCCTGGACCCTGGTGCGCTTCTTCAGCGGCAAGATGCTGGAACTGGCCCCGTGCGGCAAATGCCAGGGCAAGTTCGTGGTCAACTGCATGGACTTGAACGGCAGCTATGTCTGCGGCCTGTGTCACATGCCTTCGCGCGCCGGCAAGACCAAGAAGGCGCGCGACGCCGACGCCCTGGCCGCGTGAGCCGACCCGCTGCCGACTCCTACCTGAAGCGCATCGCCCGCGCGCCCGCCGTGCGGGCGCTGCTGATCCAATGCGGCGCCGCGCCGCTGACGCTGGCCATCATTTATATGATGGCCAGTTTTCGTTTGCCGGTCGACTATTGGAGCGTGGCCGTGGTGCAGGGCTTGCTGGCGGCCGGCCTGACCTGGAAGCTGGGCTTGGCCGTGTGGTGGCGCGCGATCCAGCTGCTGTTCCCGGCCGCGCTGCTGGCCGCGCAGGCGCTGCGGCTGCCGCCGTGGCTGTTCCTGGCGGTGTTCCTGCTGTTGCTGGGCTGGTATTGGTCGACTTTTCGTACGCAAGTGCCGTATTACCCGTCCACCCCGGCGGTCTGGGATGCGGTACGTCAAGTCCTGCCGCCGCCGGCGGCCGACGGCCGGCCGCTGCGCGTGATCGACATCGGCAGCGGCCTGGGCGGCCTGGTGTTGTACCTGGCGCGCCAGCGGCCGGACGCCGAATGCAGCGGCATCGAGCTGGCGCCGCTGCCCTGGCTGCTCAGCCGGCTGCGCGCCGCCGCCGGCGGCAGCCGCGCCCGCTTTACCCTGGGCGACTACGAGCGCCTCGACTTCGGCCGCTACGACCTGGTGTTCGCCTATCTGTCGCCGGCCGCGATGGCCGGCCTGTGGCGCAAGGCCGCGGCCGAGATGCGCCCCGGCGCCATGCTGGCCAGCTACGAATTCGCTATCGACGCCCGTGCGCCCGACCGGACCATCCGCGCCACAGAGGCTGAGGATGCGCTCTACATATGGTACTTTTAAGCATCATTTCGCGTTAATCACTTGCCCGCTCCCCCCTAGTCACGCTATTGTAGTTCTACATGTAAATTTATTGAAATCGGGCGATTGTTAGGGTTGATGCCGGCCGATTTCATACCGGGGAGTCAGGGCACTTGTTAGTCATAATCGGATATGTAGTGGTCTGCGTCGGCGTGTTCGGCGGCTTCGCCATGAATGGCGGGCATCTGGCCGCGCTGCTGCAGCCGCTGGAGCTGGTGATGATCGGCGGCGGCGCGCTGGGCGCCTTCCTGGTCGGCAACAACGCCAAGGCGATCAAGGCCACGCTGGCCGCGATCCCGACCCTGTTCAAGGGCTCGCGCTACACCAAGGACTTGTACATGGAGCTGATGTCGCTGCTGTTCGACGTGCTCTCCAAGGTGCGCAAGGAAGGCTTGATGTCGATCGAAGGCGATATCGACAGCCCGGAGCAGAGCCCGCTGTTCAGCAAGTATCCCAGCGTGCTGGAAGACCATCACATCGTCGAGTTCATGACCGACTACCTGCGCCTGATGGTGTCTGGCAATATGGATGCGTTCCAGATCGAGAACCTGATGGACAACGAGATCGAGACCCACCACCACGAGCACGCGGTGCCGGCGCACGCGCTGGCCAAGCTGGGCGACGGCATGCCGGCCTTCGGCATCGTGGCGGCGGTGATGGGCGTGGTGCATACGATGGAATCGGTGGGCTTGCCGCCGGCCGAGCTGGGCATCCTGATCGCGCACGCGCTGGTCGGCACCTTCCTCGGCATCCTGCTGGCCTACGGCTTCGTCGGCCCGCTGGCCAGCCTGCTGGAACAAAAGCTGGACGAATCGACCAAGATGTACCAGTGCGTCAAGGTCACCCTGCTGGCCAGCCTGAACGGCTATGCGCCGGCGCTGGCGGTGGAGTTCGGCCGCAAGGTCTTGTACTCGACCGAGCGCCCCAGCTTTGCCGAGCTGGAAGACCACATCAAGAAATCGAAGGCCAAGTGAGCGCGCGCATGACAGGCGGCGCCGCAGCAACCATAAGGAATCGCCATGGCTGAAGAAGGCTTGCGGCCGATTATCGTCAAGCGCATCAAGAAGGGCGGCGGCGGCCACCATGGCGGCGCCTGGAAGATCGCGTACGCCGACTTCGTGACGGCGATGATGGCCTTCTTCTTGTTGATGTGGCTGCTCGGCTCGACCACCAAGGGCGACCTCAACGGGATCTCCGAATACTTCAAGACCCCGCTCAAGGTGGCGCTGCAGGGCGGCTCGGGCAGCGGCGACAGCTCCTCGGTGATCCCCGGCGGCGGCAAGGACTTGACGCGGCGCGACGGCCAGGTCAAGGCCAGCGACGATCCGCAGATCAAGAAAACCTTTAACCTGACCGCCGCCAAGGCCGCGCTGGAAGCCGAGGAAAACCAGCGCCTGAAGGCGCTCAAGGAAAAGATCGAAGCCAAGATCGAGGCCAATCCGCTGCTGAAGAAATACAAGGAGCAGCTGCTGCTCGACATCACCAGCGAAGGCTTGCGGATCCAGATCGTCGACGAGCAGAACCGCCCGATGTTCGCGCTGGCCAAGGCCGAGCTGCAACCGTACACGCGCGAGATCCTGCACGAGATCGGTTTCGTGCTGAACGAGGTGCCGAATCGAATCGGCCTGTCCGGCCATACCGACTCGACGCCCTACCTGAGCGACGCCGGCTACAGCAACTGGGAACTGTCGGCCGACCGCGCCAACGCCTCGCGGCGCGAGCTGATCGCCGGCGGCATGGCCGACAACAAGGTGCTGCGGGTGGTGGGGCTGGCCTCGGCCGCGCACCTGGACAAGGCCGACCCGTTCAACCCGATCAACCGCCGCATCAGCATCATCGTGATGAACAAGCGCACCGAGGAAAACGTGATGCGCGACGGCGCCCGCCAGCTGGAGGTGGGCGCGGAGGAAGCGGCGGCGGCGGCCGCCGCCGCGGCGCAGGCGCCGCCGGCCGGACCGCCGGTGCGCAAGTAAGCAGGTGTAACGAAGTAGTGGAAGACAAGCGCAGAACAACGAGACTGTTATGACGAGAAAAAAAATCCTGGGCTCACATGTAAAACGCCTGCTGTCGGGCGTGTCTGACCACGGACGCAAGCATTTGACCGAAGTCGAGACCGATCTGATCCAGACCGGCCTGCTGCTGGAGGAAGCGATCGAAAAGCTGTCCTTCAACTTCATGGCCATCCATCAGGCGGTCGAGGCCGAGCAAGCCACCATCCAGCTGCTGCTGGACGGCGGCACCGCCACGCCCGAGCAGCGCAGCCAGCTGGAATCCCTGCAGGGCCAGGTGGGCGGCTATGTCAACGCCGCCATCACCAGCCTGCAGTTCCAGGACATGACCAGCCAGCTGCTCGACCGCACCCTGAAGCGGGTCACCGGCCTGCGCGAATTCCTCGGCACGCTGGGCGCGCACGGCGCCGAGATGCTGCCCGAGAGCGACAACGAGGAAATCGTCGCGCTGCTGGGCAAGGTCAGCATGGCGCTGGCGATCCAGAGCCTGGAGCTGCGCAGCGTGCTGCGCAAGGCCGTCAGCCAACAACACCTGGAGAGCGGCGACATCGAATTATTCTGAACGCCGCAACCTGCCGATTGATACAAACGGGGCCCGTGTCCCGCATTTAATGAGTGAGAGCAAAGATGGCCAAGACAATACTTGCAGTTGATGATTCCAGTTCCCTGCGCCAGATGGTGGCCTTCAGCCTGAAGGCCGCCGGCTACCTGGTGGTGGAAGCGGTGGACGGCCAGGACGGCCTGGAAAAAGCCAAGCTGCAAAGCGTCGACCTGGTGCTGACCGACCAGAACATGCCGCGCATGGACGGCTTGCAGCTGATCAAGCTGCTGCGCGAGCTGCCGACCTACCAGAAGACCCCCATCCTGATGCTGACCACCGAATCGTCCGACGAGATGAAAGCCAAGGGCCGCGCCGCCGGCGCCAACGGCTGGCTGGTCAAGCCTTTCGATCCCCAGCGGCTCATCGAGGTAGTGAAGAAGGTCATCGGCTGATAAGGCGCATGCAATGAAGCTGAGCGAAACTTACGGAGTATCCCCATGACCATCGATATAAGCCAGTTCTTCCAGGTCTTTTTCGATGAGGCCGAGGAGCTGCTGGCTGAAATGGAGCGCCTGCTGCTGGCGGTCGACGTCGCGCAGCCGGACGCCGAAGACCTGAACGCGATCTTCCGCACCGCCCATTCCGTCAAGGGCGGCGCCTCCACGTTCGGCGTGACCGACATGACCGAGGTGACCCACATCCTCGAGACCCTGCTGGACCGCGTCCGCAAGGGCGAGATGGCGCTGACCTCGGAGCATGTGGACGCCTTCCTGGCGGCCAAGGACATCCTCAAGATGCAGCTCGACGGCCACCGCCACGGCAGCACGGTCGACCAGGACGCGGTCGGCGACGTGCGCATGATGCTGCAGTCGCTGGCGCAGGACGTGCCGCTGGCGGCCATGGCCGCCGTGGCGCCGTCGTTCCACGCGGCCGAGACCAGGGCGGTCGACCACAGCGGCGGGCGCCGCTACCGGCTGGAACTGCCGGTCATGGTGCACCGCGAAGTGACCGCGCTGGGCGCCGAGCTGGGCCTGATGGGCCATGTGTCGATCACGCCGCTCGACAAGGACCGCAACGCCATGCTCGTCACCACCCACGAGAGCCTGGACGACATCATCGCCATCTGCTCCTTCGTGCTGAACCCGGACGACATGGTGGTGACCGAGCTGCCGGCGCTCGACGCCAAGCAGGCCAAGCTGGAAAACGCCGAGCGCTCCAAGGTCGAGAAGGACCTGGGCTATGGCTTCTTCGACGAGGCCGAGCTGCACCCGGCCGCCGCCGGCGGGACGGACGGCTACGGCTTCTTCCAGCCGCTCGACGAGATCCGCGCGGCCGCCCAGGCCGGCAGCGAGGACGCGCAGGGCTATGGCTTCTTCCAGCCGGTCGAGCAGATCCGCGCCGCCGCCGGCATCGTCATCGAGGCGCCGGCCGCGCAGCAGCAGGCCGCCGACGAGGAAAAGAAAGCGGCCAAGAAGGAAGAGAAGGGCGGAGGCGGGGCTGGCCCCGGCGCCGAATCGTCGTCGATCCGCGTGTCGATCGAGAAGGTCGACCAGCTGATCAACCTGGTGGGCGAGCTGGTCATCACGCAAGCGATGATCGAGCAGCGCGTCGACACGCTGGACCCGATGGTGCACGAGCGCCTGTTGAATAGCGTGAGCCAGCTGACCCGCAACACCCGCGACCTGCAGGAAGCGGTGATGTCGATCCGCATGATGCCGATGGACTTCGTGTTCTCGCGCTTCCCGCGCATGGTGCGCGACCTCGCGGCCAAGCTGGGCAAGAAGGTCGACTTCATCACCAACGGCGCCGCGACCGAACTGGACAAGGGCCTGATCGAGCGCATCGTCGATCCGCTGACCCACCTGGTGCGCAACTCGATCGACCACGGCATCGAGATGCCCGAGGTGCGCCGCGCCGGCGGCAAGAGCGACGCCGGCCGCCTGTTCCTGTCGGCCTCCCACCAGGGCGGCAACATCATCATCGAAGTGTCGGACGACGGCGGCGGCCTGAACCGGGAGCGCATCCTGGCCAAGGCCGAGCAGAGCGGCCTGCCGCTGCACGAGAACATGAGCGACGCCGAAGTCTGGCAACTGATCTTCGCGCCCGGCTTCTCGACCGCCGAGCAGGTGACCGACGTCTCCGGCCGCGGGGTCGGCATGGACGTGGTCAAGCGGAATATCACCGCGATGGGCGGGGTGGTCGACATCCGCTCGGCCAAGGGCTTCGGCACCACCATCTCGATCTCGCTGCCGCTGACGCTGGCGATCCTGGACGGCATGTCGATCCGGGTCGGCGAGGAGGTCTACATCCTGCCGCTGGGCTTTGTCATCGAATCGCTGCAGCCGGCGCCGGAAGACGTCAAGGAAATCTCCGGCAAGGGCCGGGTGATCAAGGTGCGCGGCGAATACCTGCCGCTGGTGCCGCTGTACCAGATGTTCGGCATCGCCCCGCGCTTCACCGACCCCTGCCAGGGCATCGTGGTCATCATCGAGACCGACGGCCGCAAGGCCGGCCTGTTCATCGACGACCTGGTCGGCCAGCAGCAGGTGGTGGTCAAGAACCTGGAATCGAATTACCGCAAGGTGGCCGGCATCTCCGGCGCCACCATCCTGGGCGATGGCGGCGTGTCGCTGATCCTCGATGTCGCCGCCCTGATACGCTCATCCCGTCAGCTTGCTGACGAACAGATTTTTAGCTAATCCCACCAAGGAAACCATCATGGCAGACGTACTAACCACCGGGGCCAACGAGATCGCCGGCCACGAATACCTGGCGTTCACGCTCGGTTCGGAGGAATACGGCATCGACATCCTCAAGGTGCAGGAAATCCGCGGTTACGAAACGGTGACCCGGATCGCCAACGCCCCCGCCTTCATCAAGGGCGTGATCAACCTGCGCGGCATCATCATTCCGGTGGTCGACATGCGCATCAAGTTCAATCTTGGCGAGCCGGTGTACGACCAGTTCACCGTGGTCATCATCCTCAACATCGGCGGCCGCATCGTCGGCATGGTGGTCGACTCGGTGTCGGACGTGACCACGCTCACGCCCGAGCAGGTCAAGCCGGCGCCGGAGATGGGCACCGCCTTCAGCTCCGACTACATGATTGGACTGGGCACCATTGATGAGCGTATGCTGATCCTGGTGAACATCGACAAGCTGATGTCGAGCGCCGAGATGGGCTTGATGGAACAGATCGCGGCCTGAACCACGCCGCGGCAGCGCAGCACGGCAGCGCCCAACAGAGTGCGCGCCACTACCTACACGATAACGGGGTCCGCAGGCCGTACCCGGCGGACAATAGAACAGACAGCATAGGGGAGAAAACAACATGAACTTACGTGATTTCAAAATTGGCGCGCGGCTGCGCATCGGCTTCGGCAGCATTCTGGCGATCCTGGTGGCGATGGTCCTGATGACCAACTACCTGAACTACAGCAACAAGAGCAAGCTGACCCAGGGGCTCGAATTATCGACCGCCAAGAACCTGCAGGCCGGCGCCATGAAGAGCTCGATGCTCGAGACCGGCATCGCCATGCGCAACATCGGCCTGCAGTCGGACGTCAGCCTGATGCAGAAGGAAGAGCAGAAGGTCAAGGACCAGCGCGCCCGCTACGACAAGGCGCTGGCCGACCTCAAGGCGCTCGGCTTGAACGACGCCGAGAAGAAGTCGCTGGCCGACATCGCCGCGCTGGACGCCGACGTCGACAAGGCCTTCAAGGAAGCCATCGGCCAGGTGCTGGCGTTTAACAGCGAAGGCGCGGCCAAGGTGATTTCCGGCCGCATCGACCCGCTCAACCAGCAGACCCTGACCCTGATCAACAAGCTGGTCGACATGCAGCAGGCCAACGCCAAGGACGTGATGGCCGGCTCGGTCACCGCCGACCGCAGCCTGATGATGGTGCTGTTCGTGCTGGGCGCGGTCGCGGTGGCGATCGGCATCGTCTGCGCCGCCGTCATCACCCGCTCGATCACCGTGCCGCTGTCGGGCGCGGTCGAGGTGGCGCAGAAAGTGGCGGCCGGCGAGCTGACCTCGCAGGTGTTCGTCGAAGGCAAGGACGAGACCAGCGAACTGCTGCAGGCGCTCAAGGATATGAACGACAGCCTGGCCAAGACCGTCGGCGACGTCCGCACCGGCACCGAGCTGATCTCGACCGCCTCGCAGGAAATCGCCTCCGGCAACGCCGACCTGTCGGCGCGCACCGAGTCGCAAGCCAGCTCGCTGGAAGAGACCGCCTCGTCGATGGAGGAACTGACCTCCACCGTCAAGCAGAACGCCGACAACGCCCGCCAGGCCAACCAGCTGGCCGTGACCGCCTCGTCGGTGGCGGAAAAAGGCGGCACCGTGGTGTCGCAGGTGGTCGAGACCATGGGCTCGATCAAGGCCAGCTCCAGCAAGATCGTCGACATCATCGGCGTGATCGACGGCATCGCGTTCCAGACCAACATCCTGGCGCTGAACGCCGCCGTCGAGGCGGCGCGTGCGGGCGAGCAGGGCCGCGGTTTCGCGGTGGTCGCCTCCGAGGTGCGCAACCTGGCGCAGCGCTCGGCCGGCGCCGCCAAGGAAATCAAGGAACTGATCGGCGACTCGGTCAACAAGGTCGACGCCGGCAGCAAGCTGGTCGACGAGGCCGGCCAGACCATGGACCTGATCGTCACGTCGATCCGCCAGGTGGCCGACATCATGGGCGAGATCACCGCCGCCACCCAGGAACAGAGCAACGGCATCGAGGAAGTCAACCAGGCCATCACCCAGATGGACGAGATGACCCAGCAGAACGCCGCGCTGGTGGAAGAGGCGGCCGCGGCCGCCGAGAGCATGCAGGAACAGGCCGAGATGCTGGCGCAGGCGGTCAGCATCTTCAAGCTGAACCAGGACGACGCCCGCCGTCCGGCCGCCCGCGCGGCCGCCCCGGCGGCCCGTCCGGCGGCCAAGGTCAGTGCCCGTCCGACCGCGCCCGCGCGTCCGGCGGTGGCCGCCGCCAAGCCGGCCGCGCCCAAGAAGCTGGCCAGCGCCGCGCCGTCCGCCGGCGAGGAGTGGGAAGAGTTCTAAGCGTTGCAACGTCGTTCCCGCGCAGGCGGGAACCCATACTCAGCATGGATTCCCGCCTGCGCGGGAATGACGGCGCTGCGGGCATTGTTAGTAGTTACAGATAAGAGGTTTAACATATGCCGCAAACCAAAGACACCGTCAAAGAGTTTGATTTCAACGCCAAGGACTTCGAACGCGTCCGCGGCCTGATCTACAAACGGGCCGGCATCTCGCTGGCCGACAGCAAGCAAGAGATGGTGTACAGCCGCCTGGCGCGGCGTTTGCGCGCCACCGGCATCGACTCGTTCGGCAAGTACCTGGACGACCTCGAGGCCGGCCGCCTGGGCGAGGAATGGGAGTCGTTCACCAACGCGCTGACCACCAACCTGACCTCGTTCTTCCGCGAGGCGCACCACTTTCCGCTGCTGGCCGAGCACATCAAGCACAAGCGCGAGCCGATCACCATCTGGTGCTCGGCCAGCTCGACCGGCGAAGAGCCGTACTCGATCGCCATGACCGTGTGCGAAGCGTTCAACACGCTCACGCCCAACTGCCACATCATCGCCACCGACATCGACACCAATGTGCTGGCCACGGCAGCCAACGGCGTCTACACGATGGACCGGCTGGACAAGATGTCGCCCGAGCGCTCGCGCCGCTTTTTCCTGAAAGGCAAGGGCGACCGCGAGGGCATGGCCCGCGTGCGGCCCGAGCTGCGCAATATGATCACCTTCAAGCCGCTCAACCTGCTGGCCGACGGCTGGCCGCTGAGCGGGCAGTTCGACGTGATCTTTTGCCGCAACGTCATGATTTACTTCGACAAGGCCACCCAGCGTAAAATCCTGTCCCGCTTTGTCCCATTGATGAAACCGGACGCCTTGCTGTTCGCGGGCCATTCGGAGAATTTCCTCTACGTGTCGGAGTCGCTCAAACTACGCGGCAAGACGGTGTATGAGCTGGACGAACAACACCGTGGCGCTGCCCTCAAAGCAACGCAACGCACATGAGAGTAAAACATGGACCTCGAACAATTTGCCACGAACGTATATTTCGATAGAACGTTCGACTGTGAAGCCGCCAAGATCCTGCCGGGCGAGTATTACTTCACCAACAAGGACATGTTGATCGTCACCGTGCTCGGCTCCTGCGTGTCGGCCTGCATCCGCGACAGGGTCACCGGCCTGGGCGGCATGAACCACTTCATGCTGCCCGACGGCGGCAGCGACACCAACAGCCCGGTGTCGGCCTCGGCCCGCTACGGCACCTATGCGATGGAAATCCTGATCAACGATTTGCTCAAGGCCGGCGCCAAGCGCGAGAACATGGAGGCCAAGGTGTTCGGCGGCGGCGCGGTGCTGAAAGGTTTCACCGCCATCAACGTCGGCGAACGCAACGCCGCCTTCGTGCTGAACTTCCTCAAGGTCGAGAAAATCCGCGTGGTGGCCGAAGACTTGAACGACATCCACCCGCGCAAGGTGTATTTCTTCCCGCGCAGCGGCAAGGTGCTGGTCAAGAAGCTGATGCAGACCCACAACGACACCTTGGCCAAGCGCGAGATCGAGTACGCCAGCCGCCTGAAGAAGGCGCCGGTGGGCGGCGAGATCGACCTGTTTTGACCTATTATTGCAAGTGTAGTCAGGGCCTTTTGCCCGGAAAGTAGCGTTTTATGAAGATCAAAGTCCTGATCGTCGACGACTCCGCGCTGATCCGCAGCGTGATGAGCGAGATCATCAACAGCCAGCCCGACATGGAAGTGGTGGGCGTGGCCCCCGATCCGCTGGTCGCGCGCGAGCTGATCAAACAAACCAACCCCGACGTGCTGACCCTGGACGTCGAGATGCCGAAGATGGACGGCCTCGATTTCCTGGAAAAGCTGATGCGGCTGCGGCCGATGCCGGTGGTGATGGTGTCCTCGCTGACCGAGCGCGGCTCGGAGATCACCATGCGCGCGCTGGAACTGGGCGCGGTCGACTTCGTCACCAAGCCGAAGATCTCGATCCAGGCCGGCATGCGCGAGTACACCGAGCTGATCACCGACAAGATCCGCGCCGCCTCCAAGGCGCGGGTGCGGGCCCGCACCCTGCCGCAGCCGGGCGCCGAAGGCCAGCAGGGCCAAACCCAGCTGCCGCAGCTGCGCAATCCGCTGACATCGTCGGAAAAACTGATCATCATCGGCGCCTCCACCGGCGGCACCGAGGCGATCCGCGAATTCCTGATGCAGATGCCGTCCGACTGTCCCGGCATCCTGATCACCCAGCACATGCCGGAAGGGTTTACCCGCTCGTTCGCCAAGCGGCTCGACTCGCTGTGCAAGATCTCGGTGCAGGAAGCGGCCGGCAACGAGCGGGTGCTGCCCGGCCACGCCTACATCGCGCCCGGCCACTCGCACCTGTACCTGACCCGCAGCGGCGCCAACTACATGACCAAGATCGACCAGGCCGAGCCGGTCAATCGCCACCGGCCCTCGGTCGACGTGCTGTTCCGTTCGGCCGCCCAGTGCGCCGGCAAGAACGCGGTCGGCGTGATCCTGACCGGGATGGGCAAGGACGGCGCGGCCGGCATGCTGGAGATGAAGGGGGCGGGGGCGTATAATTTCGCCCAGGACGAGGCCAGCTGCGTGGTGTTCGGCATGCCGCGCGAGGCGATCGCGATCGGCGCCGCCCACGAAGTGGGGGCCTTGCAAGCCTTGCCCGGCATGGTGCTGGGCTACCTGGCGGCCCACGGCATGCGCGCATTACGGGTTTAAATCGTCAAGTGTGACGTTTTACTGCTACTTTGTTCGCCTTAAAGCAACGAAAATGCTATCCTACAACTTGCTGGCACGTAGAACTTATTAACAACCACCGCGTAGAGAAACAACGGAGTAATTCATGGCTGATCCAAAGATGAAATTTTTAGTCGTTGACGATTTTTCGACGATGCGCCGCATTGTCCGGAATCTGTTAAAAGAACTGGGTTATGCCAATGTCGACGAGGCGGAAGACGGCGTGATGGCGCTGGCCAAGCTGCGTGCCGAATCGTTCGACTTCGTCGTGTCCGACTGGAACATGCCGAATATGGACGGTCTGACCATGTTGCAGAACATTCGTGCCGATCCCGCGCTGGCCAAGCTGCCGGTGCTGATGGTGACCGCCGAAGCCAAGAAGGAAAACATCATCGCGGCGGCCCAGGCCGGCGCCAACGGCTACGTGGTCAAGCCGTTCACCGCTGCAACGCTGGATGAAAAACTGAACAAGATCTTCGAGAAGCTCGGAGCTTGATGATGGTTGAGCAACAAAGCGGCGCCATCGCGGCTGCGGTGGAGCCGAATGAAGAGTTTTTGTCGCGCATCGGTCACATGACGCGCGCCTTGCATGAAAGCCTGCGCGGCCTGGGCCTGGATAAATTGATCGAGAAAGCGGCGTCGGACATCCCGGACGCGCGCGACCGGCTCGATTATGTCGCTCGCCTCAGCGAAGACGCGGCGCAGAAAGTGTTGAACGCCACCGACGCCGCCAGTCCCTTGCAGGACCAGATCGGCGGCGACGCCAAGCAATTGAGCGCCTCGTGGAACGGCCTGCTGGCGGCCGGCGCCTCGGACGAACAATGGCGCGCGCTGGCGCAGCAGACCATCGCCGCGCTGGACGGCGCATCGGCCGGGACCTCGCAGACCAAGGCGCATCTGATGGACATCATGATGGCGCAGGACTTCCAGGATCTGACTGGACAGGTGATCAAGAAGGTCACGTCGATCGCGCAAAACCTCGAAAAGCAGCTGGTGCAGATGCTGATCGACTTTGCGCCCGAACAGATGAAGAAGGAAATCGACAACGGCTTGCTGAACGGACCACAAATCGATCCGACCCGCGAGAACGTGGTGGCTGACCAGGAGCAGGTGGACGACTTGCTGGATAGTCTGGGCTTCTGATCTGTACCGGCCCGTTCGCCGCGGGCCTACTCCGATACGAGCATCATGCATCAAACCAATTTCCTCGTCCGTGAGCCGCTGCTCGATCCCAAGCAGCGTGTGGTTGGGTATGAACTCTGCTGGCAGCGGCAGGGCGAGGCGCCGTCCACCCCGGCCGCGCTGGAAGCGCTGGTGGCCTTCGTCGCCGGCCAGATGGTCGACGGCGACGACAACTGGCTGCTGCGCGACAAGACCCTGTTCCTCGAAGCGGTGCCGGCCATGCTGTCGACCGACGCGCTGCACCAGCTGCCGCCGGAACGCACCGTCCTCTCGATCAAAACCTCCGAACTGGCCCGGCCCGACACCTTGACCGCCGTGCAAGCCTTGCGCGCCGGCGGCGTCGGCATCCTGCTGCGCGACGCCGACCTGGCCCGCATCGGCGCCCGCCTGCCGACCATCGCCTCGTATGTGGAAGTGCGCTTTTCCGGCGCCGACGTCGGCAGCCAGGCGCGCGCCTACGCGGCGCTGAAGCAGTCGACGGTGGCGATGGTGGCGCGCCCGGTCAGCAACTGGGCCGACTTCGACGCCTGCGCCGCGCTCGGCCTGAACGCCTTCGTCGGCAAGCTGCACCTGACGCCGCGCCCCAGCAGCGACAGCAAGGGCATGAACCCGGCCCAGACCATCATCATGCAGCTGATGCAGATGGTGCGGCAGAACGCCGACCTGCCGCAGCTGGAGGCGGTGCTCAAGCGCGACGCCACGCTGTCGTACAAGCTGCTGCGCTTCATCAACTCGGCCGGCTTCGGCGCCGGGCGCGAGATCCAGTCGCTCAAGCAGGCGCTGACCCTGCTGGGCTACACGCCGCTGTACCGCTGGCTGACCTTGCTGCTGGCCACGGCCAGCACCTCGGGCTATTCGCCGGTGCTGCTGGAGACGGCGGTGGTGCGCGGCCGCCTGGCCGAGCTGCTGGCGCTGGCGGCGCTGGGCAAGAGCGAGGCGGAAAACGTCTTCGTGGCGGGCATGTTCTCGCTGCTGGACCGGCTGCTGGGCATCGCCATGGAAGAGGTGCTGGCCAACATCCAGCTGTCCGACGACGTGGTGGCCGCGCTGCTGACGCGCAGCGGCAAGTACGGGCCGTACCTGGCGCTGGCCGAGGCCTGCGAACTCAATTCCGACCTGGTGGCCTCGCTGGCCGCCTCCCTCAAGCTGAGCCCGGAAGACGTCAACAAAGCCCACCTGTCGGCGCTGGCCTGGGCGCAAAACGTCGCCGCCTGACCAGTCTCAAGCGGCGCCCGTGCGGGCGTTGACAGGGCGGGATGGCGGGCGGATTATCGGCGTATGAACTCGAATTCCGACAAAGATTATATCGACGCCAAGGTGGAAAGTTACGACGCCAGGCTGGCTGCTGCCGATAGCAAGGTGGACACCAAGTTCGGCGCTGTCGACACCAAGTTCGGCGCTGTCGACGCCCGTTTCGGTGCTGTCGATGCCCGCTTCGACGCTGTCAACGCCCGCTTCGACGCCACCGACGCCAAGCTTGAAGCCATCATCGCGATGATGGTGGAGATGCGCGCTGCGCTGGAGGCCAGGATCGAAAGCGCCTTCGAGCGGGCTACCTCGCAGATGGTCAAATGGATGGTGGGCGTGCTGGCTGCCGGGATCACCATCGTCGTCACGGTGATGAGTTTCGTGCTGAACAACGCCATTCCCAAGGCGCAGCCAGTGGCGGCGCCGGCCGCCGCCCCGCCGGCCTTGATCATCCAGTTGCCGCCGCAGGGCATCAGCGTCGTGCCGGCGGCGCCTGTGGCGCCGCCCAAGCCCCAGCCTTAAATCTCCAGATTGTCGATCAAGCGGGTCGAACCCAGCTTGGCGGCCGCCAGCACCACCAGCGGCGTGCCTTGCGCCAGGTCGCCGGCGCTAGGCGGTTGCAGGTCGATGCGGCGGCGGATCGAGATATAGTCCGGCTGCCAGCCGCGCTGGGCCAGGTCGTCCATCGCCTTGTGCTCCAGCTGGAACACGTCCAGGTGGCCGGCGCGCACTTCGGCCGCGACCGAGTTCAGGCTCTGGTACAGGGCCGGCGCCTCGGCGCGCTCGGCCGGCGACAGATACATATTGCGCGACGACAGCGCCAGGCCGTCGTCGGCGCGCCAGGTCTCGGCGGCGATGATCTCGGTCGGCAGCGCGAACTGGCGGCTCATGTTACGCACGATCATCAGCTGCTGGTAATCCTTCTTGCCGAACACCGCCACGCGCGGCTGCACGCAGGAGAACAGCTTGAGCACCACGGTGGTGACGCCGGTGAAGAAGCCGGGGCGGAACTCGCCCTCCAGCGTGTTGCCCAGGTCATCGGGCGGACGCACGCGGAATTCCTGCGGCTCCGGATACAGGTCTTTCTCGGTCGGCGCGAACAGCACGTACACGCCTTCCTTCTCCAGCTTCTCGACGTCGGCCTGGAAGGTGCGCGGGTATTTGTCGAAGTCTTCGTTCGGGCCGAACTGCAGGCGGTTGACGAAGATCGACGCCACCACCGGGTCGCCGTGCTTGCGCGCCAGGCGCATCAGCGACAGGTGGCCTTCGTGCAGGTTGCCCATGGTCGGGACGAAAGCGGTGCGCAGTTGGCCGCTGAGTTGGTCGCGCAGTTCTTCTATGGAGGTGACGATTTTCATGACGTGGTCGCTCTGGGCGTAATGGGAATAGGGTGGATGCGGGTGGGGGCTCAGGCCGGCGAGTACGCCAGCCGCACGTAGATGGGCGCGAACGGCTCGGCCTGGGTAATTTCGATCAGCGTTTCCTTGGCCAGCTCCAGCAGCGCGACGAAGTTCACCACCACCACCGGCACGCCGCCGGCGATGTCGAACAGGTCGGCGAACTCGACGAAGCGGCTCGATTGCAGGCGCCGCAGGATGCCGGTCATGTGCTCGCGCACCGACAGTTCCTCGCGGCTGATCTTGTGGTGCTGGGTCAGCTTGGCGCGCTTCATCACGTCCAGCCAGGCTTGCTGCAGGTCGATCGCCTCGACCTCCGGCCAGGCCGGCACCAGGCTTTGCTCGATGAAGATCTGGGTGCGGACGAAATCGCGGTCCAGCTGCGGGATCGTGTTCAGGTCGTAGGCGGCCAGCTTGATTTGCTCGTATTCCAGCAGGCGGCGCACCAGCTCGGCGCGCGGGTCGTCGCTCTCGATGTCGAGCTCGGACTGGCGCTGCGGCAGCAGCATGCGCGACTTGATCTCGATCAGCATGGCCGCCATCAGCAGGTACTCGGCGGCCAGTTCCAGGTTGGACAGGCGGATCTGGTCGACATATTTCAGGTATTGCAGCGTCAGCTGCGCCATCGGGATGTCGAGGATGTTGAAGTTTTGCTTGCGGATCAGGTAGAGCAGCAAGTCCAGCGGGCCTTCGAAGGCGTCGAGGAAGATTTCCAGCGCGTCGGGCGGGATGTACAGGTCGTTGGGCATCTTCAGCAGCGGCTCGCCGTACAGGCGGGCGAGGGCGGCTACTTCGGTGGTCACGGCGACCGCCTCGTTCAAGGCTTCGGGCGACAGCTGCGCCGACGGCAGTGCCGTCGCCTCGGCGATGCCGTCGTCGGCCACGGTTGGCTGGGCTTCAGCCGTATCGTCTGGCAACATCCTTGCCGCCCCGGTGCTTAGACTTTGTTCTGATAAACGTAAGCTTGTTGCTTGATGGCCGATTTCAGCTGGCGCTCCTGCTCATCCAGCGACACCGGCGGACGATCCCACAGCAAGGCGCGGCCCTGTTGCTGGCCAGCTTCCATGCCCGGATTCTTTTCCTTCAGCGCCTTGATGAACAGGGTGTGCTCGGATTCGTACATCGAATGTTGTTTGGAGAGTTTCATATTTTCTAAGTGGGTGGATCAGCAACGGCTATTTTACCGCGCCGCAGCGGCCGGACGCCAATTCTATCGCTAGCGGCCAGCGAGAAACGGCGGAATCGGCTAAGCTCAAGCGGCAATATTGCACAGTTACCACGAAAAACACGCCCCATGAGCACCCGCCTGACGCCCCGCACCGTATTCCTGCTGACCCTGCCGCCGCTGCTATGGGCCGGCAATTCCATCGTCGGCCGGCTGGTGCACGACCAATTGCCGCCGGTGCTGCTCAATTTCCTGCGCTGGGCGCTGGCGGGCGCCATCCTGCTGCCGCTGGCCGGACCGGTGTTCGGGCGCGCGGCGGGCATGTGGCGCTACTGGAAGCAGTACGCGCTGCTGGGCCTGCTGGGCATCGGCCTGTACAACACCTTGCAGTACATGGCGCTGCAAACCTCGACGCCGATCAACGTCACCCTGGTGGCCTCCGGCATGCCGGTGTGGATGATGCTGACCGGCTGGCTGTTCTTCGGCGTGCCGGTCGGCCGGCGCCAGGTGGCCGGCGCCGTGCTGTCGATCGCCGGCGTGCTGCTGGTGCTGGCGCGCGGCGAGTGGGCGCATCTGCTGGCGCTGCGGCTGGTGGCGGGCGACCTGTTCATGATCCTGGCCACCATCGCCTGGTCGCTGTACAGCTGGCTGCTGACGCGCGCCCGCGAGCCGGCCGCGCTGCGCGCCGACTGGGCCGGCTTCCTGCTGGCGCAGGTGGCGTTCGGCGTGCTGTGGTCGGGCGGCTTCGCGCTGGGCGAGCAGGCGCTGGGCGCGATGCCGGTGCAATGGAGCTGGACCCTGGCGGCCGCGCTGGCCTATGTCGCGGTCGGGCCGGGCGTGATCGCGTTCCGCTGCTGGGGCGAGGGCGTGCAGGCGGCGGGGCCGTCGGTTGGCGCCTTCTTCGTCAACCTGACGCCCTTGTTCACCGCCGTGCTGTCGGCCGCCTTCCTGGGCGAGGCCCCGCACGGCTACCACGTGGCGGCGTTTGCGCTGATCGTCGGCGGCATCGTGGTGTCGGCGCGGCGCTAAGCCCCAGCACTAGTCGCCGGCCGCCAGCTTGAGCGCGTCGATGAACACGCGCACCTTTTGCGGCAGGTGCGGCGTGGCCGGGAACACGGCGTGGATGTCGCCCTCCGGCAGCGACCAGTCCGGCAGCAGCCGCACCAGCCGGCCTGCCGCCAGGTCCTCCCGCACCGAAAACCAGGTCGCGCGCAGCAGGCCGTCGCCGGCCAGCGCGGCGGCGCGGCAGGCGGTGGCGGTGTTGGTCGAGAACACGATGTTGCGCATCCGGACTTCGCTGTGCTGGCCGGCGCCGTCCTCCAGTATGAAGCTGTTGGGCTGCCGCAGCACCGTCAGCGAGATGTAGGGCAGTTGGGCCAGCGCCTGCGGATGCTCCGGCATGCCGTGCCGCGCCACGAAGTCCGGGCTGGCCACCAGCAGGCGCACCATGCGGCCGACGCGCGCCGCCATATAGCCCGAATCGGCCAGCTTACCCAGCCGCACCGTGACGTCGATGCCTTCGGCGATCAGGTCGATCAGGCTGTCGCCGCACACCAGTTCCACCTTCAGCGCCGGATAGCGCCGCCGCAACTGCGACAGCACCGGCGCCACCACCATCACCCCGTAGTCGATAGGCGCGGCCACCCGCAGCGTGCCCTGCGGGACGGCGCGGCCGCTGCGGGCCTGCTCGATGGCCAGCTCGGCCTGCTGCAACAGCTGCCGGCTGGCGTCGTAGAAGTCGCGGCCGGCCTCGGTCAGCGACAGCTTGCGGGTCGAGCGCAGCAGCAGGCCGACGCCGACCTCGGCCTCCAGCAGCTGCATATGCTTGCTGACCATGGACTTGGCCAGCCCCAGGCGCTCGGCGGCGGCCGTCAGCGAGCCGGCGTCCACCACGGCGACGAAGGTGATCAGGCGGTTCAGGTTGACGGTGCTTAAATCGGCCATGGCGTGTGCGGAGAGTGATTGTCCACCTAGGGTGAACTTAGTGTCCGGTTTTGTCCAGCTTATCAGCACGATTGCAGCTGAATATACTGGCCAGACTATTCACCTTCGCAGGAGATTCATCATGAAACTGTACGGCTCACCCCTTTCCGGCCACACCCACCGCGTGCGCCTGTTCCTCAGCCTGTTGAACCTGCCGTACGAATTCGTCCAGATCGACATGCGGGCCGGCGAGAACCGCTCGCCCGCACATCTGGCGCGCAGCCCTTTCGGCGAAATACCGGTGCTGGAAGACGGCGACGTGACCTTGGCCGATTCGACCGCGATCCTGGTCTACCTGGCCTCGAAATACGACGACAGCGGCCGCTGGCTGCCGCGCGAGCCGCTGGCGGCGGCCACGGTGCAGCGCTGGTTGTCCAACGCCTCCGGCAAGATCGCCTACGGCCCGTGCGTGGCGCGGCTGGTGGTGGCGTTCGGCATGCCGTTCGATCATGAGCGCGCCAAGAGCATCGCGGCGCGCCTGTTCGACGCGCTGGAGGTGGAACTGGCCGGCCGCCGCTTTGCGCTGGGCGATCAGCCCAGCATCGCCGACGTCGCCGCCTTCAGCTACATCGAGCATGCGCCGGAAGGTGGCGTGTCGCTCAAGCCGTATCCGAACATCCGCGCCTGGCTGGCCAACGTCCGCGCCTTGCCCGGCTTTGTGCCGATGACCGCCACGGCCTGCGGCCTCGCGTCCGAAACCTACTGAACGGAGACCATCATGAGCGCCACACCATTCCATGCGGGCGAACTGGCAATCCAGCAGCGGATGGGCGTGCGCGAGCAGATGGCCGGCGCCGGCGCGGCCGGTGTGCGCGACTACATGCCTGACCAGCATCGCCAGTTCTTCGGCGAGCTGCCGCTGTTCTTCATCGGCGCGCTGGATGGCGCAGGGCAGCCGTGGGCCACCATGCTGGTCCACGATGCGGGCTTCGTCTCGACGCCGGATGCGCGCACGCTGCACATCGCCGGCGGCATGCTGGCCGGCGATCCGCTGCAAGGCCAGCTGCGCGAGGGCGCCCACATCGGCGGCCTGGGACTGGTGCCGACCACGCGGCGGCGCAACCGCGTCAACGGCGTGATCGCGGCGATCGACGACGGCGGCATGCGGGTGGCGGTGACGCAGAGCTTCGGCAACTGCCCGCAGTACATCCAGGACCGGGTGCAGACGCCGGTAGCGGCCGTGCCGGTGCCGCAGGTGCTGCGGGCCGCCGCGTTGAGCGTGCAGGACCGCGAGCTGATCGCGCGTGCCGACACCTTCTTCATCGCCAGCGCCAACCTGGAGACTGACGCGGGGCGGGGGCGGGGCGTCGATGTCTCGCATCGCGGCGGGCGGCCCGGCTTCGTGCGGGTGGATGACGAGCGCACGCTGACGTCGCCCGAATTCGTCGGCAACTTCTTCTTCAACACGATGGGCAATCTGCTCGGCCATCCGCGCGCGGGCTTGCTGTTCATCGACTTCGAGCGCGGCGACATGCTGCATGTGGCGGTGGAGGCGGAGATCATCTGGGAAGGCGCGCAACTGCGGGCCTTTGCCGGCGCCGAGCAGCTGCTGCGCTTCCACGTGCGCGAAGTGGTGCGCAATGTGGGCGCGCTGCCGTTCCGCTGGAGCGCGCCCAAGCCTGCCGCGCAGGTGGCGCGCACCGGCGTCTGGGACGAGGCGGACCGCGTGCTGCAAGCGGCCGCGCTGACCAGCGCGTGGCGGCCGTACACCGTCACCGACGTGGTGCGGGAGAGCGCCACTGTGCAATCGTTCCATCTGGAGCCGGCCGATGGCATGGGCGTGGCCGCGCATGTGCCGGGCCAGTTCATCTCACTGCGCGCGCAGGTGGACGGTGCGCAGCGCATCCGCAGCTACACCTTGTCCGACGCGCCGAATGGCCGCAGCTACCGCATCAGCGTCAAACGGGACGGTGCCGTATCCGGCTGGCTGCATGACCATCTGGCGCCGGGCGCGCGCGTCGAACTGCTGGGGCCCGGCGGCGATTTCACGTTCGAGCAGGGCACGCGGCGGCCGGCGGTGCTGCTGTCGGCCGGTATCGGCATCACGCCGATGATCGCCATGCTGAACGGCTTGCTGGTGAACGGCAGCCGCACGCGGCACCGCCATCCCATCCACTTCTTCCACGGCGCCCGCAACCGCGACGAGCACGCGTTTGCCGGTCATTTGCAAACGCTGGCGGCGGGGCATCGCAACATCAACGTCCACGTACGCTACAGCGGCGGCGAGGCCGAGGCCAGCGACATCGTCAACTGGCAGGCCAGCGCCGGCCGCATCGACCTGGAGTGGTTGAAGACGCAGCTGCCGTTCGATGACTACGATTTCTACCTGTGCGGTCCAGCCGCGTTCATGCAGCAGATGTACGACAGCCTGCGTCGCCTGAACATCGCCGATGGGCGCATTCGTTTTGAGGCCTTCGGTCCGGCCAGCGTGCGGCGCGACGTGGCGGCGGCCACCAGCGCGGCCAAGCCCGCCGGCCCGCCGGTGCCGGTGCAGTTTTCGCAGGCGGGTATGTCGGCGTTATGGGACGGCAGCGCGGGCAGCCTGCTGGAGCTGGCCGAAGCCAAAGGTGTGCCGGTTGAATCGAGCTGCCGCTCGGGCCAGTGCGGCTCATGTGCGGCCGGCCTGCTCTCCGGTACGGTCGAGTACACGCGCACCTGCGGCGCCGAGGTCGCGGCGGGGCAGGTGCTGATGTGTTCCGCCGTCCCCGCCGCCGGCAGCGCGCCTGTCGTGCTGGCGCTGTGATGCATCAGGGGCAGGCGCCGATCACGTAATAGCCGGCCGCCGTTTGCGCCAGCACGGTGGTGAAGAACAGGTTATCCAGTCCCATGTTCTGGTTGGAGCCGTTGGCCAGCGCATAGCCGCCGCTGTCGTGCGCGCGCCCCGCGTGCACATGGGCGTAGTTGCTGGCGCTGACCGCCGTGCAGCTCCACGCCGACGCGGTGGTGACGTTGATCGCCGGCGACAGCGCACTCTCGCCCGAAGCCCCGACCGCCGACACCGCGAAGCTGTAGCTGGTGCTGGCGGTCAGCCCGCCGGCGGTGTAGCTGGTGGCGCTGAGCGGCGACGCCGTCAACTTGGCGCCGTTGCGATACACGTTGTAGCCGGTGGCGCCATTGACCGCGTTCCAGGCCAGCGCCACGGCGTTGGCGGTCGGCGCGCCCGCGCTCAAACCGGTCGGCGGCGGCAGCACCGGCGCGCTGCCGACCAGGAATTGCGCCAGCGGGCAGCCGGTCGATACCTGGCCCAGCGTGTCGGTGGCGCTGACGCTGCCGGTGTAGTAGCCGCTGGCGACGTTGTAGCTCTTGCTGAAGCTGGCGCCGCTGCCGGCCGCCGCATCGTTGATCGCGGTCGGGCCGTTCAACTGCACGGCATAACTGGCCACGCTGCCGCTGGCCGTGGCCGCGCCGCTGATGGTGACGCCGCTGCCGCTGACCACCGTGGTGCCGCAGGACGTCATCACCGGCCCCGGCGTCGCCGAAGCGCGCAGATTATTCTTGAACCAGAAATCCATGACGAAGACCGGGTAGTTGACCCTGGTGTTGTCGACATAGTTGGTGTTCTGGCCGCCGCTGCCGGCCGGCCATGCGTGGCCCATATTGCTCACCGTGATCTCGTGCGTGCGCAGCTTGCCGTTGCTGTCGGTGTAGGGCACGTTGCTGCCGCCGCCCGCCATCGCGACCGCTGCGCCCTTGCTGTAGCTGCCGCCGTAGGCCAGGCGGATGCCGGCCGTGTCGATCGGCCCGTAGCCCTGCGCCACCGTGAAATCTGAAGTGCCCCAGACGGCGCCGGCGATTTGCGTGGCGAAGGCGCCGGCGTTGGTGCCCGCCATCGCCTTGCACTGGTTGCCGGCCGTGGTGGCGCTGTAGCCGGGCGGCACAGCGCCGATCTGCAAGGTGGTGGTGCCCGGCGGCGGCCCGGCGTTGATGCCGACACCGGCGAAGATGTCCGGCGCCAGGCAACCCAGCACCATGGTCTCGCCGCCGCCGGACGACAGGCCCGTCACATACACCTGCTTGGGATCGATGGCGTACTGCGGATCGTTGACGAAGCGGCTCACCAGGTCGAGCAGGATGGTGTCGTGGCCGGCGGCGCTGCGGTTGTGGGTGGTGTTGGCGTAGTCCCAGCAGTGGTTGTTGTAGACATTGCCGGTGGCGTTGGGTGCGAGGATCACGGCGCCGTATTGATCGGCCACCGCCTTCCAGTTAAAGCCCCCGTCGCCGCCGCTGTTGATCACGTCGCCGCCGGCCGTTTGCAGGCAGCCGTGCAGCACCAGCACCAGCGCGCGCTGGCCGCCCAGCGTCGGTTGCGAGGCGGGCCAGTAGAAATAACCGGTGAGATTGCCGCCGTTGACGCTGTCGGCGGCCCACGTCTGCTGCGCGCTCCACGTGCCGGGGCCGGCCGTCACCGCCTGCGCCAGGCAGGCCGCCGCCAGCAGGATGGCACAGACGAACGCGTGCGGCACCAATCGCTTGATGTTGATTGCCATGATATGTCTCCGTTGTTGTTGGTGGGTGCGCCGGCAGCAGGAAAATAGTAGATCAAATCAGCGCGCGCACGCGCACCCCAGTAGTTTTACTGTTGTGCAATCAGCGGAACGGGGACTCAGCCCAGCGACTTGATGTAGCGGGGATCGATCTGCGCGCAGTAGCCGGCGCAAGCCTGGCGGGCGGCGTTGGCGGCCGCGTGCACCAGCATCTCGGCGTTGGAGTGGAAGCACATCGAGACGATGATGGCCGGCGGCTCCGGCTGTACCGGCAGTTCGATGAACTCGCCGTTCTTGAGCGAGTCCACCACGAACAGGCTGGGGATGGCGGCGACGCCGTAGCCGTCCTTCACTAGCTGGACGATGGCCGCCACCGACGGCGAGCAGGTGATGCGGGTCTGCTCCAGCGGCACCATCGCCAGGTTGGCCATCTTGCTGACGATTTCCTCGATCATGCGCTGCGGCGCCGTGCCGCGCCCGAAGGTCAGGATGGGCAGGGCCAGCAGGCGCTGGTTCAGGCCTTCCTTGCGCGTGTCGATCAGGCCCTTGCGGGCGATCCAGTGCAGCGGATACACGGCCAGCGCCTCGGAGACGATGTCGCTGCTTTCCACGCCCTCGACCTGGATCACCAGATCGAGCTCGCGCGCGCGCAGGCGCCGCTCCAGCACATTGCTCATGTCGACCGTCAGGTCGACCTCCAGCTCCGGGTACATGGTGTTCAACTCGCGGATGTACTGCGCCAGCCAGCTGTGCACCACCGATTCAATCACGCCCACCCGCAGGCGGCCGCGGATCGCGCTGTCCTTCTGCGCCGCCGCCATCAGCCGGCGCGTGGCGTCGACCACCGCCTTGGCGTGGGCCAGCAGGTATTCGGCGTTGGCGGTGAGGCGGAAGTCCTTGCTGGCGCGGTCGATCAATTCCGTTTGCAGCTCCTCTTCCAGCGTCTTGATGCGCAGCGAGATGGCGGCCGGCGTGGCGTGCAGCGCCCGGGCGGTGGCGCGGAAGCTGCGCAATTGGGCGAGGGTGACGAAGGTCTCCAGGAAGCGGGTGTTCATAGCAAACAAGAATACCTTAACCCGACGCACCAAGATAGCGCAGAGTGGTAAGAAAAACTATACAACAACAGCAAAAATAACTAGATAGCGTGTAGGGTTATTCAAGTTTATTCTTAACTCATGCAAGTTATTCATGATTTGAAAAACGAGACCAGTGCCATGACCCCACTCGAATTACGTCACAAAGTACGCAGCGGCGAATTCCGCCTGCCGACCTCCGGCTACTGCGGCCCATACGCCCAGGCCAACCTGGTGATCCTGCCGCAGGCGCATGCCGACGAGTTCCTGCTGTTCTGCCAGCGCAATCCGCGCGCCTGCCCGCTGCTGGCGGTGGGCGAGCCTGGCCAGTGGAACGTGACGCGCCTGGGCGCCGACATGGACCTGCGCAGCGACATCCCCGGCTACAACATCTATCGCGGCGGCCAACTGGCGTCGCAAACGTACTCGCTGCACGACGTCTGGCGCGACGACCTGGTGGTGTTCGCGATCGGTTGCTCGTTCTCGTTCGAGCAGATGCTGATCGAGGCCGGCATCAAGCTGCGCCACATCGAGCAGCGCCGCAACGTCGCCATGTACCGCACCAATATCCGCAACCAGAGCGCCGGCCCGTTCGGCGGCGAGATGGTGGTGTCGATGCGGCCGATGAAGGCCGCCGACGCCATCCGCGCGATCCAGATCACCAGCCGCTATCCGGCGGTGCACGGCGCGCCGGTGCACCTGGGCGACCCGTCGCTGATCGGCATCGCCGACATCGCGCGGCCCGAATACGGCGATCCGGTCGAGATCATGCCGGACGAAATACCGGTCTTCTGGGCATGCGGCGTCACGCCGCAGGAAGCCATCCGCCACGCGCGCCTGCCGCTGGCTATCACCCACCAGCCGGGCTACATGCTGGTGACCGACATACTCAATGCATCGTTAGCCGCGTTCTGATTTAAAACCAAAGTAGCACCCGCGACGGACCCGCACAGCGCGTCCGCAGGGGAGTGCTACGCCTGACAAAAAGGGGACCACCATGAACACCAGAGCACTATCAACCACACAGCCGGAGGGATTCTTCTCCTGGTTCCACGCCTTGACCGGCAAGGAGCGCCGCACCTTCTGGAGCTGCAAGATCGGCTACGCGCTCGACGCGATGGACACGCAATTCCTCAGCTTCGTGATCCCGACGCTGATCGCCACCTGGGGCCTGTCCAAGGGCGACGCCGGCTTGATCGGCACCGTTACCCTGCTGACCTCCGCCGCCGGCGGCTGGATCGCCGGCATCCTGTCGGACCGCATCGGCCGCGTCAAGACGCTGCAATTGACCATCCTGTGGTTCGCCTTCTTCACCGTGCTGTGCGGACTGGCGCAGAACTTCAACCAGCTGCTGTTGGCGCGTGGCCTGATGGGCTTTGGCATGGGCGGCGAGTGGACCGCCGGCGCCATCCTGATCGGCGAGGTGATACGCGCCAAGGACCGTGGCAAGGCGGTCGGCATGGTGCAGGCGGGATGGGCGATCGGCTGGGGCGTGTCGGCGCTGCTGTATGCGTTGATGTTCTCGCTGCTGCCACCTGAGTGGGCATGGCGCTCGCTGTTCCTGCTGGGGATACTGCCGGCCTTGTTCGTGATCTTCATCCGCCGCTTTGTCGACGAGCCGGAAGTGTTCGTGGAACAGCAGAAGAAGGTGGCACCGGAGGACCGCGCCTCGTTCGCCCAGATCTTCGCACCCAAGATGCTGAGCACCACGCTGCGCGCCGTGCTGTTGACCACCGGCGCCCAGGGCGGCTACTACGCCATCACCACCTGGCTGCCGACCTTCCTCAAGACCGAGCGCCACCTGACGGTGCTGGGCACCGGCGGCTACCTGGCGATGGTGATCGTCGGCTCGTATGTGGGCTACATCGTCAGCGCCTTCCTGACCGACTACCTGGGCCGCAAGAAGAACTTCATCCTGTTCGCCACCGGCTCGCTGTGCATCGCCCTGGCCTATACCCGCTTGCCGGTGACGGACGGCGTGATGCTGTTCCTAGGCTTCCCGCTGGGCTTCTGCGTATCCGGCGTGTTCAGCGGCATGGGCGCTTTCCTGACCGAGTTGTTCCCGACTTCGATCCGCGGCTCGGGCCAGGGCTTCAGCTACAACATGGGCCGCGCCATCGGCTCGCTGTTCCCGCTGATGATAGGCCTGAGCAGCCAGTCGATGGCGCTGGGCGAGGCGATCGGCGTATTCGCCGGCACCGCCTACGGCGTGATGATCCTGGCCGCGTTGACGCTGCCGGAAACCGCCGGCAAACAACTTGAATCCTGACTTAGTACAGCTAACAGCAACAGCAGAGGCAACATCATGAAAAACGACATCCCCGCTCAACAACTTCGCTGGCAGTTCTGGGTCGATCGCGGCGGCACCTTCACCGACATCGTCGCGCGCCGCCCGGACGGCAAGCTGGTCACGCACAAGCTGCTGTCCGAATACCCGGAGCGCTACGACGACGCCGTCACGCAAGGCATGCGCGACATGCTTGGGCTGAAGACGGGCGATCCGCTGCCGGCCGATCAGATCGAAGTGATCAAGATGGGCACCACCGTCGCCACCAACGCGCTGCTGGAGCGCAAGGGCGCGCGCACCGCGCTGGCCATCACGCGCGGCTTCGCCGACCAGCTGCGCATCGGCTACCAGGACCGGCCGGACATCTTCGCCATGCACATCGAGCTGCCGGACCTGATCTACGAGGAAGTGATCGAGATCGACGAGCGTATCGGCGCACGCGGCGAGGTGCTGCAGGCGCCGGATGAAGAGGTGTTGCGCGGCCAGTTCATCGCGGTGCGCGCCAAGGGCATCGATGCCATCGCCATCGTGTTGATGCACGCCTACCGCTATCCGCAGCACGAGCTGCGGCTGCGGGCGCTGGCCGAGGAGGCGGGCTTCACGCAGATCTCCGTCAGCCACCAGGTCAGCCCCTTGATGAAGATCGTCGGCCGTGGCGACACGACCGTGGTGGACGCCTACCTGTCGCCGGTGCTGCGCGATTATGTGTCGCGGGTGTCGGCCGACACGGGCGACGTGCGCATCATGTTCATGCAGTCCAACGGCGGCCTGACCGACGCCGGCCGCTTCCAGGGCAAGGATGCGATCCTGTCCGGGCCAGCCGGCGGCATCGTCGGCGCGGTCAAGAGCTGCGAGGCGATCGGTTTGAAACAGGTGATCGGCTTCGACATGGGCGGCACCTCGACCGACGTCGCCCACTACGACGGCGCCTACGAGCGCGTGTTCGAGACCGTGGTGGCCGGTGTGCGGGTGCGCGCGCCGATGATGCACATCCATACCGTGGCGGCGGGTGGCGGCTCGATCTGCAGCTTCGAGAACGGCCGCTTCAAGGTCGGTCCGGAATCGGCCGGCGCCAATCCCGGCCCGGCCAGCTACCGCAAGGGCGGCCCGCTGACCGTCACCGACTGCAACGTGATGCTGGGCCGTATCCAGCCGGAGCACTTCCCGCGCGTGTTCGGCCCGAACGGCGACCAGCCGTTGGACCGCGACGTGGTGGTGCGCGCCTTCGGCGAACTGTCCGAGAAGATCGCCCGCGAAACCGGCACCCGGCTGTCGCCGTCCGCCGTGGCCGACGGCTTCCTGGCGGTGGCGGTCGATAACATGGCGCAGGCGATCAAGTCGATCTCGGTGGAGCGCGGCTATGACGTCAGCCGCTACGCCATGTGCTGCTTTGGCGGCGCCGGCGGCCAGCATGCCTGCCGCGTGGCCGACGTGCTGGGCATGACCAAGATCGTGATCCACCCGTTCGCAGGCGTGCTGTCGGCCTTCGGCATGGGCCTGGCCGACATCCGCGCCATGCGCGAAGGCGCGGTGGAACAGCCGCTCAGCGACGCCACGCTGGCCGAGCTGGGACCGCAACTGGTGGCGCTGGCGCGTGACGCCGCCACCGAACTGCTGGAGCAGCAGGTGGCGCAGGAAGACATCCGCGTCGAACTGTGCGCGCGGTTGAAGTACCAGGATAGCGATTCCGCCTTCGTCATCCCGCTGGCCAGCATGGCCGAGATGAGCGAGGCCTTTGCGGCGCTGTATCGTGGCCGTTTCGGCTTCGTCATGGAAGGCCAGCCGCTGGTGATCGAATCGGTATCGGCCGAAGCGATCGGCGCCGGCGATGGCGCCGACTTCGTCATCGAAGTACCGGCCGGCGGTGGTGCGGATTCGCCGGGCCGCGTCTACAGCTACGTCGACGGCCAGACCGTGCCGATCGCGCTGCACGTGCGCGCCGAGCTGCCGGTGGGCAGCCGCGTCGCCGGTCCGGCGCTGATCCGCGAGGAGATCGCCACCACCGTGGTGGACGCCGGCTGGAGCGCGCGCGTACTGCCCGACCACTCGTTGCTGCTGGAGCGCAGCGTGGCCGCCGGCAGCGCGCACAAGATGACCACCGCCGTACACCCGATCCACCTGGAGATCTTCAACAACCTGTTCATGGCGATCGCCAAGCAGATGGGCACCACGCTGGAGAACACCGCCTACTCGGTCAACATGAAGGAGCGGCTGGACTTCTCCTGCGCCATCTTCGACCGCGAGGGCAACCTGATTGCCAACGCGCCGCACATCCCGGTCCATCTGGGTTCGATGAGCGACAGCGTGCTGTGCGTGATCCGCCAGCACGCGGCGACGATGGCGCCGGGCGACGCCTATGTGCTCAACGTGCCTTACAACGGCGGCACCCACCTGCCGGACATCACCATCGTTTGCCCGGTGTACGGCGACGCCGGCGCGCCGCCGTTCGCGGTGCGGCCGGAGCCGCTGTTCTACGTCGCCGCGCGCGGCCACCACGGCGACGTCGGCGGCATCACGCCCGGCTCGATGCCGCCGAACAGCACCAGCATCCTGGAAGAGGGCGTCCTGCTCGATAACATCAAGATCGTCGACAAGGGCGTGTTCCTGGAACCGCTGGTGCGCGAGCTGTTCGGCGCCGGCCCCTGGCCGAGCCGTAACATCGACCAGAACATCGCCGACCTGATCGCCCAGCTGGGCGCCTGCGAGACCGGCGCCAACGAACTGCTGAAGGCCACCACCTGCTACGGCGAAGACGTGGTGCTGGCCTACATGCAGCACGTGCAGGACAACGCCGAAGCGGCGGTGCGCAAGGCCATCGGCGGCCTGCGCGACGCCAGCTTCGCCTACGAGATGGACGACGGCGCGATGCTGAAAGTGAAGCTGACCATCGACCACGCCAGCCGCAGCGCCACGGTGGACTTCAGCGGCACCAGCGAGCAGCGGCCGACCAACTTCAACGCGCCGCTGTCGGTCTGCAAGGCGGCCGTGCTGTACGTGTTCCGCACGCTGATCGACAGCGACATCCCGATGAACGAGGGCGTGCTCAAGCCGCTCAAGCTGATCATCCCGGAAGGCTCGATGCTCAACCCGCGCTATCCGGCGGCGGTGGTGGCCGGTAACGTCGAAGTGTCGCAGTACGTCACCGACGCGCTGTACGGCGCGCTGGGCGTGATGTCTGCCTCGCAGGGCACGATGAACAACTTCACCTTCGGGAACGCGGAGCACCAGTACTACGAGACCATCGCCGGCGGTTCCGGCGCGGGGCCGGGCTTCGACGGCACGGCCGCCGTGCAGACCCACATGACCAACTCGCGCATGACCGATCCGGAGGTGCTGGAATGGCGCTTCCCGGTGCTGGTCGAAACCCACGCCATCCGTCGCGGCAGCGGTGGCGAAGGCGCGCAGCGGGGCGGCGACGGTGCACTGCGCCGCATCCGCTTCCTTGAGGCGATGACGGCCAACATCCTGGCCGGCCACCGCCGCATCGCGCCGTTCGGGCTGGAAGGCGCGATGCCCGGAGCACTGGGCCGCAACTGGGTCGAGCGCGGCGACGGCACGGTAGAGGAATTCGGCGCCACGCACACCGCCGAGATGCAGGCCGGCGACGTGTTCGCCATCGAAACGCCTGGTGGCGGCGGTTTCGGTACCAAGTAAGCAAACCAAAGGAGATAAAAATGAAAAAAACGATGTTTGCGCTCACGCTGGGCGCATTGGCGGGGACGGCGGCGGCACAATCGAACGTGACGGTGTATGGCATCGTCGACGTGGCGGTGGTGCGCGAAAGCGGCGGCGTCGGCGCGGCCGCTTCCAGCACCAAGCTGACCAGCGGCGTTGAATCGGGCTCGCGCCTGGGCTTCAAAGGCACCGAGGACCTGGGTAGCGGCCTGTCCGCCATCTTCCTGCTGGAGAACGGCTTCCAGGCCGATACCGGCGCGATGGGGCAGGGCGGTTTGCTGTTCGGCCGCCAGGCCTACGTCGGCTTGCAGAGCAAGACCGCCGGCACGCTGACCCTGGGCCGCCAGTACACGCCACAGTACCTGGCGGTGGCTGCGGTCGATCCCTTCGGCTCCGGCACGGCGGGCGACACCAAGAACCTGATGGCCTCCACCGGCAATAGCGCCAGCCGCATGGACAACGCGGTCAAGTACGCGTCGCCGGTGGTCAACGGCTTCAATGCGGAACTGGTCTACGGCGTCGGCGAAGTGGCGGGCGACAGCACGGCGCAGCGCCAGTTCGGCGGCGCGGTCGCCTACACCAGCGGCCCGCTGGTGGTACGCCTCGCGCATCACAACCGCAACAACGATACGGCCACGCTGAAGAACACCAGCAGCGCCAAGAACACCGTGCTGACGGCGCTGTACGACTTCGGCGTGGCGAAGGCGCACTTTGCCTACGGCGTCGACAAAGGCCTGAACAGCGCTTTACCGCGCAACCTGAACAACCCGTTCGGCTACGCGGTGGCGCCGACGCCGTCGATCGACAGCAGCGTGGTGCTGCTGGGCGTGACGGTGCCGCAGGGGATGGGCACGTGGCTGGCCTCCTACATCCGCAAAAACGACAAGACCAGCTTCAACCAGGACGCGCAGCAGCTGGCGGCGGGCTATCGCTACTACCTGTCCAAGCGCACGGACTTGTACGGCGTGTATGCTTACATCCGCAACAAGAACGGCGCGGGTTACACAGTCGGTAGCGCGATAGAAGGCGGTACCGGCAATCGCGGCCTCAATCTCGGCATTCGTCACGTTTTCTAAGGAGCGGTCATGAAAAAACTATTCACGGTTATGTTTGCTGGGCTGATGATGTTTGCGGCGCTGGATGCGAGCGCGGCGGAGAAGGGGACGGCCGATGAAGCGGTGGCGATGGTCAAGAAAGCCGCCGAGTTCCTGAAGAAGAACGGCAAGGAAAAAGCCTTCGCCGAGTTCAATAATCCCAAGGGCCAGTTCATTCAGAAGGATCTGTACATCTTTGCCTTCGGCGCCAATGGCGATGGCGTTGAACTGGCCAACGGCGCCAACGTCAAGCTGGTCGGCAAGAACGTGCTGGAGATGAAGGATGCAGATGGCAAGTTCCTGATCAAGGACATCCTGGCGCTGGGCATGGGCAAGGAAGGCAAGGGCTGGGTCGATTACAAATGGCCCAATCCCAGCACCGGCACCGTCGACGGCAAGCGCACCTACGTCGAGCGCGTCGATGACGTCGTGATCGGTTGTGGTATTTATAAGTAAAAATGGCTGGCAGGAGTGGGTTGTTTCCACTCCTATATTTCAAAATGTAAAAAATAGGTTGCAATGGAGCAATTCGCAAACTATGATGAAGTTATAAAGAGACCCAGATAACGTCTACATTATAGGTGGTGATATGCTACTCACTGAGCACACTGCCGTCACGATCCGCAGAGGACCGCCACGGCCACAAGACGCGATAGCCCAGATCCCGGCAGCCGCGAATTCGTATGACATGACGACCGAGGACGATATCGGCGATGCATTGACTTCCCTTGCCGCGACCGGCGATGCGATCTCGATGTACGTGAGCGGTGTCCGAGAGCCGGTGCTTGGACGCATACTTTCAGTCGATCCCGAGAATCCGCATTTCGTGATGGAATTGAACGAAGGCTCAACCCTGCCGCCTGGCAAAGTCACCTTTGTCACCGTCTTGAGCAATGCGAAGATTCAATTTCGCCTGACCGATGCGGACTGGAACTCGCTTCCCGGCCAGCCGCATCTGATCCCGATGAAATTCCCGGAAACCTGCGCGGTGCTGAACCGCCGCGCATCGGAGCGCGTGGAAACGCCGCTGGGTGTCACGTTCATGGCCTCGTTCGAAGTGAACGGCAGGATGTACGAGCTGCCGATCTACGATTTCGCGCTGGGCGGCATGGGCCTGCGCTGCACCAAGAGCGCGACCAAGGGTTTGCTCAAGGGCCGCAAGGTGGTGGAGGTGCGGCTGGAGCTGGAAACGGAATCGGACTCGGAATCCGTCGTCGTCGCAGAAATGGAAATCCGGGTCACCCGCTCCGTCCGTTCATTCCTGCTGGGCGAACAGCTCCACGTCGGCTGCATGTTCACCCAGGTGTCGCCGGAAGCGGAAACCGACATCAAGACCTTGCTGAAGCACATCAACCACGCCACGACGTAGCGGTTTAGTACTTGAGCGTACGCCGCATCACCAGCGGTGGCGGCTCCATCGGATTGGCGTGCGAGTATTCAAGCTCTTCAGCCAGTTCGAATTCGAAGGCGGTGTAGAAGTCGATCAGCTTGGGCTGGTCGCTGCGCACGGCCAGCCGCACTTCCTCCACGCCGCTCGCCAGGCCGTGATGGATCACCGCCTCCAGCAGATGCTGCGACAGATTGCCACCCCGATGCTGCGGCAGCACGCCCATGCGGCAGATCTCCCATACATCCGGCTCCGCATCGAGCGGCAGCCAGCGCACCGAACCCACCGGCTGTTCATCGACCAGCAAAACAAAACCGCCGCCATCGCGCAGGTGTTCTGCGACGAGGACGGCGGTTTCGCGGTGGCCGCTGGAAGTGACGCTGACCTTGCCGGCCCACGCGGCGCGCGTGAGGTCGGCAATCAGCTTGGCATCGTCATTCCTTGCTTCCCGAACCACGATGTTCATCGGCCGGCCCTTAGCGGATGCGCATGCCTGGCTCTGCGCCCGGCCACGGATTGAGGATGTAGATGCCTGGATTGGCTTTCTCGTCCTTGGCAGAACCGGCCAGCACCATGCCTTCGGACACGCCGAACTTCATCTTGCGCGGCGCCAGGTTGGCGACCATCACGGTCAGCTTGCCGACCAGCTCTTCCGGCTGGTACATGGACTTGATGCCGGAGAAGACGTTGCGCAGGCGGCCTTCGCCGACGTCCAAGGTCAGGCGCAGCAGCTTGTCCGAACCGTCGACGTGTTCGCAGTTGACGATCTTGGCCACGCGCAGGTCGATCTTGACGAAGTCATCGATGCCGATCTGCGGCGCCAGTTCTTCCACGCCTTCCGGCATCGGCAGCGCCGGCGCGGCCGGCACGGCGGCGGCCTGCTTGGCCGGCTTGGCGGCGGCAACCGGTGCAGCGGCGGCGGCAGCTTGCTGCGCCGGCGCATCGAACAGGTCTTCGATCATCTTCGCATCGACGCGCGTCATCAGGTGCGCGTAGGCGCCGATGGTGCGGCCCAGCATCGCGCTCGACACCACGCCGCTGGCGACGTCGGTATCGGCCCACAGCAGCTGCTCGTCGTTGAGGAACTTGGAGACATTGGCGGCCACACCCGGCAGCACCGGCGACAGCAGGATGGTCAGCTGGCGGAACAGGATCAGCGCGGTGGTGCAGACGTCGTGCAACTCGGCCAGCTTGGCCTCGTCCTTGGCCAGGATCCACGGCTTGTTCTCGTCGACGTACTGGTTGGTGATGTCGGCGATCTCCATGATCTCGCGCAGCGCCTTGCCGAACTCGCGCGCCTCGAAATTGGCGGCGATGCTGGCCTGGCGCTCGACGCCGTCAGCGGTGATCAGCGCGCGCTTGATCCAGCCCTGCGCGCCGTCGGACAGCGACGAGGCCAGCTTGCCGTCGAATTTCTTGGCGATGAAGCCGGCGCAGCGCGAAGCGATGTTGACGTACTTGCCGATCAAGTCGCTGTTGACGCGGGCCACGAAATCGTCGCCGGTGAAGTCCAGGTCTTCCACCTTGGAGTTCAGCTTGAAGGCGATGTAGTAGCGCAGCCATTCCGGGTTCATGCCCAGGTTCAGGTAGCGCAGCGGCGAGATGCCGGTGCCGCGCGACTTGGACATTTTTTCGTTGTTGACGGTCAGGTGGCCGTGCACGTTGACCTTGAGCTTGTCGATCACCGGGTGGCCGGCGAAGTTCAGCATGGCCGGCCAGAACAGCAGGTGGAAGGACACGATGTCCTTGCCGATGAAGTGGATCTGCTCGGTGCCCGGATCGTTCAGCAGCGCGTTGAAATCGATGCCCTTTTTCTCGCAGTAGTTCTTCAGGCTGGCCAGGTAGCCGACCGGCGCGTCCAGCCAGACGTAGAAGAACTTGCCCGGCGCATCAGGAATCGGGATGCCGAAGTAAGGCGCGTCGCGCGAGATATCCCAGTCGGCCAGCTTTTCGCCGGCTTCGCCCAGCCATTCGCTGACCTTGTTGACCATTTCCGGCTGCAGGCGGCCGGGCGTGTTCAGCCAGTCCTTGAGGAACTGGTAGCAGCGCGGGTCGGACAGCTTGAAGAAGTACTGCTCCGAATCCTTGAGGATGGGCGTGGCGTTGGTGAACACCGAGAACGGGTTGATCAGCTCGGTCGGCTGGTAGGCCGCGCCGCACACTTCGCAGTTGTCGCCGTACTGGTCCTTGGCGTGGCAGGTCGGGCACTCGCCCTTGATGTTGCGGTCCGCCAGGAACATGCCTTTGACCGGGTCGTAGAAGCGCGGCACGATCTTGGTCTGGATCAGGCCGTTGTCGCGCAGCTTGCGGTAGATGCCCTGCGACAGTTCGACGTTTTCCGGCGAATCGGTCGAATACCAGTTGTCAAAGGCGATATGGAAACCGTCCAGGTACTGGGCGCGGCCGGCGGCGATCTTGGCCACGAATTCCTGCGGCGTGATGCCTTCCTTTTCGGCGGCGATCATGATCGGCGTGCCGTGGGTGTCGTCGGCGCCGACAAAGTGCACCACTCGTTGCGCGTCGCCGTCGCGCTGCATTCGCTGGAACCGGACCCAGATGTCGGCCTGGATGTACTCCATCATGTGGCCAATATGGAAAGCGGCGTTAGCGTAGGGCAGGGCAGTGGTGACGAACAGCTTGCGGGTCATGGTTGATGCACTTTGTGGGTGGAAAAAGAACATTTTAACAGTGGAAGCCGCAACTGCACACGTCTGAGGGGTTTTCTGTCGCTATGCGCTAGAATGAGGGCACATTTTACGGAGAGAGTTACATGAGCATCACAGTAGAAGACGTCAAAGCCGCGCTGTCCAAAATCGTTGACCCAAATACAACGAAAGACTATGTGTCCGGCAAGGCCGTGAAGAATTTGAAGGTCGAGGGCGGCGATATCTCCCTCGATATCGAGCTGGGCTACCCGGCCAAGAGCCAGTTCGACGCCATCCGCACCAGCGTCACCGCCGCCCTGGGCGCGCTGCCTGGCGCAGGCAAGGTCAGCGTCAACGTGCACAGCAAGGTGATCTCGCACACCGTGCAGCGCGGCCTCAAGTTGATGCCCAACGTGAAGAACATCATCGCCGTGGCCTCCGGCAAGGGCGGCGTCGGCAAATCGACCACCGCCGTCAACCTGGCGCTGGCGCTGGCCGCCGAGGGCGCCTCGGTCGGCCTGCTGGACGCCGACATCTACGGCCCGTCGCAGCCGATGATGCTGGGCGTGTCCGGCCGTCCGGAAACCAAGGACGGCAAGACCATGGAGCCGCTGGAAAACTACGGCGTGCAAGTGTCGTCGATCGGCTTCCTGATCGACCCGGACGAGCCGATGGTGTGGCGCGGTCCGATGGTCACCCAGGCACTGCAGCAGCTGCTGGAACAGACCAACTGGCGCGACCTCGACTACCTGATCGTCGACATGCCGCCCGGCACCGGCGACATCCAGCTGACCCTGTCGCAGAAAGTGCCGGTCACCGGCGCCGTCATCGTCACCACGCCGCAGGACATCGCGCTGCTGGACGCGCGCAAGGGCCTGAAGATGTTCGAGAAGGTCGGCATTCCCATCCTCGGCATCGTCGAGAACATGAGCACCCACATCTGCTCCAACTGCGGCCATGCGGAGGAAATCTTCGGCGCCGGCGGCGGCGCCAAGATGTGCAAGGATTTCAACGTCGAATTCCTCGGCGCCTTGCCGCTGACCCTGTCCATCCGCGAGCAAGCCGATTCCGGCAAGCCGACCGTGGTGGCCGAGCCGGACGGCCAGGTGGCCGCCATCTACAAGGACATCGCCCGCAAGATTGCAGTACAGGTCGCTGAAAAGGCCAAAGACATGACCAGCAAGTTCCCTAGCATTGTTATTAAAAACGACTAATCAAGAACGACTAACCACGGAGATCCCTTCATGATGAAAAGTATCGCAGCCGCAGCAGCCTTCCTGGCCCTGAGCACCAGCGCCTTTGCCCAGCAGTCGGTCTCGTTCGTCGAGCCGGCCGATGGCGCCACCGTCACCAGCCCGGTGAAGGTCAAGTTCGCCGTCAGCGGCATGGAAGTCAAGCCGGCCGGCGACATGACGGCCAATACCGGCCACCACCACCTGCTGATCAACGCCGCGCCGGTCAAGGCGGGCGAAGTGGTGCCGGCCGATGAAACCCACATCCACTTCGGCAAGGGTCAGACCGAAACCGAAGTCAAGCTGGCGCCGGGCACCTATGTGTTGTCGATGCAGTTCGCCAACGGCCTGCACCAGTCCTACGGTCCTGGCATGAGCAAGGACATCAAGATCACCGTCAAGTAAGCGTTTAGCTTGATTGAATGGTTGCGTGCGGCCCACACCGCACGCAATTTTTCCAAAAAAGATACTAAAAAACGCAACACCATGGGTTAGCATGCGGGTTTTCTTTGCCCGAGAGCCAGCCTTGACGTCGCCCCCTCTGCACGCGGTCCCCGCATCCGCCGCGCACCACGCCGCCCCTGAATTCTGCCCCAGTTGCAAGACCCGCCTCGGCGCCAATTTCTGCCCGCAATGCGGCCAGGAAGCCGTGCTGCATCCGCCCAGCATGGGCGAATTCGTCGCCGAGTTTATCGGCCATTATGTCGCCATCGAGGGCAAGCTGTGGCGCACGCTGGGCCAGTTGCTGTTGCGTCCGGGAGGGCTGACCAAGGCTTATATGGCGGGCCAGCGCGTCAAGTACATGCAGCCGCTGCGGCTGTTCCTGACGCTCAGCGTGATCCTGTTTGCGCTGTTGCAGTTCAGCGGCTTTTCGGTGGGCGAAAGCGCTCAGGAAGGCCGGGTCGCGAAGAAGCCTGCGGTCAGGGCGGATATCGGGAGCACGGAGCTGCGCGAGGCGGGCGCGGCCAACATTTCCCGCTACCAGATTATGCTCGGCTATTACAACTTCGGCGTAGACATCGCGCCGGACGGCAATCGGGTCAACTTCGGCCTGACGCTGCCCAGCAGCGATAATCCATCCTTGGCGCTGATCGCCTTGCGCACCGTGTTTCCGACCTTCCGGCAATCGCTCGACCGCTACTACGCCTTGCCGCCCGAGCAAAAGGCCGAGCGCCTGACCCACGGCTTCTTCGCCCGCATGCCGTACGTGATCTTCTTCATGGTGCCGGTGTTTGCCCTGTTCCTCAAGCTGCTGTATCTGCCGTCGGGCCGGCGCTACGGCGAATATCTGCTGTTTGCGCTGCACGTCAATGCTTTCGGTTTTTTAATAATGGCGCTGATCGATCTGATGCCATTGTGGACTGCCCGCTGGTTGATGCTGCTGTTGTCCCTGTATTTGGCGCGGGCGATGCACCATGTCTATGGTGGCGCTCCGTGGGCCACCACGGCCCGCTGGCTGGTGCTGGTGGTTGCTTATCTGATGATGCTGGCCGTGATCATCACCCAAGTCATGCTCTTTACGTCGCTGACGTCGGTCTGACGGAAAGCGAATAGCGTTGCCGCAGCTTAGTTGATCTAAGCTGCAAATCATTGTTTTTGCGCTGGTTTTTCGCTATCGGCCGCTTGTGGAATGGCGAATTGCCGGGGCCGGAAGGACTCCGTAATCTGTGGTTTTCAACCACCACATAAACGGAGTCCTCCATGCGCCTGAATCACCTGAGTTTCCCTTCCAACGACGTCGCCGCCAGCGTCGCCTTCTTCGAACGCCAGCTGGGCTGCCGGGTCGAGCTGGCCGGCCCGGTCAGCATCCTCAAGCGCGATGGCTTCGACATCGTCATCGAAGACTGCGGCGACCGCAGCACCGTCTGGCCGCACAATTTCCACCTGGGCTTCGAGCTGCCGAGCGCCGACGAGGTGCGCGCCTTGCATGCCAGATTCAAGGAGGAGGGCGTGACGATGAAAACCGAGGTCTTCTATCACGAGCGCGGCTCGCGCTTCTTCTGTGTAGCGCCGGGCGGGCTGCTGTTTGAGATCAACACCCGCGCCGACGCGGAAGAGCGCTATCGCCGCACCTTCGCCGACGCGGTAAAATAGCTTCTTTTACATATAAGCACTCCTACATCGATGACTACTGCACCAGCCAAGCCAGTCCGCACCCGTTTCGCACCGAGCCCGACCGGCTACCTCCACCTGGGCGGCGCCCGCACGGCGCTGTATTCCTGGGCCTACGCCCGTCACTTCGGCGGCACCTTCGTGCTGCGCATCGAAGATACCGACCTCGAGCGTTCGACCCCGGAAGCGGTGCAAGCCATCATCGAAGGCATGGAGTGGCTGGGCCTGAGCCACGACGAAGGCCCGTTCTACCAGATGCAGCGCATGGACCGCTACCGCGAAGTCGTGGCGCAGATGCTGGAAGCGGGCACCGCTTACCACTGCTACTCGTCGCAGGAAGAAGTCGAAGCGATGCGCGAGCGCATGCGCGAAGCCGGCGAGAAGCCGCGCTACGATGGCACCTGGCGTCCGGAGCCGGGCAAGACCCTACCGGCCATCCCGGCCGACCGCAAGCCGGTGGTGCGCTTCAAGAACCCGCTGGACGGCGAAGTGAGCTGGGACGATTTCGTCAAAGGCACCATCACTATCGGCAACAAGGAACTGGACGATCTGGTCATCGCCCGTCCGGACGGCACGCCGACCTATAACTTCTGCGTGGCGGTCGACGACTGGGACATGGAAATCAGCCACGTGCTGCGTGGCGACGACCACGTCAACAACACGCCGCGCCAGATCAACATCCTGCGCGCCATCGGTGCGCCGCTGCCGCTGTACGGCCACCTGCCGATGATCTTGGGCGCCGATGGCCAGAAGATGTCCAAGCGTAAGGACGCCGTCAACGTCATGGATTACCCGGCGCAAGGCTATCTGCCGGAAGCGATCCTGAACTACCTGGCGCGCCTGGGCTGGAGCCACGGCGACGATGAAGTGTTCTCGATGGAGCAGGTGTGCGGCTGGTTCGACGGCACCCACCTGTCCAACTCGGCGGCGCAGTTCAACATCGAAAAACTGAACTGGCTCAACAACCACTATATCAAGCAGGCCGACAACGAACGCCTGGCCGCGCTGGCCCAGCCGCGCATGCTGGCCGCCGGCGCCGTGTTCGACGGCGCGCCTGCGCTGCCGGCCGTGCTGGCGCTGATGAAGGAGCGCGTCAACACCGTCAACGAACTGGCCGACGCCGCCATGCTGTTCTACCGCGCGCCGCAGCCGGACGCCGCGCTGATGGCTCAGCACCTGACCGACGCCGTCAAGCCGGCGCTGGCGCAGTTTGCCGAGCGTTGCGCGACGGTGGAGTGGACCAAGGAAGCGCTGGCCGCGATGATCAAGGAAGTATTGGCCGCCAACACGCTGAAGATGCCGCAGATGGCCATGCCGCTGCGTTTGATCGTCACCGGCCAGCTGCAAACCCCGGCCATCGACGCCGTGCTGCAGATCTTCGGCCGCGAGGCGATTGTGGCGCGCCTGGCGAAATTTCTCTGATTCTGACTTGAATCCTGAGCAAAGTTGCAAAAGGGTATTTGCATAGCGCAGCTTCTTTGCTATACTCTTGTTTCTGCAGCAAACGGGGGTATAGCTCAGCTGGGAGAGCGCTTGCATGGCATGCAAGAGGTCAGCGGTTCGATCCCGCTTACCTCCACCACGTTGCAGAATTGGTTGTTCGCAGTCCCCATCGTCTAGAGGCCTAGGACATCACCCTTTCACGGTGAGTACGGGGGTTCGAATCCCCCTGGGGACGCCAAGGTTGTAGATGTTGTAGTTGACGTTGTTTGTACTGATTTGTTTGATGTTTGGCTTTACGCTGGATAGATACAAGTAGTGAAAACAAAAGTCGCGCAAGCGGCTTTTATTATTTCTGCGCCCGGGGGGTATAGCTCAGCTGGGAGAGCGCTTGCATGGCATGCAAGAGGTCAGCGGTTCGATCCCGCT